>CAJXUU010000041.1 GCA_913061325.1 uncultured Saprospirales bacterium | reverse complement strand
CTATCCTCTTCGTCGGCAGCGTCAGATGTGTATAAGAGACAGAAACAAGACAAAAAAAAACCGAAGCTCAATTAAGAACTTCGGATCGTTTATTTTAGTTAAGTATAAGATTACATTCCCATACCACCCATCATACTAGATAGGTCACTCATATTTATCTTTTCAGCACCAGTAGTATTAAGCGCAAACTTGCTCATATCTACAACATTTTTAATGTCTTTTGTCATGATTGACATCGTAGTGCCATTCGTAGTGATTGTAATTTCTAGTGGATATCCTTTTAATTGAAGATCTTCCATTCCAGGAATAAAATCAGAATCAATCTTAATATCTTCTGTAATCCATGCTTCCATTGTCATTCCAGGCTGGTCTGCTCTTGTTATGGTTGCTTTAGTTACTGTGTATCCAAGAATTTCTTTCGTCTGGCTTTTGTCATATTTGATTTCCATACCAGCTACAGCTTTCGACACTTCATTTTTGTTCGCAATATCATTTGTTTCTTCAGCCCACATTTTGGACCCCATAGCATTGATTAGGATATCTGTTTTGTTCGCTTTTTTATCAACGAGGGTTGACATATTCATCATACCGCCCATTAGATTGATCGATGTTAATACTTTATCCCCTGCAAAATGTACTTCCATTTGAGCGCCTTTAAGCATGCCTAATTCAGCACCTTGTTGTCCAGTGCTCGTAATATCGGTCATTTCCATTTTGATGTAACCTTCGGTCATCACCATTTGTGCAGATGCTGATCCGAAGACAAGTACTGCAAGAAGAATGTTAATTATGTGTTTCATATATATAGATTAATTTTATTTAAAGAAGGATAGATATATTCAATTCCAATTCCAAAACGCCAAAAATAGTCAAAATGTTACAGCTAACGATTATTTATCTCGTCACGTATTTTTGCTGCTTTTTCATAATCTTCTGCCGCCAATACTTCTTCTAGCATCTTTTCTAATGCTTCTTTCGAGTATTCTTTTAGTGTTTTCTTTTTAGGTTTCTCTTTTTCAGGTTTAGATTCTGTTTCTTCCCCCAATGGTTCATCTAAAACTACGCCAGCTGTCTCCATAATAAATTCATGCGTATAAATAGGACATTCGAATCGAACAGCCATAGCTATTGCATCAGAAGTGCGAGAATCAATAGGAATTATTTCACCATTACATTCACAGATCAATTGCGCATAAAAAATCCCATCAAGAAGATTATTGATAACAATCTCCTTCAGAGTTACATTGAATGAAGTTAGTGCATTCATAAACAAATCATGTGTAAGTGGTCGATTTGGAGACATCTTTTCCATTGCAACAGCAATAGCTTGCGCTTCAAAACCTCCAATCACTATTGGCAACCTTCTGTTTCCGCCTTCTTCACCTAATACAACTGCATAATTGTGCGATTGTGTTACGCTGTGCGATAAAGCAACTATATCCAATCTTATTTTATCCATATCTCTTCCTCCTGTATTGGGCTGCAAAGTAAATATAATATATTCATTTGTATGGTATGTAACTGTCGGTTTTCTTTGTTATTTGGTTTCCTTTCTAAAGTTAAAAACAAAAAACACTTCCGGAAGTTAATCTGAAAGTGCTTTTTGTTACTTTAAATCCATATTATCTTATGCGAACATTTCTGTTCCTGCAAAATGAAAATCACTTTCGATTTTTGCATTGTCATCACTATCAGATCCATGAACTGCATTTTCTCCTATACTAGTTGCATAATTCGCTCTGATTGTTCCTTCCGCAGCTTCTGAAGGGTTAGTTGCGCCTATCAAAGTTCTGAAATCATCTACTGCATTGTCTTTTTCTAAAACTGCAGCAACGATTGGTCCTGAAGACATAAATTCTACTAATTCTCCGTAGAAAGGTCTTTCACTGTGAACTGCATAAAACTCACCCGCTTTTTCAGCTGATAGTTTAGTGTATTTCATAGCAATGATTTTAAAACCTGCACCATTAATTTGGTTAAGGATTGCCCCGATGTGTCCGTTCTTTACAGCATCAGGTTTGATCATTGTGAAAGTTCTGTTACTAGCCATCTTTATTCTTTTTTTATGTTTTTCTTAAATATCGCGCAAAAGTAAGAAAGTAATCAATCATTTAGGTAGTTAAATGATGTATTTCATTGGGTTGTTTTTGAAATGTCTAAAGTAAATATGGTCTTGCAAGATAAATTTGGCTTTTACTATAGTTTTACAAAACGTTTTACACTACTTTTACTACTAGTTCTTACATCAATTAAATAGATCCCATAAGCAAAATTTCCAACAGGAAGTCTGGTGAATTTACTCTCCAATTTGCCTGATTTCACTAACCTTCCATTAACATCAAATATTGAATAATCCGCTTTGGTGCTATCTGCAAGATTTATATCTAATATATCATTTGTTGGGTTAGGCGAAAGCGTAAGTTTAAGTTCATCCGTATTACTTACAGAAGATCCATCACCTACTTCGAACGTGGTATTAAATGCTCTAAGTCCCCCGTTGTCGTTTCCGACTATAACTTCATAAAAATTATCATCATCAAGATCAGCATATATAGCGGTTGATCTTAGACCAACATCTAGAATAGGCATTTCATGATAAACTATATTGAAAGAATCATAAAGATTCCCTTCGATATCATTGAAAACAAAGACATTTCCACCTCTACTTCCTACACTAAGGAATAATTCCTCATTAGAGACAAAGAAACTTGGTGAACTAGATCCGCTGGTCGTATTAATAGCCTTAGTGTATACATTCCCTAATGTATTCGTATTTCCAACAGCAGATACATCAGAATTAAAATCGGGCTCACCGACTGTTCCTATATTTTTGAAAAAATTAAGACCCCCAAATTCTCCAGTTTCAGCATTTGTATTATCATTTTTTTCTCCAACTATTAAATCATTTAAACCATCACCATCAAGATCGTAAATTGCTGGTTTACAATTTGATCCTGGCTTGATGTCTTTATATTGATAAATAAAATTGTCGAATTGATAAGGGTTCCCAGCTCCAGCTTTATTTTCCCAATAGTACAAATATCCTCTCTTGTCTGCTATGACTAAATCATAGTCCCCGTCACTATCAAGGTCTCCTAGAGTAGGTGCAAGGTATCCATCAAAATCACCCACTATTCCACTCATCCCTAAGTAATCATCTGAAACCAGCTTATAAGAAGGTGAAGATTTTGTTCCCACATTTTCGTATAAATACAATGATTTAGTTTCTGTATCGCTACTAAAGACTTTCCTGTGGGTACCTACAAGTATATCTTGCCGTCCGTCGCCATTATAATCCAAAAAAGTAGGATGAGAACTGCTTCCCATGATCAAAGATGTATTTTGCAGAAAATCCTTTTCTATAAGTTCGAAACTTGGTGAAGCATCCGTTCCTACATTTCTATAGTACCATATGTGGTTCACATTTTGAGCTCCATTATTATTGTTTTGAGAAGCTATCAGATCTCTTTTTCCATCATTGTCAATATCAATAAAAAACGGTGCTATATGTACATATATATCTACTTCATTAGCAGCTGTAGGATATTTTAGATTCTGAGAAATCATGTGTGCCATTTCACTTGACCCCCCATTTTCGAGATAAACGAGTCCGTTATTTGTTAAATCTCCTAGCAACATATCTAAATCACCATCATCATCACCATCAAGCGCAAGCACTGTAGAGCCTGCATGTCTCAATCCGGCAGCATCACCTTTTCCATCATCATGCAATCCAGGAGAACACATCGTTGAACTGCTACTCAAGGAGATTTCTTCTCCTACACCACTCTCAAAGAACTTACCCCAGCATGCATCTGCTAGTACGTAGATAAGCGTATCTGTCAGGCCCATTTCCTTGGTCATGTTCTTATAATAATACATGTAGCTTCCACCTGGCTCAAACGTAAGAAAATCTAAATCTTCATCTCCATCAACATCAATAATGGCAGGAATATCAATACTGCTCACATATAATTGAGTAAAAAAATTGTTTCCTGATGGAATTTGCAAAATATTCCCCAATCCAAAATTGAATTTCATCAACTCGAAGGAAATATTGTCTCCTTGGCTAGTATTTCTCCAAACCTCTACGCCTGGTAAAACAGATGATAATGTGAAAATGTCTTTTTTCCCATCTCCATTAAAATCATGAAATTGAGCAAAATTGCGTAAATCCGGAAACTGATTAGTATACTCAGGTGCATATTCATAATCTGCATTTCCTGGAGTAGATTTGTTGATAAACGGAAGAAGTACATTGCCATTCCTATCAAAAACAATAAGGTCTTCAGCACCTTGACCATCTAAATCAAAACTAGAAAACTGAGGTGCTATCAATCCCCCTATAAGTGCATTCACTTGTATTTCTCCATCTACTTCAAATGGAATATTAATTGGATCAAAATTTTGCCCCAAGACAGAACTGCCCTGAATCGTACAAATGAATATCAAGAATAAGAATGTTCTTTTCATATGTTTAAAATTTTATTTGCTCAAAAAGTCAACGATTTATATTTAATCATCTCCGTCGGTGTCTGAGCATGTACACCAGAATCTCAAAAAATAAAAATTTAAGGGCACAAAAAATTAACCAACGACTTTAATTACTTCCTCTGGTCTCTATAGCCTAGTCATCGACATTTCATATCCTTTAAGTATTTGTGTATATTTCTGATCTATAATGTCTCACATCTTAAGAATGTGGCAACAGTATCAATCTACCTACAAAACTATAAAAACCATCCAATGGTTGATTTATCTTGCAAGACATTTCTTATATTATTACTTGGTGTCTTCTTCGGCACACATATTTACGGATAATCCGATAAAGATCAGATTTTTAACATCCAAAATGATCAAAATGGATTGTATATATCTACTAATTCCGCCAAAGCTGAGATTGATTTTATAATCGATGGGGAATTTACTGCTACTTATTTTGGTGGAAATGGCTTCGTCAATTTCTTTCTTTTTATAGGTGGAATTTTGACCCTGTATCTCATTGTGATGAATTTTGGAAAACGAATTTCACCTATAATTAAATAAATCCATCTCAATGGAAATGATTAAAGAAGTGTCTGCACAAATGACCATAAGACGGCCAGCATCAGAAGTCTACCAAGCTTTTATTAATCCTGAAATTACTAAACAGTTTTGGTTTACTGACAGCACAGGTCCACTAGAACTAAACAAAACCGTTACTTGGGAATGGAAGATGTATGGTGTCTCAGCCGAGGCTACAGCATTAGAACTTATACCAGATGAATTAATCAAAATGAAATGGGTAGGTGGAGGAAGTGAAACTACAGTATAATTTCACTTTATTTCTATTTCACCTTCTGTAACTTATTTATCTATCAAACATTATGGTTTTGATCAGAAAGGTAAGGAGCTTCAAACTGCAATCATAGATTCTAATGGGGGATTTAATATGGTATTGGCTGGATGTAAGGCTTGGTTAGAACAAGGAATAAATATTAATTTGATTGTGGATAAGTACCCTAAAGATGTTGCTGAGTATTATTCTAGAAGTTAATATAAAAACACGGATAGCATCATCTTGATTGTCTAAAGACCTCAGAGGTTTTGAAAACCTCTGAGGTCTAAAAAATCCCCTATATTTGCCTCACAATACTAAAGAATGAAATTACTCACCAATACACAGATAGCTCAAAAAATAAATAGATTAGCAATCGAAATACTCGAGCACAACTATACTGAAAAATCAATCGTCTTAGCTGGCATCAATAACAATGGTCTTGGATTTGCCAAATTGATCAAAAGGGCGATTAATAAAATATCAGACGTAGAAATCACCTTAGCCAATATCACACTCAATCCTGCCAAGCCGACTAAAGATGATGTAAGTATCAATCTCTCAGATGAAGAACTTAAAAACGAAGTGGTTATCATAGTAGATGATGTGGCGAATACTGGGCGGACTATCTTCTACGCATTCAAGCCATTTCTTGATATAATTACCAAAAAAGTAGAAGTTGCTGTATTGGTGGATAGGAAGCATAAATCATTTCCTATCAAAGTAGATTATGTTGGACTTTCTCTGGCGACTACGTTGCAGGATAATATTAAAGTAAAATTAGGTGTGGCGAAGGAGCGGGAAGTTTGTTTGGAGTAAATTTATAAAACTTCGCCTTGTGCTTAATTTTGAAATGCTTCTTTCCAATCTTTAAATTCCGCCTTTTTTCTTCTTGCAATAGGGACTTCTGAGCCATCAGAAAGGCTCACTGAATCCCTCTTGGAGTTATGCTCTATATGTGCACCATTTATTAGATGAGACCTATGGCACCTATAAAATCCTTTATCATTCAAAAGTTCTTCTAAGAAGGCCAATGTTTTACTTACGAGCTTCTTTTCACCATCCTTCAGATAAATATAGCTGTAATTGCTATCGCCCTTCAATCGGATGATATCATTAATCACTAGATTAATTTCACCCTCTTGTGTTTTTAAAATCAATTGATGATTTGATACTTGCTTGGTTTGTTGATTCAGCAAGGCCAAGTATACGTTTTCATTATTGAGTGTGCTTCTCTTATATCGTTTGATTGCCTTTTTTAATTCACCTAAATCGATTGGTTTTAATAAATAATCTAAAGCATTGAATCTGATGGCTTTGATAGCATAATGGCTATAGGATGTAATAAATATGATCTTAAAATCAATGTTCTCAATCTGAGTAAGCATTTCAAATCCAGTCATGTCTGCCATCTCCACATCAAGAAAAATTAGCTCTGGTTTATAAATTGATATTTTTTCGAGCCCTTCTTTTCCACTGATTGCCGTGCTCAAAACTTCCACTTCTGGAAAGTATTGATTAAGCTTATCACTTAACAAATCTCTGATAAATGGGTCATCATCGATAATCATACTTCTAATCTTGGTTAATTTCATATCATGAGTTTCGGCTATCTAATAATATTCCTCCAAAACTAGTCTAATTTCAAGGTGTTTAGAATAAATTACCCTCAATTCCATCTTACATTTACTCTAGCATATACTCTAATGTTTTTTTTCACTCAAACGATTTCCGTCTTATTTATGAATTCAAGATTTTAACTCTTCATAAATCGGTCCGATCAATTCCTCGGCTTTGTAAGGTTTTGGAATATAGTTATTCATCCCTGCAGCATAACAATTCTCTATTTCAGGTTTTATTAAACTAGCCGTCATAGCAATTATTGAAATTGGCTTTTTGACACCTATTTTGGATTCTAGATCCCTAATTGCCCGTGTAGCTTCAAAACCATTCATATTTGGCATTTGTACGTCCATTAATATGAGATCATACTGTCCATTTTCAAATTTGTTCACAGCTTCTAAACCATCAGCTACAATATCAATTATAACATCTTTGAAATAATAGGAAAGATCATCCAATGCTATCATCTGATTAAAACTATTATCCTCGGCCAACAACACACGTATTCCTCTAAGTGATCCAGCCATTTGTTTTAGCTTTTCTTCTGAGATTAGGTCTTGACCAACCGCATCTATTGGCGCTGTCAATAATGGTAAACTAACATAAAAGGTACTCCCTACCCCCTCTTGGCTTTCCACCCAAAGTTTTCCGCCTTGCAATTGTGTTAATTGCTGTGAAATGCTTAATCCGAGACCAGTCCCTCCATATTGACGACTGGTAGATCCTTCAGCTTGTGCGAAGGCATCAAAAATGTTTTTCAAATTACTTTCGGCCATACCGACCCCAGTATCTTTGATGCTAAAGATCAATCGATCTTCTTTCTTTTCTAGCGCAATATTTACATTTCCTTTTTCAGTAAACTTAATTGCATTGCCAACAATATTTAGTAGGATTTGATTGAGACGAGTTGGATCCCCCATAACTACATCTGGTATATCTTCAGAAATTTGGCTGGTAAAAGAAAGGCCTTTCTCCTCCGCTTTGTACTTTAAAATTTGCATTACATTATTTACTACTTCTGAAAGATAGATAGGTATACTTTCAATATCCAACTTACCAGCCTCTATCTTTGATAAATCAAGAACATCATTCAGAATAACAACAAGATTTTTAGAGCTTTTTTTCATAACGTCCAAATACACATCTTGCGAGGGAGGATGATCATTACGCTCAAGGATCTTCACCATGCCAGAGATTGCATGCATGGGAGTTCGTATTTCGTGGCTCATATTTGCTAAAAACTGCTCCTTGTACTTTTCCGATTGCTCTACTTTTTTCTTTTGTTCTTCAATGATTGCTTTTTGCCGTTTCGTCTCTTTATATCGACTGAAATTAAAAAATGCCAATAATGAAATGAGTAATAATGCAACCGAAGTAGCCAAGAAAAGTTTTTGTTGGTATTCCTTCTTTTGAGTTTCTATAGCGATCAGTTTTTCATTTTCAGCATCATCTATTGCTTTTTGTTTATCATATTCTGACTGAACTTGCATTTCAATAATTGCCTTTTGATTTTCTTTACTATTCAAACTATCACGCATCTGATGAAATAATTCATTCATTGCCAGAGCCTTTTTATAGCTTCCAATAGCTTTATAAGCTTTCATAAGACTTTCCGAAGACATTTCTATATTCTTGACATCAGTAGTTTCTTGGTAAAAACTTAATGCTTCAGTGCTATAGACGATTGCTTTGGCGTATTTTCCTTGGTTCATCAAAATAAGTCCAATTTTACTCTTTGCACTAGCAATAGAATTTAAATTTTTAATTTTTTCGGATAATTGTAATCCTTTTGTTAAGTATTCTAATGCACGTTCTAGCTTACCTTCATCATAATAAATACATCCCATATTCTGCGAAAGTCCTGCGATGTAAGGAATGTTTCCTGACTCTTCGATAAACACCATAGCTCTCTCTAAATATTCTAATGCTTTTTTGTTCTTTCCTTGACTCGCATAGATACCTCCCAAATTAGATAAGGAGCCTGATATAAGTGTTTTGTTTCCTGTTTCCTCAAAATAGGCTAGGTTTAAAAGAATAAGTTTACGTGCTTCGTCTAGATTTCCTTGTTGTAGATAAATTTGAGCCATTGAAGCCTGTACTTTAACCACATTATACTCATTATCTAGTTCTTCAAATATATTTTTTGATCTGTTTAGGTATTCAATACCTTTTGGGAAATCACCCTTCTTCATATAATTTTCTCCAATATTTGATAAACTTTTACCGATTGATTCCTTATCCTGTATTTCTTCACTAAGTTTTAGTATTTGCAAATTATATTCGAGTGCTTTCCCTAATTCTCCCCTTGCTTCGAGTACCCTTGAGATATTACCTAAGGTACTTATTTTAGGTTTTTTATCACTAAGCTCTATAGATAATTTTAATGCGTGATTAAGAATTTCAAATGCTTCATCTGGTTTGCCCTTTAACAAATAGGAGTCTCCTTGAATATTTAAAGCAAGAATCATGAAATTCTTGTTTTCGATTGATTTTGCAAGATCAAATTGTAATTGAGCATAATAAAAAGCACTATCTGGATTCGCAAAACGGAAACCTTCCTGTGCAATTATGCCTACAGCTTTTAAACGGATGGTATCTGATATTGAGGTGTCGTTCCAAACAGCCTTAAGTGAATCTGTATTAACTTGTGCTGTTGAAGAAAATGAAAAGAACAATAGTAATAGTAATAATGATTTTTTCATAAAAAAGGCTTTTTTGATAAGGATGTGCAATCATGGTTTATTTTTAATTATTATAATCAAGCAAAATACTTTCCTAATATTGAATTCACTTCATTTGTCGCAACTAATATTTTTTCTAAAATGTTTTCTACTAAAATTTCAAGGTCGATGTAGGGCATGATTTCATATTCAAACTCAAGCCTGCGTATAGGCATTTCCACATTAGGGATTCCAAAGAATTGTAACTGTGGACTCATTTGATGTAGAATTTGACGAATTGATTTTCTGTCTTCTAACTCTAAACTATTTTTTAAACTTTCAATTCTGGCAGGCATTAACTCTTGAAATTGCTTTAAGTATTTTTTTACGACTAACTGATCTCCTCTGGAAATACTAATAAGGTTTTTCAGATCTAAGTAACTCGCATTCCAAATTAATTCCATAGGATCGTTGATTTAATTAAAGGATACATAAATAAGGTAGAATCAATCATCTTTGGTGATTATTTTTTATGTGAACGCAATTACAAAACCATTGCGCATTATTCATGATTATATTACAAAATAAAAGTTTGTAAAAAAAAAATCAATTTATCATTTAGCTCTTTCAATAATAACTAATTTTGATAAACGTTAGCAGCCACAGATTATGCTGTGGCTGCTTTTTAATTACAATTTGGGGTTATGCAAAATGCATCTAATTATTGAATAATCAACTTTTTTATTAGTGTGCGTCCATCAATTTCGATTTCAACAATGTAAAGCCCTGAATCTTGATATGAAAGATCGATTTCAAAAGTCGATTCATTAATATTATTCAAGTGATAAGCTTTTACCTGTTGTCCGATTAAGTTATATATAGCAATATTCACATCATTTGATTGTTTCAAATTCAAATGAATCTGACTGTAACCAAATGAAGGGTTTGGTGAGATTGAAACTGGAGATTCTAAAAGATTATCTATCGTATTATTAACAATTTCAACATCAAACGTTGTTTCAATAATATCTTCACATGATGTAGTATATCCTTCTATTGTAGCTGTAGTCACAACAGTATAACTACTTGCATCATCTGAAAAAACATGACTAGTCATATCGCTACTCTCTACAGATGTGCCATCACCAAAATCCCATGTTGTTGACGAAATGGTACTTCCACTAAAATATTGATCAAATGCTATTTTATTAAAAAACCTACTGCCCACCAATGAAGAATGATCTGCTGTAAATGTATAACTAGAGTCTGCAAATACAGTATTATTTTCCGCATCTGTTGTTATTCCTGCCGAAATATCATAATTCACAAATGGCTCCATTATAAAATCAAAATTGAAGGCTCCAGGAGGGCCTGTTGTTTCTGCCACAACCCAAGTGCCTTGAAATAGTAACAGTGCTAATTGCTCTCCTTGTCCAGCTCCCGCCATACCACTATTTGTATTCATCGCCAAAGGAGTAGTCGATTGCAATTCTGTTGTGATTACAAAATCACTAGTCATCGTTACTGGAGTGTCAAAATTGATATAGCTTATTGTGTCTGTTGAAGTTACTGTTATTTCGGTCATTGCCAATGCATCGCCCATAGGCAATCCATCCATTCCAGCTTCATAAATTGCACATTGTACTGGGGCATCTTCATTGATAATCCTCGCAAAAAGAGAAAATCCAGTTACCTCTACACTTGCTCCTTCTGGAACTTCAAATCTTTGACCTGCTGCAGTGAATGGTCCAGATAGAACTAGGCCTGGCAACATCCCATCCGTAAGATCAGCTTTCGCTTTACCATACTGGAGTGTATCTTGTCCACATGAAAATGCAGATGGTGTATCAACAGTTAATGTTGTTTCAATAACATCTTCACATGACGTTGTATATCCTTCTATTGTTGCTGTTGTCATAACAGTATAGCTACTAGCATCATCTGTAAAAACATGACTAGTCACATCTCCATTCTCTACAGATGTAGCATCACCAAAATCCCATGTTGTTGACGAAATGGTACTTCCACTAAAATATTGATCAAATGCTATTTTATTAAAAAACCTACTGCCCACCAATGAAGAATGATCTGCTGTAAATGTATAACTAGAGTCTGCAAATACAGTATTATTTTCCGCATCTGTTGTTATTCCTGCCGAAATATCATAATTCACAAATGGCTCCATTATGAAATCAAAATTGAAGGCTCCAGGAGGGCCCGAAGTCTCTGCAATCACCCAGTTTCCTTGAAACAACAGTAATGCAAGTTGCTCTCCTTGTCCAGCTGCTTCCATACCATTATTGGTATTAACCGCCAAAGGTGTTGCAGACATAAGTTCTGTAGTGATCACAAAGTCACTAGTCATGACTACTGGTGTATCAAAATTAATATAACTAATTGTATCATTCGCAGTTACTGTTATATCCGTCATTGCTAAGGCTTCTCCTATTGGTAGTCCATTCGTGTCCGCTTCATATATTGCACACTGGACTGGCGCATCTGTACTTATAATACTCGCAAAAAGAGCAAACCCTGTTACCTCTACACTTGCTCCTTCTGGAACTTCAAATCTTTGACCCGCAGCAGTGAATGGTCCTGATAAACCTAGGCCTGCCAACATCCCATCCGTAAGATCAGCTTTCGCTCTACCATACTGGAGTGTATCTTGTCCACATGAAGTAGTATTAATTAAGGACAGTTTTGATAGTTGATTGTAGCCCACAAAATCTGATGTGTGGTTCACATGATTTGTTATCATGTTTTCGAACGAAAAATTTTCTATAATTTCCTGGCTTTTTAAGTCAGAACTGTAGAGCATAGAAAATAGAAAAATAAAAAGGTATAGATTCTTCATAGTTATTGTATTTATGGTTAAAAGGGTGACTCATTAAAAAAATGGCAACTAAGCTTAGGCGCAATTTAGAGTGACTTATCCACTAGATTTAGAAGTAATTATTAAACGGTCTATTTACTTATTGAATAGTCTAATTAACAAATGAATTGACCGTTTACTCAACCGCTTACTCATACTTAGATTAAGTGAACAAATTAGTTTTTTGCAAAAGAATAGAAATTACTAGTTCTGATCAAGTCGAAAACATGGCCGTATCCATACTATCTCAAATAGAATCATTACTCGGATATTTTGGCATTGGATTTTGCCGGAGCTAACAAAACCGCTTCAAGTCTAGCCATACGCTGCTTTATTTGGTCCATTTCTGTAAGTTTACTTTGAAGTGAAGAAACCTCTGTTTTTAGCTGATTATTTTCTGAATCCAAATTTTCAATTTTCTGATAAAGTGCACGGATAGCCTCCACGGTCATTGCATCATACGTACCATATGCTGTTTGGAGATATCCAAGATTATCTTCAACTACCAATGAAGGAAAAACCTCCTGAATGTTCTGCGCAATGAAGCCATACTGGATACCTTCGGGACGTTTAGAACCCGTCTTGTCATCATTCCATTGGTAAGTTACGCCTTGCAGAGCAAGTAATTGATCTAACATGTGTTGACTATTGAGCGCTTTTATATCTTTTTTGAGTCGTCTGTCAGAATTACCTACCCATGAGCCTGCAGTAGTTTTGGATGCTTCTCCTTCTACCTCCAATTTATTAGTGGTTGCCGTTCTTCCTATACCTACATCACCAGTAGACGTAACTAATAAAACTTCTACTGGCGTTGAGGGTAAGTCCTCAGTTACTCTAAACTGATAATCAACCCCCGCACCCAAATTACTCTCTCCTCCAGAATAAGGGTCAGTATTGTTAGCACCAAAAAAACCTGCGTTACCACCATGTATTCTGAAAGTGTACCATGAAGCATCCAAAGGTAAATTAAGCGGCGTAGAAAGTACAAAGGGAGACGATAACGAGTTAGTAAAAGGAGCTTCAGCAGTTTCTGAATATAAAAGAAAACCATTATCAATAGTGCTATAACCATAGTAAATACTAAGTGTGATAGGACCAGTAATATTTGTAGCTACATCAATCGAAGTCAAAATTCCGCCTTCCACTAGAAAAAATGTTTGCCAAATGTCAGAAGAAAATGGAGACCATTGGGTCCAAACTGTTTGTTCTATAACAGTCTCGGAGTACCCTGGCACCTTAACTTCTAAAGGGCCATCCGGAGCTTCAGTTCCTATACCCACATTCCCGTTTGCATCTTCAAAAACAGAATTGGATTCCACCAATGCAGTACCATTCCATTTAGGTAGATAATTAATTGTATTTATACCTACTTGTGGATCAGCTTCTTTCGCCTTTAGTCCATTAGCACTGCTTGTCAGGATGTTGTCTGACACGACAGTATTTAATTTTATTTGAGCTGTGATGTCATTACCGGTTAGTGTAAAATCTATATTATCACTATCTGTCACAGTTGTACTGTCAATACCACCTAGACTGCTTAGATCAACGGTTTTTGTAGCTCCAGCCTCGGTAATTTCAAGATCAGTGCCATTAAGGATAGCTGCAGTGATAAGTTCGTTGGTTTCATCAAAATCTGCATCGTTAACATCATCTGTAAATGTGCCACCATTGTTGGACAAGGTGATCGTATTACCCATTTTTGAAATGGTTTGTATCTCATTCGCTGGATCAGAATCTGCGTCATCTACAGCATCTGTACCATCAGAAAAACCAGCAGGGATTCCTGGTAGATTACTCCAATTTTGAAGCTCGTTGGTCGGGTCGGGATCTTTATCCGTGTAGATAACTAATTCACCATTTAAGTAGCCCACAACCTTAGGTTCAACGAACCCAATTTCAATAACCTTTAGATCACTGGTACCTAGATTAACTATATAGGCGTAGTTGTCTTGAACAGCTATTGCAGTAGGGGCATTTCCAACCGAATATATCTCGCTTATTATGATATTGGCTGGGTCGGTCACATTAATGATCTTAAGTTGATCATTAGTGCTATTAATCGCATAAACATAGTTATCCTGAATTGCTGCGTAAACCGTATAACTTCCAGTTGCTACAGCATCAGTTGGAAATGGGCTATTAGGGTCGGACACGTTATAGACTCCTAAGTTTCCTTTCCCTTGCACATAAGCAAAACTTCCTTGAACGACCACTGATTTTGGATCATTTCCTGTCCCGACACTACTACTTAGCACTGGGTTAGCTGGATTCGAAACATCAATAATTTTCAAAAGGTTTGATGCATCATCTAATATATATGCAAAATCCCCTTGAACTGTTACTGATTTAGGTATGGTTCCGATAATGAGGCTACCGCTCAATACTGGATTACTTGGGTCAGTTACATTGATGACCTTAAGATCATAGGAACCCTGATCTACGACATATGCATAATTGTCCTGAACCACTATTGAAAGAGGCAAACCACCAAGAGAAAGGCTACCAATGAGCAATGGGTTCGTTGAATCAGATATATTTATAATTTTCAAGTCATTAGATCCGGCATCTACAATGTATCCGTAACTACCTTGGACTACCACCGATTGTGGAAAGGCACCAATTCCGAGGCTCCCCATCAACACAGGAATAACTGGGTCTGAAACATCAATAATCTTAAGATCTTCAGAACCATGATCTACCACATATGCAAAGCCTCCTTCCACTGCGATGGAAAATGGAGAATTACCGATAGCTAGACTACTACTAAGTACTGGGTTGAACTCAGAAAAATCAGCAGTATCTACTAGTGACTGCCAAGAGGCATTACCAGAAGAGTCAGATTTTAGAATATGATTCACTGATGCATTTGTTGGCATTATAAATCCGTTTGCTTTGATCGTACCTGAAATATCTAGTTTTTCTTCTGGATTTGTAGTCCCTATACCAATATTGCCAATTGCATCTTCAAAAACAGACGTAGATTGAACCAAAGCCGAGCCATCCCACTTGGGTAAGTAATTAGTTGTATTCACACCGACTTCTGGATCAGCTTCTACGGCCTTAAGTCCATCTGCACTGCTTGTCAATATGTTGTTCGAAGCTACAGCATCGAGTTTTATTGTAGCTGTGATCTCTGAATCAGTTAATGTTAGGTCTATATTGTCACTGTCTGTTACAGTAGTACTGTCTATACCTGCGAGACTGCTTAAGTCAATGGTTTTTGTACCGCCTGCATCCGTGATTTCCAAATCAGTATTATTAAGAATGACTGTTGTGATCAATTCATTCGTAGAATCTGCATCAGCATCATCTACATGATCTACATCATCAGAGAAACCAGCGGGAATTCCAGGAAGATTACTCCAATCTTGAAGCTCATTAGCAGGGTCAAAATCGGCGTCATTTACATCATCAATGCCATCAGCAATAGCAGCTGGAATCCCAGGGAGGTTACTCCAATTTTGCAATTCATTCGTAGGATCTGAATCTGCATCAATATAGGCTTCCAATTCACCATTGATATTAACACCTATTTTACTTATTTCACTCAATTTAATGACTTTTAAATCATCTTGTGATCTGTCAACCACATAGGCGTAGTTGCCTTGAACTGAAATGGATACTGGAAAAGCCCCAGCACTAGTGCCCGCACTGAGATTTAGGTTGTCATTTAGCACAGGAATAGCTGGGTCTGAAATATCGATAACCCTAAGATCATTAGTAAGTTGATCCACTACGTACACATTACCTCCTTGAACCACTACTGAATTAGGATAGCTACCGATTGAGAAACTGCCACTCAGAATTGGATTGAATGGATCAGATACATCGATGATCTTGAGATCATCAGAATCTGAATCAACAACGTAGACATAACCGCCTTGAACTGCCACTGAAGTGGGTAAATTGCCAATAGAGAGACTACCACTCAGAACTGGGTTGGCTGAATCAGATACATCGATGACTTTAAGATCATCGGAACTTTGATCTACCACGTAAGCAAAATTGCCTTGAACAGCCACTGAAAAAGGGGATGCACCAATCGTGAGGCTGCCACTCCAAAATATGTCGGTTGGGTCAGATACATCGAAGACAATCAGACGATCAGCAGACATATCTACGACGTAGGCATAATTGCCTTGAATTGCTATTGAAATAGGAGTATCGCCGCTATATCCACTATCACTCAGAACTGGATTGGTAGGATCAGATATATTGATGACCTTGAGATCATTAGAAACTATATCTACAACATATGTATAATTTCCTTGAACTGCCACTGAAATAGGAGAAGTACCAATAGTGAAGCTACTACTAAGTACTGGGTTGCTTGGGTCAGATACATCGATGACCTTGAGATCATCTGTACCTTCATCTACCACGTATGCATAATTGCCTTGAACTGCCCCTGATCTTGCAATAGTACCGATAGAGAGACTACCACTAAGCACTAGGTCGAGGTCAGGAAGATAAGCCGTATCTATAAGTGACTGCCATGAGGCATTACCAGAAGCATCAGATTTTAGAATATGATTCAGCGATGCATCTGTTGGCATTGTAAATCCGTCTGTCTTGATCGTACCAGATATATCTAGTTTTTCTTCAGGCGCTGTAGTACCTATCCCCACATTTCCATTTGCATCTTCAAATACAGAAGTGGATTGCACCAATGCTGTTCCGTCCCATTTAGGCAGATAGTTGGTAGTATTCGCACCTACTTCTGGATCGACTTCTACGGCCTTAAGTCCATCAGTACTGCTTGTTAATATGTTGTCCGAAACGATAACATCTAGTTTTATTTGAGCGGTGATCTCCGTACCTGATAGGGTAAAATCTATATTGTCACTATCAGTAACCTTAGTACTGTCTATACCTAAAAGAGAGCTTAAATCAATGATTTTTGTACTACCTGCATCAGTAATTTCAAGATCAGTACCATTAAGAATAGCTGCTGTGATAAGTTCGTTGGCAGAGTCTGAATCTGCATCGTTCACATCATCTGTAAATGTTCCACCATTATTAGATAGTGTAATTGTATTTCCACTCTTTGAGATCGTTTGGATTTCATTAGCTGGATCAAAATCCGCATCATCCACATCATCTGTATCGTCAGAAAAAGCGGCAGGTATGCCCGGCAAGTTACTCCAATCTTGCAATTCATTCGTAGGATCAGCATCGGCATCTTCAATATCAATTATATCATTACTACTTGGATCAAACCATGAAGCCTCTCCATTTGGGTTGACGGTAAGTAGATATGGACGTTGTGGGTCGTATTTCCACAAATCTTTTAATTCTCCGTTTTGGGATGAACCCGTTCCAACAAAAGCATGGCTACCAATACTGAATCCAATAGCTCTATTTCTAGCTGCGAAATCTGAAGGAAAATCGTTGAGCTGTATCCAGGCATCAGTTATTGGGTCGTATTTCAAAAACTTTTTGTCGTTCCCGCCAGAAGCATCACCGGCTCCCATATATACTTCTCCTAGAAGTATAAAAACTGCTGGCTCTAAAGCATTATAAAAAGGGACATCATTCAGTTGTATCCAAGTGTCTAATACTGGATCGTATTTCCAAAGATCATATTTATTTTGGCCCATCCCGACATAAGCTTCTCCATCTAAGACAAAGCTAATTGCTCTTTCTCTTCCATCAAACCCAGCAGGAAAGTCATTCATTTCAGTCCAAGAATCTGAAATTGGGTCGTATTTCCAAAGATCTTTTTCATCAGGACCGAAAATATCACCAGTGCCTACATAGGCAGTGTCGTTAAGCACAAAAGCTACTGCATGAAATCTGCCTTCAAACCCAGCCGGAAAATCGTTCATTTGCGTCCACGAATCGGTGATTGGATCATATTTCCAAAGGTCTTTATTATAGGTACCGCCACCACCAGTACCAACATAAGCTTCTCCATTTACTACAAATGATATTACTCCCACTCTCTCACCAAATCCATTTGGAAAATCATTTAATTGTGTCCATGTATCTGTATTTGGTTCATATTTCCAAAGGTCCTTTTTAAGACTATTTCCACCAAAACCGGTACCGACAAAAACGACTCCATTAAGCGTAAATGTCATAGCTCCGTAACGTTCTACAAAATCAGAGGGAAAATCACCAATTCTAGTCCAACTGTCATTTACTGGAGGCTTTGTTGTCTCAAGATAATCAAGGGCACAATCCATCAACCACTTGGAACCGTTGTATTGGTGAATGCAGTTGTCATCTAGGCTATAAACTTGCAAACCTACCGCGGGGTTGGCAATGGTATCAATTTGTGCATTGGTCATCCTCGGAATAAGCAATCCCTTCTCAGTGCTCTGAATGTCCAATATTGCACTGGAATCAGGTGTAAGGGTACCGATACCTACATTGCCAGTTTGTGCATTAATCTCAAAAATCAAACAAGTGAAGATTAGCGTCAGAATGATGGATATCTTTTTCATGTTGTTATAAGTTTAGTCTTTTGAAGTAAACTAATTTTAGCGTTCACTCAATTCTTAATATTTGTTTACAACAACAATGTAGCGTTTGAGTAGAAAGGTTAATAGTAATTATTAGCTAACGGTAGCGCGACTTATTAAACGGTTGAGTGAACGGTAAATTACCATTTACTCAATGATGGAAATCTAAGACAAAGTTGAAAACCTTTCTTTGCTGCTTGATGTGGGAATCTCAACTCCATCGGATAATAAAAAAGAAAAAGCTTTACGCAGTCAGCAATATATGCCCCGTTCATAAGATAATATCATTAGGTTTTATCAGGTAATTCAAAGCATTGAATCTGATGGCCTCGGATATGAGAAATCACAAAGGAGATCTGAACAATCTAAGTGATGAGATCACTAGCTTGGTTGATTATAGCTATATTTTTGAAATAAATCTTTGAATTTACCTACATTTCACTCACCCTCAACATAGTATCTTCCACATGATGCACTAGCTCAGTGTACCGAGGGTCACGTTTAATCTCCCTTGTCCTCTGAAGTGGTAAGTCAATATCAATATGCTCGACAATCTTAGAAGGTTGAGCTTTAAGGATATAAATGTCATCTGCTAGGTAAACAGCTTCAGCTATATCGTGCGTGACAAATACAACTGTACTTTGAAATTTTTCCCATAGACCAATCAATAGATCTTGCATCTGTAATCTGGTCCGGATATCTAAGGCTCCAAATGGTTCATCCATGAGTAATATCTCTGAATTGGCCAAAAGACTTCTTGCTATGGCCACTCTTTGTAATTGTCCACCGGATAGACTTGGGTATTGTGCAAATTTGTTTTGGTGACCATCTAGTCCTACGAGCTTGATCATTTCCATGGCTTGTTCGTCCCTGTCTTTCTTTGATATACCTTTGAATTCTAATGCAAGTCCAACATTCTCTAACACGGTCATCCAAGGTAGAGAAGAGTACTGCTGGAAGACCATACTGACTCTATTTTTGTCAGAAACGGGTAGACCTTTTACAAGCACTTCACCTTTTGTAGGTTCTTGTAGACCCGCTATATATCTTAAGAGTGTAGATTTACCACTTCCTGACATCCCTAATATCACTACAAACTGCCCTTGATTTGGTTTGTCTTCTATAATAAAGTCTAGATCTTGCATGATCCAGTTTTTACCCCCATCATAACTCTGTGATATACCACATAGCTCTATGATGTTTTCATATTGTGTATCCTTATGTTCGAACCGTGCCATGTATTGGTTTCTTTTTAAATGTTAATCTCCTTGCGGATTGTTGGAATCGGTTTAATGTTCGTAGTAAAACCATATAGAATCATTACTCAAGGGCAGGCTGTGCCACGATCTTTTTACGTGTAAGCCCGTAGATCTTGTAGCCTATGATTGATAAAAATATAAAATGGATCACCCATGCTGTACCACCAAATAAATAGGTGAGAATATTGTAACCTCCTAAGACTCCAAAAAATTCATCCATTGCTACTACAACGTATAAAAACAACATCACCCAAGTAAACGCTAACCATATGTAATCTATAATAACTGACAAAGCACTTTCTTCTGCATCTTTACTGTTGTGATCATATTTCCCTTTTGTCTGATACTTATGAGGGAATAATTTTCTATCCATATAGGCGAATATTTTATCCTGGAACACTCCGATTAATATGATCAAAACAAGTAAAGCAAAAACCTTATCAATCCGCCCTCTTCTTTTTGCGCCTTTGAGCAGGATATCTCCAAGTCCACCTGCGCTACTATACGATTCAATAAATACGATGTATGTCCATGAGATAGCAGTCATGATTCTAATATCATCCCATATTCTAGACATTACAGAAGGGATATAAACAGTTCGGACTGTCTGCCAGTTGGTCGCTCCTAAGGTGTAAACAGTCTTGAGATATACAGACTGTACTTCGTCTATTCTTTGGATTACTACAGGTAACAAAAAGATAAAAATACCAAATGCCATAAAGGCAGACTTCATGGTTATCCCAATACCTATCCATATTACAAATAGTCCTACTGTGGGTGTAATTGGTACAAAACGAATAGCTTCCACGTATCTCTGAAATAATCCTCTAAGTAATGGGACTAATGCTATTGCAAATCCCAGAGGGAGTGTAATTAACATGGCTAAAATATAGCCCGCCAAATTTAGTCCAATACTCTTTGCCGTATTTACGACTAAGTCGTTGTCAGAAAGCAATTCTGAATAGGAGCTTACTACTTTGAATGGATGAGGTAATATCTGTTTCACTACGATAGGATCTTCTCCAGCTGTAAGTAATATCCACAAACCCAAGAAAATAGAAACACCAACAACCCCAAGCAAATTATTCTGAGATTTAGTCAGTGAACCACGCAGACGAAACATCCAATCTGTATTAGCCATGTTTTATTTGTGTCTGGTTATTTTAGTTTATGATTATTAGACTTTCGCAACAAGGGATTCCCAAGCCGGTAAAGATTGGTAAGCCCATGTACTAATAGATTCCCAAGTTTATAGATGAGCTTACCAATCCTATGGGCTTGGGAATCTCGGGCTTGGTAATCTCACGGCCAATTATCAAATTTAGTCCGCTATCAATTGGAAATCTGTTCTCCTGTTTTTAGCTTTACAAGCATCATTTTGATTTGACTCACATCCAGCTACTGGATTATCAGGACCATTTCCTACGATTATAAATCTATTGGCATCCATGCCGTATTGAGCTCTCAGATAGTTAGCAACTGATTGAGCTCTTTTCTTTGATAAATCTACATTCATAGCTTTAGCACCAACATTATCTGTATTCCCTTCTATTCTTATCTTGGCATTACCGAAAATCTTTGCTGTTTCAGCAAATTGTAAATCAATGATTGTCTTTGCATTTGGGTCTAATTGGAATTGTCCTGAAGCGAAAGAAATACTAACTGGCTTACTTGATATGGCTGGAGCCGAAGCATCAGTTGATGATTTTTTGAATACTTTAGCTTTTTCTGCTGCATAATTAGATCCTGTCAACTTCTCATTGGCTGCTTGTATCGCTCCTGTAGATACTGCTGATCTCCAAGGTGGTGCAATATTATCTGCATGACCGGTCTCTACGAACTTTCTAGCCATTTTTGTATAAAGATCCTCTCCTTTTTGTCCTTTGTAGTTTCTATTCAGACCGAAGAAGTTCATGTTATCTCCATGACTTGTCCATTTCACAACACTCATCATACCTAATGCATCATCAGTAGATACTCCGTTCAACTCACCAAGATATTTGGCCGCTTTCATTTGATTTGGTTCAGAATTCAATTCTGCCACACCTTTCATCCACCCTTCATAGAATTGATTGACCATTTGCTTATTATTATCAATGAAAGATTGCTTAGCAAATAAAATATCTGCAATGATATGAGATTGCTCATTTGTAGTCAATAAGATCTTAGATCCTGGCACTGCTTGTGTAGCCAAAATATCATCAGGACTCCAAACTACTGCTGCATCTACATCATTGCCTTTAAATAATTCAGCTGCAGCAAGATTATCTGATGTTTCTATTACTTTAACATCACTATATTTCAATCCAGCTGCTTCTAGTGAAGAAATCAATAATGTCTGTGCTGGAGAAGGAACAGCTATTGCTATTCTTTTACCTTTCAGATCATTTACAGTTTTAATACCTCTTTTTACAATGATAGCATCACCACCTCTACTCCAATCTACTTGCATGAAAGCCTTTGGGCCAAGTGCATTGATATCTGCAGGAGCCGTATACAGTGGAAATGCATCCGCGGTTTGTACTAATACATCGTACTCTCCCGCTATCCATGCATCCATAGCACCTAGTAAATCATTATTAAGTTTAAAATCTACTTTGAACCCATAGTCTTTAAAGAATCTAGACCTTGCATTTGCTTGCGCACCTTCATTGAAATATAGACCAGGAGCATAGCCACCCCATGATACGAGTTGTACTCTTAATACTTTGTCTCCATTTTCATCAGTAGCGCCTACTGTTTCAGCTTTTGTGCTTCCAGAATTTGAAGTTGTAGTTGAAGAACCAGTGTTATCGCTATTCTTAGCTTGAGCTTCTTGCTCAGCCTTTGCCTCTTCTACTGTCTCTTGAAGACCTTTTCCAAAAGAAGTATTATTTAATACCCATTCACCTCCAAAAAAAACTAAGAGTAAAATTCCTAGTGTAATCAATAATTTAGAGAATGAAGTTAATCTTGCTGGTGCCATAATATATGTGTTTTGCTAGTTTGTATTTTTTTTATTTTGTAAAAATTGGTACAGTTTAAATTGTAAAAAATAGTTACGGATGAGACCGTTTTCCCGCAAATCTCTCAGACCGTTTTCCCGCAAATCTTCTATTTGCTGCTAAAGCCGGTCTTTATTTTCTACAAAAGCCGATCTTTGTTTTCTACTAAAGCAGGTCTTTGCCTCAGACCGTTTTATTGTTTTTTTTATTTCAGGGCGAGATCGTTTTCCCGCAAATATGCTATTTGCTATAAAAGCCGATCTTTGTTTGCTATAAAAGCCGGTCTGTTAATCAAAGAAATTTTCGTATTGATTATCTCTTCCCAAAATTTCTGGTTCTTTCACTGGATGTTCCAAATCTAGAATATCTTCATCATTGTTTGCTTGTAGGATTAGGTCTTCTTTGGCTTCTCCTAATAAAAGCGAAGTACTTTGAGCTTCCCATTTTTCCAGCATCTTCAAGCCTTCTTCTTCAAATACTCCATTTTGTAGATCTACAGACTTCATAAATGATTCTGACATATCCATGAATTGCTCCATCTCTCCTACCTTATGCGATACATCATCTGCGATCGCTTCAAGTGCTGCATCAAACATAGCTTTCTTATCATTGTCTCCTTTGATTACATTCATTGCTGATTTCATAGCTGAATGTCCAGCCATAAGTGCTTTTCTTTCTATTGCCTTCACTTTGACCTGATCTTCCACATCTTCGACTAGGATAGCACTGTTCTCATACATCTTATTGAGCACTCGATATAGAACTTCCATCTTTCTGTAAAGATCTTCTAGTTTAATATTCGATTCTTTAAGTCTTCCTGCTTTTCGACTTTTAAGGATCATCTGAGCATTCTTATTTGTCTGTTTTGCCTTGCTCGCTTGCGCCATGTTAGACTTGATCTCTTTTTGATTGTTGAGAATCATTTCCTTCAGCACATGCATCTGACCTCTTAGTTGAGTAGTCTGACGATTCATCTTTTTTAGATTATCTTTCAAATCGTCTACATAACTTTTCAGTATTGCAATGGGATTGATCTGGACAAATATTCCCGTGATCCATCTCATGACACTCTTGTACATATAGCTCACAAGTGCTCTTGTCTTAGGATCTATCGCCATGAATATGATAATACCCAATGTCAAAAGACCTACTACTAATCCCGCAGTAGTTGCAAAAAATGCTAAAATTGCGGTTACAAATGTTGCCGCTAAATAAGTACTACCAAGGACTACCCCTGCCAATACTAATGCGCCCGTCACGCCTTCGGGCTTTCTCCAAAATGATTTTGGCTTTATTTCTGTCATATTAATATCTCAAAATTGAATGTGAGGTAGAACACTCACAAAGATCAAAAATAAGAAAAAAATAGGCTTCTTGATACAGTTATCGACTAAGGATGTAATTCTTCGATAAAAAACGGTAAATTATAGTGTGAATGAATTACACTTTAGAAGTTCAAGACATTTATAACGAATTGATTCTCAACCAACCAAATCAAAGCTAGCGAACTATATTTTTTTTCTACCTTTGCCATGCAAATTATCCCCCCGAACGCATACCTAAAATTGAGTATTAAACATATAATATGGGTTGGTTCAAAAGACTAAAAGACGGTATACAAACCGCAACGAAATTTAAAAAAGAAGCTCCAGATGGGCTCTGGCATAAGTGTAAAAGTTGCTCTGAGTTGACTACTATTAAGGAACTCAAAGAAAATGTATTCATTTGTCCAAAGTGTGATTACCATGTAAGAATTGGTTCTCATGACTATTTTGATCTCATCTTTGATGGTAAATACACGCTCCTTTTCGAAGACATAGTTTCGAAGGATATCCTAGGATTCAGTGATGTGAAGACTTATGAAGATAGACTTGAAGCCGCCGTCATCAAAACAGGGCTAAAAGACTCTATATCAGTTGCTCATGGAAAATGTGGCAGAAAGGACTTTGTAATTGCAGCCATGGATTTCACTTTCATTGGAGGTTCTATGGGATCTGTAGTGGGTGAAAAAATAGCTAGAGCTATTGATTACTGTATCGAGCATAGGCATCCGTTTATGATCATCTCCAAATCTGGTGGTGCACGTATGATGGAGTCAGCTTTCTCATTGATGCAGATGGCTAAGACTTCTGTCAAATTAGCTCAACTATCAAGAAATAAGATTCCATATTTTTCTTTTATGACGGATCCTACAACCGGTGGAGTAACCGCTAGTTTTGCAATGCTTGGAGATATTAATTTTGCTGAACCTGGTGCATTGATTGGTTTTGCAGGTCCTAGAGTTATTAAAGAGACCATAAAAAGAGATTTACCAGAAGGTTTTCAGACATCAGAATTCTTATTAGACCATGGATTCTTGGATTTCATTATTCATAGAAAAGAACTAAAGGAACGATTAGAGACAATGCTATCAATTTTTGATACAAATGAAGAATTGGAAGAAGTAGCGTAATTGATGTGTTGATTTCTTGATGTGTTGATGTGCTAATTATTTGATGTGTTGATCAAGTGATTTTTTGCATAGCAATACACGTAGGTCTGTATAGCGAATTGCAAATTCGGGGCTTGGCTGACGGGTTATTCCTTTTTTAGGATGTGTTGATGTGTTGATGATTCAAATTTTAATGTTGACATTCGATTATTGACTATCAATAGATTATCTTCAAAATTTCATGTGTTAGAGTTAGTTATTAATTCTTAAAATCAACAATTCCATAATTGATAATTGATAATTCAGCGATTCGATAATTGCATTCATCTAATAAATCTTACATTTGCAGCCTTGTATGAAACAATTCCTTGCATAGTACCGTTGGGAATGATTGTGAAGTGAACTGATATCACGGATCAGACTAAAAAATAAGACATAAATATTCATGGGAATAATAAGTATTTCGGCTCAGTTGATTCTTAGCCTTTCGATTTTGGTAGTGCTGCACGAATGTGGTCATTTTTTTCCTGCCAAATGGTTCAAAACTAGAGTAGAGAAATTTTACCTTTTCTTCAATCCTGGTTTTTCTCTTTTCAAAAAGCAAATAGGCGAAACAGAATACGGTATCGGTTGGATTCCTTTTGGTGGCTATGTGAAGATCTCAGGAATGATTGACGAAAGCATGGATACTGAGCAGATGGAAGCTGAACCGCAACCATGGGAATTCAGATCAAAGCCAGCATGGCAGAGGTTGGTTATTATGTTAGGTGGTGTAACCGTCAATTTCGTACTTGGATTTTTAATATTTGCAGGTATGATGTGGTATTGGGGAGAGACGTACTACAATGCATCAGACCTTAAGTATGGTGTAGTCGCTAGTGAACTAGGTAAAGATCTTGGAATTGAAGATGGTGATCACATAATATCAATCGGCGATATAAAATTTGATCGATACAATCCAGGAATCATATCTCAAGAGATCGTATTGAATGATCCAAAAGCACTTATTGTAAAAAGAGCTGGTAAAGAAATTGCGCTTCCTGTACCAGCTGACATGGCGGAGAAACTAACGAAGTATGAAAACAAAGGTGTTGGATTATTTGCAGCACGACTTCCACAAAAAATTGCAAAAGTTACTGGTAAACCTGCTGAAAAAGCTGCTATGAAAGAGGGCGATCAGATCATCGAGGTAAATGGAATCAATACATTCTTCCTGCAGGATTTTGTAAACGCAATGAAGGGCAAAAAAGAAGAAAATGTCAATTTCACTGTCCTAAGAAATGAAAGAGATACACTCAACTTGTCTACTACACTTAATAAAGATGGGAGTCTAGGCATTCAAAATGTATTGCTTGATGGATTTGCTCCAGAGCAAAAACAGAAATATAGTTTAGGTGAAGCGATCCCTAAAGGAGTAGACATCAGTTATGGATTTTTGACAGGTCAGTTGAAAGCATTCAAACAAATGTTTGCAGGAAAAATAAAAGCAACAGATTCATTAGGAAGTGTTTTCTCAATCGCTAAAATGTTTGACGAATCATGGAACTGGGAGCAATTCTGGAAGATCACAGCAATGTTAT
>CAJXUU010000040.1 GCA_913061325.1 uncultured Saprospirales bacterium | reverse complement strand
GCATAATGGTGGCATACCAATTAGATTAAATTGAAAAGGATGATAGATATAAATAAGATAGATTTTAACAAAAGTAATGGCTTAGTTCCAGCAATTATTCAAGATGCCAAAACTAACAATGTACTTATGCTTGGTTATATGAATAAGGAAGCTGTAGAGAGAACCATTGATACAAAACTTGTTACATTTTGGAGTAGAAGTAAAGAACGTTTATGGCAAAAAGGTGAAGCGTCTGGGAATACATTAAATCTAGAAGATATCTCTCTTGATTGTGATAATGATACATTATTGGTGAAAGTAAAACCAAATGGTCCAACCTGTCATACTGGAGATGATACTTGCTGGGGTAGCGAAAATCTATCTAATGGTCTATTCCTTAACGAACTTGAAAATGTAATCAAGAGTAGAAAAGAGAATCCTAGTGACTTATCATATACATCTTCTTTATTTGCGAAAGGAATCAACAAAGTAGCGCAGAAAGTAGGGGAGGAGGCTGTAGAATTGGTCATAGAAGCGAAGGATGACGATAAGGACCTATTCTTAAATGAAGCAGCGGATTTGATGTATCATTTTTTGATTTTACTAGTAGCGAAAGGCTTTAGTTTAAATGATGTTGTTGCTGTCTTGGAAAAAAGGAGTAAATAAAAGTGACCAAAATAAAAGAAGGAGATCAATTAATGATCTCCTTCAAAAAAAACATTTGGTAAGGGTGTCTATATAAGCTTACTAATTATTTAGTTAGCAAAACTTTGTGAGAGTCAATTATGCCATTTTTATTCTCGATTATTACTATGTACATGCCATTATTTAATCCTGAAAGATCAAGTTTGTAATTTTCCATCGAATTAATTGATCTTATAAGTCTTACTGTTTTACCATAGATATCTATTAGCTTAATATCATAAAGCTCATTTGTAGTTTTACCTTCTGTAAGCTTGAATGATAAGATGGTTCTCGCAGGATTCGGATATATTCCAAATTCTACAACTGATTCAGAATCATTTTCAATATTATTTCTATTAATGCTTTTAATTGGTTCTTCTAAATCGGGTAACACTTCTACATTATTTTGAAGATTAATATTTTCTATACCAATTGCTTGGCTGGTAGATGAACAAGCACTCACAACAACATCATCGATATATACTTGATATCCATTACCAGAAGCATCACACCTCAATCTTATTGTGGTATTATTAGTAAAAGCTATATTATCAATCGTTACTGACTCATTATATCTTATTTCATTTTCGAAGTCCGTACCTCTTGCCCAAGTGCTTACTGTTGAATATGACGACCCTCCATCTGTTGATATTTGCAACCAGAAGTCCTCTCCATTCTCCATACTATTTGGATAATAAGAGAAATCAATTGTCACTTCATCAAAAGAAGCAAGCGCCAAAATATCAGAGGTCATTGATGATCCTGTCCCACTATTGTCTCTTAGTCTTACACTACTTACCCCTGTATTTGGATTTTGAGTTACTAGTGTACAATCTCCACCTCCATCATTCCAATTTCCATATCCCGATTCGAAACCGTCAGAAATCACTTCATCACAAGGATTACAATCTATATCATTTGGAACACATGGATTATCATCATCTGGATCACCTCCTATACATACGCCATCTGAATCATTATCTGTATATACTCCTGCACATCCACAGTTAAGATCATAAACATCATTGATAGTACATGCATCTCCATCATCACATGTTTGACCAATC
Organism: uncultured Saprospirales bacterium; assembly: GCA_913061325.1. Lineage (GTDB taxonomy): Bacteria > Bacteroidota > Bacteroidia > Chitinophagales > Saprospiraceae > CAJXUU01. Next base: position 25,538 of record CAJXUU010000040.1, on the reverse strand, counting down.
AATGCATCATCTAGTCCTGGACATTCATCTAATACATTACAAACTCCATCATTGTCGTCATCACCTACAGCTATTCCTGCACAATTGCAATCAACATCAAATACATCGTTGGTTGTACATGGATCACCATCGTCACAAATTTGGCCGTCGTTACAATTTTGAGATATAACGATCAAATAGTCCTCAACTTCTCCATATGTAAAGTTTTGACATGGAGTAGCCCCTGCATTATATTGCATAGAAACTCTCATTGTAGTTGTTCCGTTATTACTCGCATCCAAAGGAATGGAAATTTGACTTATAATGGTAGATGAACTGCTAGCTGTAACTACATTTTCACCCGGATCATCAAAATCACCATCTTTATTGAAATCTATCCATACTTTCCATGCTTCACTATATACTGAAGATACAAAGCCAGGAACCAAGGTAATATCGTATTCAATGCCATTGTTAACCTCAGTGTAGAGATTAGTGTAATCAGCATATCCGCCATTATCTCCGGAATTGTTATCTATTGTATTAAAAATTACCTGCTGTATGTATTCATATGTTGTATTTGCACCACCAGATGCACATGGATCTATAAGGTTACAGGCATCTATAGGATCATTAGGACATTCATCCACATCATCACAGATACCATCAGAGTCCGCATCTGGGCATCCATCGTCGTCACAGAAATCAGGTGTGCCGTCATTATCAGAGTCGATATTGTCGTCACCTCCTAGACAGATATCATCAGCATCACAAACACCATCATTGTCGGCATCGGCGAAAGTGCCTGCACAGTTACAGTTAGCATCTATGACATCATTTGTAGTACATGCAACACCATCATCGCAAGAACTTCCAGTTGTATTATTATCACAAGTATCGCAGAAATCAGGTGTGCCATCATTATCAGAATCGACATTATCATCACCTCCCGGACAAATATCATCGGCATCGCAAACGCCATCACTATCCGCATCTTGGAAAGTCCCTGAACAGTTACAGTTAGCATCTATGACATCATTTGTAGTACACGCATTACCATCATCACAAGAATTTCCAGTTGTATTATTATCACAAGTATCGCAGAAGTCAGGTGTGCCATCATTATCTGAATCTGCATTATCATTACCGCCTTCACAAATGTCATCTGTATCACATACCCCATCAGAATCGGAATCTTGGAAAGTACCGGTACAATTACAATTTGCATCTATTATATCATTGATGGTACAATCATCAAAATCATCACAAGAATTTCCAATTGTGTTACCATCGCAAGTATCGCAGAAGTCAGGTGTACCGTCATTATCTGAATCGACATTATCGTCGCCTCCTTCACAGATATCATTGGCATCACAAACGCCATCAGAATCAGCATCAGCGAAAGTACCTGCACAGTTACAGTTGGCATCAATGACATCATTGGTTGTACAATCATCAAGATCGTCACAAGAATTTCCAGTTGTATTATTATCACAAGTATCGCAGAAGTCAGGTGTGCCATCATTATCTGAATCTGCATTATCATTACCGCCTTCACAAATGTCATCTGTATCACATACCCCATCAGAATCGGAATCTTGGAAAGTACCGGTACAATTACAATTTGCATCTATTATATCATTGATGGTACAATCATCAAAATCATCACAAGAATTTCCAATTGTGTTACCATCGCAAGTATCGCAGAAGTCAGGTGTACCGTCATTATCTGAATCGACATTATCGTCGCCTCCTTCACAGATATCATTGGCATCACAAACGCCATCACTATCGGCATCGGCGAAAGTGCCTGCACAACCGCAGTTTCCATCAGCGACATCATTTACAGTACAACCATCACCATCGTCGCAACTATTTCCAGCTGGAGGACACAAATCATATGTAATACATAATTCTGGAGCAGACCCTGCTGATCCATCATAGGATTCCGCAGTTCTTTCACCCGTACCTGTAATGATAAAAGTCATTGAGTTATTTTGAGAATATCCAGATCTGTCAATAATTTCTTGAACTACCAGAAATAAATTTGGGGTTTGTTGCCCCGCTCCATTTTCTCCAACTGTATTCCATGCTGGAGGTGACCAATTCACAGAATTGTTTGTGTCATCCCTATTGGTTATACCATAAGCGGAAGATGCAAAAGATGCAGAATTATCAACATTTTCTCCTTTGATCACAAGGTTTGATGTACCTGAATCAATTTCATCTGTTGTAAATTGAATGTATGCTTCAGTTATTGAGGCTCCTTGCGGCACATTAACATTATTAAACCTTAATCCTACAGTTTGATTATTTTGACTTTGATAAGAATCGAAGACTAGTTCTAAATCAGAACTGTTATTATACATCGTTCCATTGGTTTCATTTTCTTCAACATCATCAGATCCAGAGTTAACGGATACACAAACTGTTATTGGATCATTCCCAGGAATTGTTCCAGAACAAGAACAATCAATTTTGTAGGTGTCATTAATTGTCGCAGGATTTCCATCATCACAAGATGTACCTATTAAGCTATTATTTAGATTTGGGCATGAATCTTCTGAATCACAAATACCATCGTTATCAGTGTCAGGTAAATCTGTACCTGAACAGTTGCAATCAACATCATAAATATCATTTGTTGTACATACAATACCATCATCACATGGGTCGCCTTCTGTACAATTATTTAATTCTTTGGTTATCGTGAAATAATCATCAACAGCACCAGTTTCTCTTACAAATTTAACATCAAGATTATTGCCATTGATTTCGAGAACACATGATCCTAATTGAGCCACACTGTAAAACATAGCTTGATGATCAAGTGATGCATTTGATATTTTACCAGCACTACCTGTAGTAATATAAACTGTTCCATCACCCGAATCAGGTCCAGTGATAGTTTTTGCATATGCTTTATTGGTCTCATTTTTTTAGGTTTAAAACCTCGCACTTTTAGTGCGATAAATTTCATTTGTATCTTTGTATAAAAAATAATGAAAAAAATAAGAAAGGGAAGTCATACAGCAACGTGGTTGACGGTCCATTTGATATATGTTACAAAATATAGATATAAGGTATTAAAAGGAGCTGTGCAGAAAAGGTGCAGAAGTCTAATGATACAGGATTGTGATGCGATGGATATACGGATTCTTAAAGGAGTAGTAAGTAAGTATCAAGTGCATCTTCATATAGAATATCCATCGAAATTATCAGTTAGCGAAATTAGTAAACAAGTTAAAAGGAAGGAGTTCTAAAAAGTTGCAAGATGAATACCCAGAATTGCGGCGACGCTATTGGGGTAGGCGGTTTTGGGGAAAAGGGTTTAGCGCATTCAGTACGGGGAATATAATAGATGCTATGGTACAAGAATATATCGAAGGCCACAGAAAGGACCCAAATGAAGGAACGGAAAATTTCTTTTTAGAATGAAAATGCCGACTTTAGTCGGATAAATAAACCCACCTATTTTTAGTAGGTGGTGTTTCAGTTCCATCACTTTTACCATTTCCACTACCCGTAGCTCCTACAGTATGAGTTGACGAATTAAATGAATTTGCATTGCCATAATGACCATTTAATAAATATGATCTTTCGTAAGAATGTGAATGACCAGAAAGAATTAAATCCACACCATTGCTTTCTAGCATAGGAAGGAAGTTTTGTCTCATTTGAATTAGATTGCTTTCAGAATCAGAATCATGTGATCCTTTAGTATAAGGAGGATGATGCCAATATGCTACTATCCATTTTTGAGTTGTTGCTTGTATGTCAGCTTGAGCCCAATTGTACATTGCTCCACCAACTGATCTATCAGTTTGATAAGATTCAAGAGCGATGAAATGAATATTACCATAATCGAAAGAGTAATAAGCTTCAGTTCCAGAAGCAACTCTTCCTGATTCGCCTGCAGTTGGAAATGAAAAGATATCGTAGTATGGCCCAGTTTGTGAATTTGAATTTGTAGAATATCCGTCATGGTTACCTAAACAGGACCATGCTACAGTATTTTTTAGTTTGTCTTCATACATATTAGAAAATACTGCATTTTGGTATTGTGCATCCGTACCATCATTATATGCATTATCACCTAAAAATAAGATGCCATCTGTATGGTTCGTGCCAACATAATTATAGTAAGCATCTCTTACTGCTCTCTGATCATTATTTGCTGTACCTGGATCTCCAAGTATCCACATTCTTATAGGTTGATCAGTTCCTGTTGATGGATGAGTTTGAAAATATAGATCTGATGCCGAAGGCACAAGATCAGCTACATTGTTTTTGATTTTATAGTAATATTTTGTATTGGAAGATAGACTATTTAACTGCGCAATGTGTTCAGTCTTAGGCGATGTGTTTGAGTATGTCAAATTTAAATTTGATAAACTTGTACCATATTCGATAATACTCTCTGTCGGATCATCAGTCCTCCATCTAACAGTAATGCTTGAAGGACTAGCTTTTTGAAGATACGGACCTCTATTTACATTAACTGATCCTGGAATGCTTCCTGATAACTTGAAATCAAAACTTATGTCACTACTTGAAGTACTTCTTTGATGAACTTCAACCGAGAGTACGTTTGTACCTGTGAGAAGAGTATTTGAAAAAGTTGTTGTTATATTGTCATTATCATTGCTTGATGACGAGGCTGTTGTATTATAATTGACAGAACCAGAAGGCATGTTTACTCTCCAGATTTCTGTTCCATTAAGATATACAATTGCTCCATCATCGTATGTCAAATTTAGATCGAGTCCATCAAAAATAGATGGATTAGAAACTGAAAATGTACTTCTAAAATAGGCTGTTTCGGTTTGATCATTAATCAAAGTTGCTTCATCATTATCTCCATATCCTAACTGTGCATTACCTGTTGACCATGAGGAGTCATCGAAAGATAGATCGGTCCAATTATCAGAACCTTGGTCTGAAGGTTCATTTTGATTGTCATAATATGACCAACTAGATCAATTATTTACTAGTACTGTCTGCGAATATCCAGAAAAGGAAATAATTAAAAATAAGACTGAAAGTAAAGGGTTTATAATTCTTTTCATTTCTCGGGGTTTTGAATGTTACTAGATAGGTTGTTTTGAATTTTTTCATGTAAGGCTATCATAGCAGAGTTCTTTTTTACTCGCTGCGGGAGTTTATTCCATGATTTTAAGGCGAGTTCTAGACAGAGAGTTGCTGAGTATTCGTCACCTTGCATTATGTATAGTTCGTATAGTTTATAGTAGCTTGTTTCTTTTCTATTACGTGAAGGAATGATTGATTCTAAGTGAGTAATTGCCTCCTTATATAATTTGTATTCTATGTAGGAATCAATTATTTTAATATTCAAAGTATAGAGTGGCCCTATGTCAATAAGGCCTTTTTTGAGAATTGTAATTGCCTTGTCTAAACCTTCAGTTGTTTTTGTCGCGAGCCATGAATTTGCTGCATCAATGTAATTTTCAGGAAGTGGAATCTTTGCATAATCAATTACATACTCAAACTCCAAAGCACTTTTTTCGAAGTTTCCTTTGGCTAATTCGATTTTTGCTTCAAGCTTATGAGCAACAATATGCAAGGAATCAATGGCATAGAATTTTTTTAGATTTAATTCGGCATTTTCAAAATCGTCTAAAACAAAGTAAGATTTTGAAATGAATAAATATAATTCAGCTTCTTTGAAGCCTTTGTTTTCTGCTATGGACAGGTCTAATACACTGTTTTTATATTCTTGATGCTGGAAATAAAGTTTACCTCTTTTGAAATATAAGGTAGCATTATTAGGATCTTCATTTATTTCTAAAGTGGCATCAATAATTCTTTGGTCTAAATCACCATGTGACATTCCAGCAGTACAAAAAATAACAATATATAGTATAAAGAAAAAAATCTCTTTCATATAAGTATACAAGTTGGTTATAGAATATATACGTACATATCATTCAGAACCTAACTCTAAATGGAGACATATTGTATTATTGTTTCTTACATAAAAGGGTGATATCAAGAACAAGTCCCGATAATGGTAGCTACAAATCTATCGTCTTAAATGATATCTACAGTATTAATTACTAAAATTGATAAATAGCTGACATGTTATTTGGAGATGCATGTTATTTATAGTAAAAGACAGAAACGATATCGTTTAGGGGATGTGGTAATTAGTTAATTGATACAGCATTATAAATATAGTCTTTTATGATCTATATTAAACAATAAAAATGAATTGATATAACAAGAGAACATTTTGGATAGTAAACACCTTTATTAACATAAAACTTGTCAAATTATATCAAAATCATCTAACTGATTTTCATTAATTCTTTCAATTGCTTCCATGTAATCTTTGTTCATGGAATTAAATCTTGTACTAACTTTCTTCAAAAAATCAAACGTGAGTAATTGTTCAGCTGTACTCAGATCTTTGATACCTGATCCATCTCGAAATACAAAAGATTGACTTACTAGTCTATCTTCGATTTGGATCGTCACTCTTTCATTCATTTTTAGCACTGTAATCTTATAGACTGCATGCGGAATTTCACCTATTATTCTCATTTATTATGAGTTTCAGTTATACTTGCGGAGATCGCTTTATATAGTTCTTTATCCAAGTCATTGGAGAGGAGATCTAAGTGAGCATTAATAGTAGATTCATCATTCCTAACTGCAGGTCCAGTTTGAGCTTCAAAACTACCGAGCTTAGCATGCTTTGCTATTGTTTGTTTTAGTAATGGTTGTAAGAGATCAATAGGTAGATCATTTTTCTCCAAGAACTCTTCAGATTTATATATCAAATGGTTTACAAAATTATTCATCATAACAGCTGATAGGTGAATTTTTTTTCTCTGTTCGTCAGATACAAGATTCACATTTCCACTAATTTCATTTGCTAGTGAAGATAGTTTAGTTTCTATATTTTCCGTATTAGCATTTATACAAAAAGGAATATCATCGTAATTCATCTTTCTACCTTTTGTAAAAGTCTGTACAGGATAGAACACACCTGCTGAATCAATATTTTCTAATACACCAATAGATTGACTGCCGGAAGTATGAGCGATAATTTTTGATTTTTTTATATCAGATGGTAATGAAGTGACAATTTCTGAAATAGAATCATCATTTACACAAATTAAATAGAGGTCTGAAGATGTTGGTATTTCAGATAAGTCATTGAATAAATCAACTTTTTCTCCTCTTACACATGCTCTAGCATCTCTATCATTTCTAGAATAAAGACCAGCGATTTCATTGTCTGTTTTCCAAATCGCTCTCACCATATGATAAGCGACATTTCCTGAACCTATTATGAATACTTTCAAATTATTTATTTTGCACAAAAGTAATGTCGTATTTTGATAATTGATACTAATCAGGAGAAAAAGAAAGTTTGAATTTATATGGATATGAAAATTAGACAAATCTTAGACTTAATTGATCGATTATTAAAAGACGCATCGGTACAGGACGATCGTTCACCAATGGAAGGTTATATGAAAAACCAATTTGAATTCTATGGTGTTAAATCTCCAGCTAGAAAAATGGTGCTCAAAGAATTAAAATCACATATCAAAGACTTTGAAAACGAAGCATTTTTTTTGTTAGCTGAGGCACTATGGGCGCATCCGAAAAGAGAGTCACAGTATCTTGCTATAGATCTTATTGATTTCAAGAAAAAATACTGGGGTATTGAATATCTCCCAAGAGTTGAAAAATTAATTACCACAAAGAGTTGGTGGGATACTGTGGATGGTTTGGCACCCAATATAGCGGGATTGATTTTATTGAGAAATGAAAAGGTAAAACATCATTGGATTGAGAAATGGAATAATTCTGATAATATGTGGCTTAGTAGATCAGCTATAATTCATCAATTACGATATAATTCTGAGGTTAATCTAGATCTATTATTTTCACTAATTGAAACCCACATTGGTTCTAAAGAGTTTTTTATTAATAAAGCCGCTGGATGGGCATTGCGACAAGCATCTAAATTTTATCCAGAGCGGATAGATGATTTTATTAGTAATCATCCAAATTTATCAATTTTGACTAAAAGAGAAGGCAGTAAATATCTATGAATAACAAGTACATCTATCTTCCGATTTCATTTATGGTATTGCTAAGTATCGTTTTATTATCTCTTGAGGTACCTTCATTTGGTCTTATGGTAGGCTTTATGCCCTTACTAATAACAGCTATAAGTTTAACTATCTTACTTTCTACTGTCATATTCTTGAAATCTAAATCTAAATTTGATGGTGAGAGCATGTATACACTTATTGGCACTTCACTGATAAGCAGTTTTGTCTTTTTTCTTGCCTTAATCAGTATAATTAATAGGAAATATGCAACCAATAATTGTGAAAGAGCATCTTATTATATAGTTGCATACCAAGGAAGGCATACTTCAGGGTATGGAAATATTAAAAAAGAAAAACTTAAGGCCAACCAATGGATACTCAAGGTTGAAATAAATGGACAAATTGAACATTTTACGCTTGAAAAAGATATTTCTAATGGAAAGCCTGTAACAAGAACAATGGAATTAGAGTTCTGTAAAGGTATTTACAGTACCAAATATCTAAGAGTAGAATAAAAAATGTATTCATCTTGGATAGTCAATCTTAACTCTTAGATTTGTATTATATAAACTTTTAATATGTTTAGAAAAATGAAATTTTCAATTACAATCCTTACTGTTATCATAAGCTATAATCTCGGAATGAGTCAATTCGGTTATGGTCTAACTGCTAGTAATGATATATATCACTATTATCAAAACCCTGCTGATGATACAGGAGAATCAACTTCGGCAGGAAATGCACTATTTAATCTTGGATTAGGACCTAAGATTTGGGTCGGAGGTGAAAGGTTTTCTATCTCATTAGAAGCACAAGCTATAATAGGATTAACGAGTTTTTCAGTGAAAGATTACAAAGGATTAGGGACTACATCGTTCCCAATTATGGCGAAATTCAACTTCGGTGGGCTATCCGGTCTAGATAAAGAAGGTAAATTTGGTTGGTCAATCGGTGCTGGTATTCAATATAGTAAGACGGAGCTCTATTATCTCAGTAATTCGTTTGAAGCAAAAGGAGGTACACGTAGCCTATTCAAAAACTATGTAGGTCAAGTTGGATACGGATTCGGCATGAGCGGATTCTCAGCACATGGTTTTGTAAGATATGGATACGACCCAGATAATAAATCCAAAGCTTTCAGTATAGGTATTCAATATGATTTCAATCTTCCTAAATTGAAAGAAATTTCTGACCCAGAAAGTGAATTATAGTAAATAATCATCATTTCAATGTCTCAAAATAACTTACTTCCATATAACACAATGAGGATGAGTGCCACCACTAAAGGCATTATTCCTATTTATTCTGAACAGGATGTATTTGAAGTATTGGTCGAGGAACTTTCACCTTTAAAAATTATTGGAGGAGGAAGTAATATTCTGATAACTAAAGATCAAGATGCATACATCTTAAAGAATGAAATAAAAGGTATTGAGGTTATCGATGAAGATATTGATAAAGTTCTTATAAAAGTCGGAGCCGGAGAAAATTGGCATCAATTGGTAATGTGGGCAATAAGTCATGATCTTGGAGGAATAGAGAATCTAGCACTGATTCCTGGTTGTGTAGGTGCCGCTCCAATGCAAAATATCGGAGCATACGGTATAGAACAAGAATCAGTTTTTCATAGTTTATCAGCTATAAATCTTGAAGCTGGAACTACTCGCGTTTTCTTCAAAGAGGATTGTAAGTTTGGATATAGGGAGAGTATCTTCAAAAATGAAGTAAAAGGAAAATACTTTATCACCCATGTAAATTACATTCTATCTAAATCTCATGAGTTAAATACCAAATACGGCGCAATTAATCAAAAACTAGAAGATCTAGGCATTACAAATCCTTCGATAGAAGATATCGCAAATGCGGTAATTGAAATACGTCAATCAAAATTACCAGACCCCAAAGTAATTCCTAATACCGGCAGTTTTTTCAAGAATCCTATTGTTGCAATTTCAATTTTGGAAGCTATTAAAGTTGAATATCCAGAAATTGTTTCATATCCCGTCGATGATGAGAAGGTGAAAATACCGGCAGCTTGGCTGATACAACATGCTGGCTACAAAGGTATAAGGGTGGGGGATGCAGGTACGCATAAAAGTCATGCGCTTGTATTGGTCAACTATGGAAATGCTACGGGAGGTGAAATGTTATCATTTGCTAAAACAATTCAGGAAGAGGTGGAGTCAAAATTTGGAGTAAGATTAATTCCTGAGGTTAATATTTGGTAAATCCAAGCCTATTGTAACGTGTTATTTATTTTTTGTCTTGATCAGTACAACATATTTGTATCATGTAATTGATGTTTTTGTTTTTAGTTACTATATTGTTGAAATATTAATTAACTAAAAAACATGATATGAAAAGACTATACACAACATTTTTTGCATTTTTCATTTTAAGCGCGGTTATACACGGGCAACCTACTAATGACGATTGTTCCGCTGCTATAGCAATTGGAGAGGTATCAGATATGGCATTCTCGAATATTGATGCTACAACTGATGGACCGTATCATTTGGATTCACCATGCCCTAGTGCAAGTGATGAAGGACAGGATTCAATATTCAATGATATGTGGTATGCATATACACCAACTTTTACGGGTAATGCAGAATGGACTTTATGTAATACAGCTGATTTTGATACAAAAATAGGTGTATATAATGCAGGAGCTACGTGTCCACTTGGAGACTCTGATTTACTAACTTGTAATGAAGACGGTTCTGATTGTGATGATGGCACCTCTGCTATGATTTTTCCTGTAACTATGGGGGAAACATACTTGCTCAGACTTGGAGGATATGGTCAGACTTCTCCGGGACTCGAAGGCATGGGTACTTTTAGTATTTCTCAATTTTTATCTACAGTACCAAACGACTTTTGCTCTGATGCGATAGTTATTGAGCTTGGGAATATGCAAGATTTTAGCACAGTAGGGACAATCACAGACGGACCTGATCATCCAGATGATTCAGCATGTTTTGGTTTTGGATCGACAACTGCTACAAATGATATATGGTATCTTTATACACCAGATTTTACCGGATCAGTCATTTGGAGTACTTGTGATATGATAACATTTGATTCTAGATTAGTGGTATATGGTCCAGATGTGGATTGCCCAGTTCAGACGGATGATATATACGCTTGTAATGACGATGGAGGTGGATGTGATGGTTACTCAAGTGAGTTGTTTTTCGATGTAGAAGAAGGAAGAACATATACGCTAAGACTAGGAGGATTTGGTGGTGATTCAGGTACAGGAACTTTTGAATTATTGAACGAAAATCCTCCAACTCCACCTGAGAATGATTTATGTGAAAATGCTATAGAAATTCCATTATCAACTGATAGTGAAGACCCTGAAGAAATAGATGGTTCTACCGAAGATGCTACATTTGACAACAGCACTTTTATTCTCCCTAATTGCTTAGGGAACGCAACTGGAGGAGAGTTTGCAGATGTATACTTTAATTTCAATTCAGGAGGTTTTACAACTCTCGAACTTAACGTTTTTAGTTTCACACCAAACGGACAATATTTTATAGATGTATTTGAAGATTGTACAACACCCGTTGATACTTTTCAAATCACAAATAATTGTTTTTATTATGATTCTGAAATAAATCCAGAGTTTAGAGATACATTATTAACATTCCCTAAAGAAGCTACTGACTATATCATTAGAGTAATTACACGAACAACTTCTGATTTGCCAGGTGATTTTATCATTTCTTTAATTGGATTAGAAACTGTCTCTGTAGAGGACGAGCTTTATTTTGGAGAGACATCATTTACACCAAATCCTTTGACTGCGAATACAGGTTATATTTCTACGAATCTTAACCGAACGACTGATATTGATTTAACTATAACTGATTTGCACGGTAAAGTTATTTTAGAGAATAATTACCCAAATCAAAGTAGTGGAAATAGTAAAATGAAAGTAGATTTTCCAGAAAACACAAGTGGCGTTTATTTTGTGACTTTGCGCTCTGAGGGATTCATAAAGACATTTAGAGTAGTGAAAATTTAGTGTTTATATTAATATGAAATAGTAATAAAAGAGGTAAATACAATTGGTATTTACCTCTTTTATGTTTTAAGACTATGATATAGCTTTAAACTATTTTCAAGTTGACAATTTTATTATCTGTTTTATGTTTTATACCTAACAAAGACTTCTACCTATGTTGAAATTTATTGAACAGAACCCAGCACTCTTTTTTATATTATCTATTTTATTTTATTGGTTCTCTACTGCAAATCCCTTTAATCCTATTGCCATTACATTATTGATCATAGGAGTTATTATGACATTTAAGCAGTATAGGCCACTAGCAGTTGGTATAGGCATTGTCTTTTTGATGATAAATGCATATTTAATTCTTGCGCTTTTTTCAGAATTTAGGGAGTTTCCTGACATTACTTCAAAAGCGCTTCTCATGCTCGGAGTTGGTGGAGCATACATTGCTTTCAATATTTATATAAGCTTAAGATTGATTATTAATAACATGCCGAAGGAAGGTAAAGTTGGGCAATTATCTTAATTATCATTAGTCTTTATAAACAGGTTTTCTTTTCTCCATATGAGCTTGAAACGATTCCATAAGATCATTTGAGAGTAACATTGCAGCATTGTAATTTGCCATGTTTTCTAGACTGTCATTTACTGTATGATCTCTTTTATAGAGTAGCATTTCTTTTATTCCTCTTATAACTAATGGTGACTTTTCGGCTATGGATTTTGCAATCAATGTAACCTCTTGAATCATTTGCTCTTTAGTTTTATAAGTTTGATTTACAAATCCAATAGAGTTTGCTTCTGGACCGTAGAATTTTCTACCAGTAAAAGCCAATTCAGACATGATTCCCGGATTGATGATTGTTGGAAGTCTTTGAAGTGTGCCAATATCAGCTACTAATCCTAAGTCCACTTCTTTGATGGTAAAGTAAGCATCTTCAGTACAATATCTCATGTCAGCTGCGGATATAATATCTACCCCTCCTCCAATACAACCATTATGTATTGCCGCTAACACCGGTTTTCTACATTTTTCTATAGATGTGATTGTCCCCTGTATTTTAAGAATGAACTGCTTTATGTCCTCTCTTTTGTGTGCTTCACAACTGCTCGTTGTTTGATTTTGGACATTCATAAGCGCCATCAAGTCTATACCAGCACAAAAGTGTTTCCCTTCTCCAGAAAGAATAATAACACGTACTGTTGGCTCTGAATCTAAATATTCAAAAGCTGACTGCATTTCTTCCCAAGATGCTACATCGAGAGAATTGGCTTTCTCAGGTCTATTAAATGATAAGTGAGCAATATTATCTTCTATTTCTAATTTGAATGATTTGAATTCCATTTGTTATTTTTCTGTTCTTATTTTTTGAATCTCATCTACTTTTATACTTTTCCATCGCTTTGCATAGGTACTTAAGAGATAATCTATGATGTCATTTATATCCTGATTGCTCATGTTTGGGTCATTGACATAAGAAGGCATTTGTATTTGATACTTGTCACTCTTCTTTTTGTTCCCATGAAGTATGATTCGGGCAATTTCTTTTTCTGGGCCTATTAGAATTTTGGACTCTAAAAGTGAAGGTGCGACATTTTTCTGACCTTGACCATCTATTCCATGACAGGACGCACAATAACTCTTGAATATTTTCAATCCATTTGTTCTTGTATCATCAAATGGTTCCGTGTATAATTTTGGAGCTTGAACATGGTCATTATTTTTGTTTTCTAATACTTTTTGTACTTGAGTTTTGAGAAGACCTAGATTGGTTTCATATTTCAACTTTTTGGCGAATTCTTCTTCTCCTGTTAATCCGCTGATAATAGACTCTACTATCGATTGATCATCTGGGTATTTTCTTGCCATTATAATCAAATCTTGCCAGTAGTGTGTTATGGCGGCTAAATTAGGTGCCAATTGGTTATCAATATTTCTATTATTTAAATTTATCAATTCTCTATAAATATCTATGAATTGACGATCTGCATCATTGATCCAGGACTTATCATATTTTCGCCAAAGTGGAGCAATTGCTGGAAGTGATTTCATGCTATAGTTTTTCGCATGTTTATTAAGCAACATTTTAGCATCCAATAAGTCTAATTCATCTAATGTCCAAAGGGCATGAATAGTCGAAGGAGAATCCGTTGCATAATAACTAAACTTATGCAAAAGCTCATTTGGTGAATCATTACTTGCTTTTAATTGTATCAATTTTTGCTGTGCTAATAATCTGACGATGTAATTACTGTCCAATAGTGCTCTAGTCCACAAAGAGTCTGAGACACTTGACATTCGCTTTTTATTATTTTCTATTGTTTTGGATTTAATAATAGAGGAGATTCTATAAATTCGCCCATTACCGTTAATCTTATCTAGTCCTTTATCTAGAATTTTCTCTCTAAGGTAGCTCGACAGATAAGCAGTGTGCTGTATGATTCCTTTTCTAAGATCTGTAATATATAGACAGCCATCATATCCTGTCATTAGGTTCACGGGTCTGAATGATTCGTCTTTTGAAACAAGAAATTCCTGGTCTTCATCTTTTGTAGCACTTTGATTGATATGATCAATATCGTATTTGGAGATCAAGTTAGCTTCTGGAGCACAAACGAAAAGGTCAGAGTAATCGGATGATTTAAGACCAGTTCCATAATAGATGTGAGGAGCACATGCAGATGTGTAATTTTGTACTCGCCCCAAGCTATCAAGTACTCCATCTTCATACCCTCGATTTACTGATGTGGCTTGGATGGGATTTATACTCATATCTTTTGTGTAGTAAATTCCTGTGCCATGTTCAACTTTTTGAAACTGGTTTTTGATTAATCTATTTGGCATACTTCTATCCCCAATAATAGGAGCGGAGTTATGATTATAAATCAATCGCCCGACATGATCTGATGAAATACCCCATTGGCCCCGAAAAGTTGTAGCTTCCTTCATCCATATTCCTTCCTTTTTTTTATACCTCGCATTTGATTTTGCACTGTAAATCCAATTGTCTAGGTTGTAGAATAAGCCATTGGGTTGATGTTCTATATTACCACCGATTACATAAATAGAATCTACTAATTCTCTTTTTCCTGGCAGATCGTCTTTAATACTAGTCCATATAAGAGAGGTGCTATCCGTATATAAAATACCATCGTATACAAGTGAAATAGCTCTAGGATTGAGCAAACCATCTAAAAAAACTGTTCGCTTATCCATTTGACCATCAGCATTTGTATCTTCGAGAATCACAACCCTGCCATCCCGAATATCCTCACCATTGCCATCAATATCACGCATGTATCCAGGCATTTCAACTACCCATAGCCTTCCTTTAATATCTTGGACAGTAACTACAGGAGAATCTAAAAGGGGGGCATTAGCAACCAGTTCGATTTTATATCCTTCTTGAATGATAAATTCTGAAGTGTCAATTTGTACATCAGGTGAACAGGAACTTACTAAGGCAAAAAAGATAGTAAAACAAAGAAGTCGGATGTAGTGTTGCGCCATAATTACTATCCCTTATTATTGGTATTGATAATTGGAGCATGAGAATTCGAATCCCATCTATGATTTTCTACATTTTCGGTAAGTATTCTTAAATTTTTCCATTTTATTAATTTCCCTTCTTGTCTTTTTTTAGAAATACCATGTACTTGTAGCCCTATGATTCCTTTCGAAGTCATATTATCAATCAAATTAGCACACTGAATTCCATTGACCCATGTTTTTATCTCAGAGCCTATAGCTTCAATTCTATATTTGTTCCATTCGTTAATCTTAAATGCTTGTTGCCCTTTCAGATTGTTAGTAAGAGGGTAGAGCCAACCCCGCCTTGCTTCATCGTATATGCCACCAGCCCATTTTCTAGGACTAGACTCAATCTCTGCCTGGTATCCATGTACTCTTCCATTTTTTATGTCAGGATCACTTATGGATCTGAATTGCACACCAGAATTGAGACTCGTGTCGGCCCAAACTTCGAATTCGAGTATGAAGTCTTTATATTTTTTTTTTGTTGCTAAAAAAGTATTAGGGGTATTTAATTTACTGATCCCAACAATCATGTTATTCTCTATTTTATATTCAGCATTCCCATTTAGAATTTCGAAGTTTAATAGATTTTCTCCCTTAAAGATTGGCTCCCATATCGCTTTCTTTGTACAAGACGACAAAACGATAGTGAAAGAAAGAATACATATAAGTAAGGTGAGGTTTTTATTCATATCTCGGATTTGACAATGTCAAGAAGTATAAAACAAGTATGAAAGTAAAATATTAAATTGAAATAAAAACTATTACTACCTTGGTTCTATAAAAATCTATAACATGAAAAGTATACCTTCTAAGAAAAAGCCATTTGGAGTTAATCGGAGACGATTTTTAAGAGATACAGCTCTTTCTTCTATGGCGGTAATTCTGGGGACTGATATAGTATTTGGTCACAACTTACCAAAAGGAATGAGTATCCTTGGTCTTGAGGACATTTCTGCTTCTTTACCAGGAAAAGATGGTCGATTGTCAATTCTAAATGATAGACCCATTAATGCAGAAACTCCACCTTATTTATTAGATGATAAGATAACTCCAGGAGAGCTATTTTTTGTTAGAAATAATGGAGTAGCTCCAGTTGATGTAGATGTTAATAATTGGACATTGACAATTGGTGGAGAATCAGCAAAGAAAGAAATGGTATTTACTTTAGCTGAGCTGAAATCAAAGTTTAAACATTATACCTATCAACTGACATTAGAATGCGGAGGTAATGGTCGAAAAGAATTCAATCCGCCCGCAAAAGGCAATCAATGGGGACTAGGAGCCGTGGGTTGTTCTGAGTGGACAGGTGTTAGATTAAAAGATGTTCTTGAATCTGTAGGGTTGAAGTCAAATGCAGTCTATATTGGATATTATGGTGCAGATACTCATTTAAGTGGTAATGCAGATAAAGATGCAATCTCTAGAGGAGTACCCATTGATAAAGCAATGGAAGATGAAAGCTTGATTGCATGGGCTATGAATGGAGAAGACATTCCTGTTTTAAATGGGCACCCACTTAGATTGGTTTTCGGAGGATGGCCAGCCTCATGTTCAGGTAAGTGGCTTAGCAAGATTGTAATCAGAAACAAAGTGCACGATGGTGTAAAAATGACAGGACAAGCATATAGAATTCCTTGTGATACGGTGGGACCTGGTGAGAAGGTAGCTGATGAGGATATGTGTATAATTGAATCTATGCCAGTTAAATCATTGATTACTTTTCCTAAGACTGGGGGAGTGATTTCGCTTAAGGATCAATTACCAATAAGAGGTCACGCATGGGCAGGAGATCAAATAGTATCAAAAGTAGAATACTCAATAGACTTTGGAGCAACATGGAAATCTTGTGAAATGTCTAAACCAGTGAATAGACATGCTTGGCAACATTTCAATGCTACTATATCTTTTCCTAAAGTAGGTTATTATGAAGTATGGGCAAAAGCTACAGATGATCAAGAAGTCTCACAACCGATGATCCTGCCAGGGTGGAACCCAAAAGGCTATCTAAATAACGCATGCCATAGGATAGCAATAAAAGTGAATAAGTGATGAAAAAGAAAAAACCTGTTAGTTATGAAATGCGTTCTGCTACAGCACTGTTTAAGGCAATTTCATTAGTTAAAAGCAGCGCGCTTCTCGTTTTATTTTTGGTATTGGGCGGAATTATTTATATCAGTTTTCAAACGAGCATAGATAAAGCACTGCAGCCAAGTCCAGAACCTATAGAATCAAAATTACATAATAATAACTCTAGTACTTTGGATCCCAATAGGGTAGAGAAGGGTATTCATGTTGAGACAGGAATGGTTTATGACGATAATTTTGAGTTGGTAAGAAGGTCATGTACAAGTTGTCATTCTTCTAAATTAGTCACGCAGAATCGGGCTACTAGAGATGGGTGGAAACAAATGATTGTCTGGATGCAAGAGACACAAGAACTTCAAGATCTAGGTAAATATGAAGTCAAGATTCTTGATTATTTAGAGAAAAATTATTCACCCAAAGATGTAGGTCGTAGACAAAATATCAAAATAGAAGATGAAGATTGGTACGTGATTAAGCTGGATTAGATGAATGTAGCTAAACCATAAAAATTATGTACATATTGATTCTGTGAATATTGACAAGAAAGACATAAGGTATGCTGCAAAAAGTATACTTTGGGTATAAATAATTACTTTGTTAAATACAGACCTTAAACACGAAATTACTTCCTAATTAGTTGGTATATTAGAAAAATAAACGAGTTTTGTACAGCTGTTTTAAGTAATGGCAGGGCACTAAAAAAGTTAGATTTGAGTACCCTATCTTTTTTTAGGGTGACGATTGAATAATAGTGTATTTTTAAGATATTAACCCCAATTGTTTCTAAATTATAGAGCATTTTGGGATTAATTGTAGGGGTGAGCTTGGGAATTTATAAAATGAAGCAAATCGAATACGCTATAGAAACTATATAAATCGATAAATAGTAGTTGATGAAAGAACAAAATATATTAATATTAGCATTGTTGATGTTTGCTAGTTCTACTACATTGAGTGCAGAAAGTGGAGCTGTAGATTTTTTACGATCTACAGGTAAAATTTATTCTGTTATTGCAGTGATAGTCGTAGTCTTAATTGGCATCGCTATTTTTCTTTATAGAATTGATAATAAGCTAACCAAACTTGAAAATCAAATAAATAATGAGCAGTAAACAAGCAAGTTTTTTTGAAAGTGTACAGCGAAACTTTGATAAGGCAGCAGTTCATACTGGGCTCCCTAAGGGGCTGACTGATCAAATTAAAGCATGTAATGCAGTCTATCAAATGAGATTCCCAGTAAAAATTGGGAGTGGGTATGAAGTGATAGAGGCGTACCGTGTACAACACAGTCATCACAGGTCTCCAACCAAAGGTGGGATCAGATTCTCTAGCCAAGTAAATCAAGAAGAAGTAATGGCATTAGCGGCACTTATGACGTACAAGTGTGCTATTGTAGATGTTCCTTTTGGGGGTGCTAAAGGTGGTGTAAAAATTAGTCCTAGGTCTTATACTCCATCACAATTAGAAAGAATAACAAGAAGGTATACCGTCGAATTGATTAGAAAGAATTTTATCGGACCTTCTGTAGATGTACCTGCACCTGATTATGGAACAGGAGAAAGAGAAATGGCTTGGATTCTTGATACGTACCAACAGTTTAAAGGAGGTGCAGAAATTGATTCAGCAGGATGTGTTACTGGGAAGCCAGTAAATCAAAATGGTATCAATGGTAGGACAGAAGCTACAGGTAGAGGAGTGTTTTACGGTTTAAGAGAATTCTGTGATCAGAAACCGGAAATGAAAAAACTGGGTCTTAGTCCAGGTATTGAAGGCAAAACAATGGTTATTCAAGGTCTAGGTAACGTTGGTTCTTATGCTGGACTTATCTCTCAAGATGAAGGTGGGGTAAAGATAATTGCAGTTGCTGAAATGGAAGGTACCATTATAGATACAAGTGGTATCGATATCGCAGCATTGATTGCTCACAGAAAGGCTACTGGTTCAATTCTTGAATTCCCAGGTACAAAAACATTAGATAATCCTAAAGATTGGATTAAAATTGAATGTGATATTTTATTGCCCGCTGCATTAGAATCTCAGATAAGAAAAGATAATGCAAAGTATGTAAAAGCTAAGATAATTGGTGAAGCGGCAAATGGTCCTATCACTGCAGATGCTGAGGATGTACTATTGAAAAAAGGTATTGTAATTATTCCAGATATGTATCTTAATGCTGGTGGTGTAACAGTTTCATATTTTGAATGGTTAAAAAATCTATCTCATATGCGTTTTGGACGAATGGAGAAAAGATTCAACCAGAATAAAAATAGAGATATAATATCTACCGTTGAGAAATTGACTGGTAAAACATTAACAGCAAGAGAAAAAGCGCAAATAGCTAGAGGTGCTGATGAAGTAGATTTAGTAAGATCTGGTCTTGAAGAGACAATGGTCAACTCTTTCTATCAAATCCAAGATACTTACAAGAAAAGGAAGAAAATCGAGGATTACAGAACAGCTGCATTTGTAACTGCACTTAACAAAGTGGCAAATGATTATGCAACATTAGGAGTATTTCCATAGTGGAATCCTAATTCGGAAAATATTAAATGGCAGCTCAGTGGATATTGGGTTGCCATTTTTTTTCGCATTGAACGCTACATTTTCTTTCACCAGGGCGTTGTAGGTACGAACAAATGTTTACCAATGAAACTATCATTCTATACTATCTCTTTAATGATCGCATGTGGTCTATTTATTTCTTGTGACTGTCATAAAGTAGAATGTGTTGATAATCCGTCTATTTTTATTGATATAAAGAATAGTAAAACGGGAGAAAGTCTACTTTTTGGAGAGAACCCTACGCTCTCTATTTCTAGCGTTAATGTTTTTACAATGATGGATGATCAGATAATTAATCTTCCGAAAGTGGAATTAACAAATGCCTCTATCAGTCCAGATCCTTACTTAAGTGTGAACCTTGATGCCTTACCGAATAGCCGATTCTTTTTCTCTACTGATTCTTTGACCGTGGATACAATTGATATAGTGAGAACTGAGATTCCGTCTTCGAGTTGTTGCGATATGAGCTTTACAGTAGATGGTGCTGATATTAATGGGGCAGGTCCTATTTTCTTTGCAAGTCCGTTAGTTTTGTTTAGGTAAGATTTTTTTCAATAATACCCAACGCTCGAGTTGTATTTTACGTCTTTAAAAACATAGATCTAAAACAGCAATATGGCAATCAGATTAATCTTATTCTTACTTGTGTTTATTTCATTTTTTAGTTCTTGTGGTGATTGTAATTGCTGCCTTGTTGACTGTGCACCAGCAGTTTTTTTTAATATACGAATTGATGATCAACTAACATTCAACACACTTTTAAGAGAATCAGACAGCCTATATCATGTAAGTGAGATGTCAATAACAAGTTTAGTTGATGGGAAAGAAATAGCGGGTATTTTGTTTAGGAATAGTACAGGAACAAACGACTCTCTTCCAATTCATTGTTGGAGTGATGTAATTTCAGACATGATGTTTTTAAAATTAAACCAAGAAGATACAGATACGCTCAGATTTATATGTCAATTCATAGAAGGTGAATGCTGTAGTTGGTTCGATTTAGATAGTGTGTCCATAAACGGTGGAGGAATGATAGCAGTTTTAAATAATACTGTAACAATATTGAAATAAGCTAAATTTATTAAGTGAACATAATTGCATGAAAGCCTATTTATTTTTTCTTTTTCTAATAGTTACATTTAGCTGTTGTACATACGATCCTTGTAGATTTATTGATGATCCAATCTATACTTATGGGGTACGAATTTTAGAAGATAGTTCAGAGAATGATCTACTTTTTGGTGACCATGCGATTTATGATTTTGATAGTATTGAATACAGTAACCCTAACATACTTCTAGATTTATATAAGGTTAGATATTTTAATTCTTCGTTTTCAGATACTTTATTAACGTTAGAAATATTTGAAAAATTTGAAGAATCATATTTTTTAAAATTTGGAAATAATGATATCGACACCTTAAATATCAAAACCGTTGATTTAGATGAAGACTGCTATACTTTTGCAGTCGATAGTATAGGTTGTATAGCGGTAAATAGAAAAGATTATGTGAAGTACGAGAGTCCGTTTGTGATTTGGAAGTAAAATGAATCATTAACTTATTGTTGCCTATCAAATAGATGCAAATGGTTCTTGAGTTGATTTTACGATTTGTTTTTTTGTAAGCTAATCTAGCTCAAAAATGAAATCAAAACCCCAGCTGCAACTGCCGAACCAATAACCCCAGAAATATTACTACTCATAGCATATTGAAGAATATGATTTTTAGGATCTACTTTCAAGGCTATCTCATTTGCTACTCTTGAAGCCATGGGTACAGCACTAAGTCCAGTGGCACCAATTAGAGGATTGATCTTCTTTTTGTTGAAAAGATTATAGACTTTTACTGCCATGATTCCTCCAAGAATTGATATTGCAAATGCAATGAATCCTCCAGTTATAATGAACAATGTATCCTGATTTAAGAATGACTCTGCTGTCATAGTAGCTCCAACTGTTAGACCTAAAAAGATAGTGGCTGTATTCATAATAGTTTCACTCGCTGCACTGGCCAATCTTGAAGTATCAGTTCCAATTTCTTTAATCAAGTTACCGAACAACAACATCCCAACAAGCGGGACAGAAGAAGGAACCAGTAATGCCACCATCGTTGCCAAAACAATTGGGAATATGATTTTTAAGGTTTTTAAATCCTTAATCTTTGTTTTGTTAGGGTAGAGCCTATCCTGTTCTTTCATATTGATAGCCAGCTCTTTCTGAGTAACAGAATACTTCACCACAAAAGGGATGATAACAGGCACTAGCGCCATATAAGAATAAGCTGCAATGGCTATTGGACCCAGCAAGTGCGGAGCCAATTTGATCGCAGTATAGATAGCTGTTGGACCATCTGCGCCTCCTATAATACCCAATGCGGCAGCTTCTTTTAGGTCGTAACCTATCCACACAGCAGTTATCAATACTGAGAATATTCCAATCTGTGCCGCAGCTCCGAAGAAAGCCAACCTTAGGTTTCTGAGCATAGGACCGAAGTCAGTCATAGCACCAACTCCAAGGAAAATCAAAGGAGGTAACAAACCTGTCTTGATCAACATGTAATAAAGCATATTCATTATACCATGTTCCTTTGCGATTTCTAAGATTGTAAGATGAGCTATGTTATTCTCTTCTGTAGCTTGGATTACGGCCATGTCTCCTCCAGGGAAATTTGCTAATAATACTCCAAAAGCAATCGGAACTAATAACAATGGTTCGTATTTTTTCTTTATCCCTAGGTACAAAAGAAAAAATGCCATAATGAGCATGACTACGGTCAGTGGAGAAGATAACAAATCTCCAAACGCAGTCATCTCATAGAGTTTATTTAATACCTCCATATTATACTATCTTGAATATCTGATCATCTTCATCGATGTCGTCACCATGCTTTACTAAGATCTCTGTGATCGTCCCGCTTACATCAGCTGCGATTGCATTAATTACTTTCATAGCTTCTATGTATGCTACTGTTTCTCCTTCTTTGACTACATCTCCAACTTGCTTTCCTTTTTCAGATGTTTCCTTTGTTAAGTAGAATTTACCTTCAAGCGGCGATACAATGTATTTTGCATTTACACCATTAGTTTGAGCAGGCGGAATAAATTCTTGTGTTGGTGTCGCTGCTACCGCAGTATTGTCTTGCGCAGTTTCATTTGGATAACTAATGCGAATATTATAATTCTCACCATTCACATTGAGATTAAGCTCTTTGGGTGTTTGAAAAGCAGGTGATGCACCAATAGGAATACCAGCATCAGCATTTGTTGCATTTGCCGTTTTCTCAGCTTTTCTTTCAGCTAGATCAGCTTCAAATTTCTTCTTTGCTTCACCAGACTTTAGCGCTTCATATTGTGGAGGATGCATCGCATATTCTAGTAACTCTTCATCATCTTGACCGTATGACCATCCTTTTTCATCCATCTTTTTTCTGTAGGTATCCAATTCGTCAGGATACAGATCTTGTGGATTTCCAGTGTAAAATTCTCTCTTCTGATCAGAAGCCATTTTTAATATTTCTGGATCAAGCTCACCTAATAATTGACCAGAATTACCGAGGATCATTCCCCAAGTGTTTTCATCTATCATGGCAAACCTCTTTTTACCCTTGTAGCTGTTGATTACATTCATAAGTGAAACGTTCTTCACATATTGACTGAATGGTGTCACGAGCGGTGGATAACCTAACTTAGGCCATACTACTTTTACTTCATCAAATAACCCAAGGAGTAATTCTTCTTGATCTACATTCGGTTTATTATTTTTAGTGAGCCACTTATTTAGACTCTTTACATTATTTTCTAGATCAGCCATTAATGAGCCCATCATACCTCCCGGAAGTCCTGGTCCGATCAAGAGTGAATTCATGTATCTGTTCTTTGGGTTGATATATTCACCTAAGAAATCATCCATGAATGATTGCGTGAGACTTCTCACATGCATATATGCCTTCATATCAATATCTGGAAGACTGAATCCAGCATCTTTCAACATTTCATGAACAGTCAATAAATCAGCGTGACCCGTTCCCCACGATAGAGGCTCCATTCCAACGTCTATGATATCCGCACCATTTCTTGCAGCTTCTAATGAAGTAGCAACTGAGAAACCTGGAGTCGAGTGACCGTGATATTGGATAATAATATCTGGATGACGTTCTCTTATTCCTTTTACAATTTTTCCTACAGATACTGGACGACCAATACCTGCCATATCTTTAATACAAATTTCTTCTGCTCCTTTTTCAATGTACTGATCAGCAAGATTGATATAGTAGTCTATTGTATGGATAGGAGAGTGTGTAACACTTAATGCTCCTTGAGCAATCATCCCACCTTCTTTGGCATACTGAAAAGATAACTCCAAATTTTGCGGATTATTTAACCCGTCAAATGATCTAGATATATCAGTCCCTTGCAGTTTTTTAACCTTGAACATAAGTTTTCTTACATCCTTTGGTACAGGACTCATACGGATTCCGTTGAGTCCTCTTTCTAGCATTTGAGTTTGGATTCCAGCATCATTAAAGGGTTGAGTCCATTTTCTTACAGCTACATTAGGATTCTCTCCAAATAATAGATTTACTTGTTCGAATCCACCACCATTTGTTTCTACTCGCGCAAAGCAACCCATGTCGATAATAGGTTGAGCAACTTTTGTCAGCATATCAACAGTAGGTACATATTTGCCTGCTGCCTGCCACATATCTCTATATACTAGTGCTAATTTTATTTCTTTCATCAGTATTGCATTCTTAAAAGTCGCTCTTCCTTCAACTTTATTTTGTTAATCAATTTTTGTTATTGACGATATAGTCAATTTATACAGGATAAATTATCCCTTAATTTCATTGGGTGGGTGCCTAAAGTTTTTCAATGGATTCGATCTTTCCTTTCCCCAAAGTTATGTGATCTACAACAGCAGTCATCACTGCAATCTCTTTGTTAGAAATGAGTGGTTTTATCAATTTTACCTTTTTTATTGGTTCAGGTGCATACTTGTTGACAAGCTTGATCAATAGTGATCCACAAAGAACAACTAGCAATAAAACTATGAATACAGTAACCATGCCTATAGCCAAAAGAGAAAAAGCATTTGATATATTTGATTCCATTTAGTAAAATTCAGACTGCGAATGTATAAAATATTATCTCATTTCAACTATGTGAAATAAGCAATGTTTAGACTTTTTGTCGTTAGAAATTCATTTTTACAGTAAACTATTTCTGTCTCTTATACACATCTCCGAGCCCACGAGAC
>CAJXUU010000039.1 GCA_913061325.1 uncultured Saprospirales bacterium | reverse complement strand
GAGATTTCTGCCTGTCTCGTGGGCTCGGAGATGTGTATAAGAGACAGAGCATGTTTGGTCAATATACTGAGACATTTCCTTTAAATGAGAAAGGTATTCTACTAGGGCCATGTCCTGGAGGCACTTGGCAATCTTGTGCTTTGACCGATTTTGATGGTGTTGATTGGGAGATTAATGGAAATTTTACAGGATTTGATGCCAGTTTTGGAGTTGAAGATTATCTAAAAACAATAGCGGGTGTCTTAGAATTTGGTGGGGATATCGATGAGGAACTCTGTTATGAGTCTCCAGTCCTTGATATATCTACCGTTGTAGGTTCAGTAAGTTTTTCAGTTGCTGTTGTTTGGACTGGTCATGACGCCGCTGATTATGTTGATGTTGAATATCAATTAGATGGTGGAGCATGGATTCAAATTCCAAATGCATTTGGAGGTGGGACCCATACAATAGATTTCTCTACTTCTGCAAACAATGGTTCGGGAACGATTTCTGGAACAGGACTTACGGGCAGTACTTTGAGCATTAGGGTATGTGTGGATACTAACACATCCGCAGAAACCACAACTATAGATAATGTTTCTGTACCTGAAGTCGGTGCTATGATTTTGCCAGTGAAATGGGCTGATTTCAAAGTTCGATCACTCAAAGAAGGCAATCAATTGGATTGGGCTACCTATACTGAAGTCAATAACGAAAGATTCGATATTGAAAAAAGTGTAGAAGGTATGAATGATTTCAGAAAGATTGGTAGCATTGATGGAGTAGGAAATTCTACGAGAATAAGTCGCTATGAGTTTTTAGATAGAGAGATTTCTACTGGTACTTCTTATTATAGAATTAAGCAAGTGGATTTTGATGAAAAATTTGAGTATTCAGAAATTGTCCTTGTGAAAAATGAGATAGAAACCGAGATTTCAATTTATCCAAATCCTGCAGATGGCTTTATTATTGTCAACTCAGTTAGTGGAATAGATATTGATCAACAATTTCAAGTCTATGATGCCATGGGAAGATTAATGAATCTTGAAACAAGTAAAGAAAATGATTACGCTGTAAGGCTAAACACTTCTTCTCTTGAATCAGGTATTTACTTTATAAAATTATCATCTGGAAATATAAGAAAGGTGATCAAATTATAACCGCAAGAGTCCAATTACGACAAATCTATACACCTCTTTTATAATCTTATAAAAGGGGTGTTTTTTTTTGTTTTACAAGTTACCTTGCGATTCAGATTCTGAGAGATATTCATTAATATCGAATATCTTTATTCTAATCAGGATTGGACATTATTAAGTCTGAAAAATTACCTCATTTTTGTTGTCTTTGCGCTTAATTCAGTGTCATGTTTTTCACCTCAACTTGTCACTCGCCGTGACTGGCATTCATTTTTTGGCTTGATCCAAAAAACGAATCAAAAAAAATCAAGGCTATACCTGACTCTTAACGCCATTTGAAACATATTTTAACTAAGCTCACAAAACTCGCTGACGAGCGTTTGTTGCACAAACCACTCTCTGCTCAAACAGTTGTGAGCTCTTAACGCCAAATTACATTCCAAATAGCTAAGCCAGCTAAGGCCAATAAATAGTAGTTAATAAAGATATTTAGTCTAGAGAATTAGCTCTTATTATTCTTTAATGCTTGAAATTGAAAAATTACTCTTATTTCTGAATATCCCTTCTGAGATTTGAAAGTTTAACATTTTTTCTACTTTTTCCTCATTATACTTAATCCATCTCTCAATGGAAGCAACAAGGTTTCTACTCTCGGATCGTCTTTCATCTTTTGATTGAATTCCATCAATGATTTTGTAGTGGCATCTTTACCTCCTGAATATACTTTTCCATCCCATAAAACATTATCTGCCAGTATATATCCCCCTTGTCTTACTTTATCGATGACAAGATTAAAATACAAGGTATAATCCTTCTTCTTTGCATCAATAAATACAATATCAAACTGTCTATACAATCCACTAATTACAGTCTTTGCATCTCCAATATGCGATGTAATTTGATCCCGTACACCTGCTTTTCTAAAATACCGATCAGATATATGATTCAGCTCTGGGTTGACTTCTATGGTGTGGATATGCCCGTTTTCAGAAAGTCCCTCAGAAATGCAGATCGTCGCATAACCAGTAAACGTGCCTATCTCTAATACTTGAGTCGGTGACACTAATTTACTGAACAGGCTCAAAAATCTACCTTGTACAGGTCCTGATGCCATTCTAGGAGCTAACGTCTTAAGATGTGTCTCCCTATACAATAGATGTAATATATCCGATGGCGAATCCGATACAGATTCACAATATGAATAAATAGCCTTGAATGAATGTTCGTCGATCATAAAGCAGAAGAAAATCTCTTTTTCAAAAATGGGTATGACATGACTATTGCAAGAATAATGCCTCCTCCGATATAAAAGTTAGTCGTCAATTGTTCATATTCTTTTAAAATGACCGCCGCAAGGACAATACCATAGAGAGGTTCTAGATTAATAACCAAATTGGTAGCATATGCCGACAAAGATTTCAGTGCTCTTAGATTCAGAATATAAGCAAGAGTCGTACACAAAAGTGCAAGGATCATAATGTATACCCAATCAATAGCGCTAGGTGGAAAAAATTGAGATAAATCTAAGTACGAACCTCCAAAAACAAATATCAAACTAATGAAGATCCATGCACTGCCTAGCTGCAGAAATGTAAACATATATGGAGTTGTAGTCTCTACGTATTTCTTATTCAATGTAACAAACAATGCTGCAAAGAAAGCTGAAGCTATACCCACCAATACACCATCTCTCATACTCACATCGATACTATTGACTACTAAGACCATACCTGGAACAATCAATATGCCTAGCATTGTCTCCAGCGGTTCGAATCTCTTTTTCATAATCAAAGGCTCTAAAAAAGAAGTAAAAATCGAAGTCGTAGCCATACATATCAATGCCACAGATGCATTTGCTAATTTGATAGACCCATAGAAACAAATCCAATGGACTGCTACAATGCATCCAATCAACATAATCGGTGTGGCAACAGATCGCTTGACAGTCAATAAGTCTCTACCAAACCGTATAAAAAACAGTAATGAAATGCTGGTTATCAATACTCTCCACCAAACCAATATCACGGCCGGCAATTGTATCAAATCTCCTAATACAGCTGTAAGTCCGTATAATAATACAGCAATATGGAGTTCGATGTATGGTCGTCTTTTGCTTTCCATTATGTCATTAAGTGATATTCAAACCTAAAGAAGAGCATCCATCTATAAAGTTGAATGCCCTTCTCTATATTATTTGATTTACGATTTAGATCATTTTCTCAGGTCTTACCCAAGCGTCAAATTCTTTCTCGTTCAAGTACTTCAATGATAGCGCTGCTGCTTTTAATGTAGTACCTTCTTTGTATGCTTTTTTAGCGATTTCTGATGCTTTGTCATAACCGATTTTTGTGTTCAGCGCAGTGACTAGCATCAAAGAATTATTTAAGTTTTCTGTGATTCTTTGTTGATTTGGTTCTATACCCGCTGCACAGTTATCATTGAAACTTACACAAGCATCACCGATCAACCTTGCTGACATCAAGAAATTATAAATCATCATTGGCTTGAATACATTCAACTCAAACTGACCTGTCATACCGCCAATATTGATAGCTACATCGTTACCCATTATTTGAGCCATCGCCATAGTTAATGCTTCTGACTGTGTAGGATTTACTTTCCCTGGCATAATAGATGATCCAGGTTCATTAGCTGGGATTATAATTTCCCCAATCCCACATCTTGGGCCAGAAGCCAACATTCTAATGTCATTTCCAATCTTCATCAATGATACTGCAGCTGTTTTTAAAGCTCCATGAGATTCCACTATAGCATCATGTGCCGCCAATCCTTCGAATTTGTTTTTACCCGTTATAAAAGGAAGACCTGTCAACTTAGCGATGTGCTTAGCTACTAATTTATCATATCCTTTTGGAGTATTTAAGCCTGTACCTACTGCTGTCCCCCCAAGCGCCAATTCTGACATGTGCTTGAGTGTATTTTTAATAGCTATAATTCCATGGTCTAGTTGTGATACATATCCACTAAGTTCCTGCCCTAATGTAATAGGTGTTGCATCCATGAAGTGTGTTCTTCCGATTTTCACAACCTTCATGTACTTCTTTGATTTGGCTTTGAGGGTATCTCTCAACTTTTCCATTCCTGGAATAGTACATTCTACTACAGCCTTGTATGCTGCAATGTGCATAGCGGTTGGAAATGTATCGTTGCTCGATTGCGATTTATTCACATCATCATTTGGGTGAAGTGCCTTGGTTTTATCTGTCAGCTTTCCACCTTTTATAACATGGCCTCTATTAGCAATTACTTCATTAACATTCATGTTCGATTGTGTACCAGAACCTGTTTGCCATACAACCAATGGAAACTGATCATCTAATTCGCCAGCCAAGATCTCTTTACAAACCTTACCAATAAGTGTTGCTTTTGCTTTAGTAAGTGTCCCTAATTCTGCGTTTGTTATTGCAGCTGCATTTTTCAATATTGCAAATGCCTGAATTACTTCTTTTGGCATCAATTGACCACCGATTTTGAAATTCTCCATTGATCGTTGAGTCTGCGCCGCCCAATATTTGTCTGCTGGCACTTCGATTATACCGATACTATCTTTTTCTTTTCTTGTTTTATTTTTTGCCATGTCTCTATATTTTTATCCTGATAATGAATCAGGCTATATTTCACTTAATTAGGTAATGAGAGCGTACTGGTCTCTCAATATTATGCAAATGTAATGAAAATGGATATTGTGAATAAGGTAGATGAAAGAAAACTCACATTGAAGTGATCATCTATTCTTATTCTCTCAAAAACTTCCTTTGAACCCTATTCGATATACGACTCAGTATTTCATATGGAATAGTTCCTGCAGCTTCCGAAAGCACCTCGATACCATACTTTTCATCAAATATTATTACATCATCTCCAACTAAAGGATCTGGTACATCTGTCAAATCCAAAATGGTGAGGTCCATGCATACATTACCAAGAATAAGTGCTTCCGCTCCATTGATCAAAAATGAATAATTTCTATTCCCTAAATTCCTCATTACACCATCTGCGTAACCGATATTGACTATTCCTATTGGAGTGTCTTCATTTAATACAGTCTTGCGATTATAGCCTACGCTTTCTCCTGCTTTCAATTTTTTAATCTGGATCAAACTTGCAGATAACTTATGCGCTTTCGTTAATAATTCGCCTATCTCTGGATTATTATCTATCCCATAAAGCCCAATACCCAATCGTACAAAATCATATTGTCGATCAGGAAATCTTGAAATACCGCCAGAATTCAAAATATGCCTAGCTGGTTTTTCTTTGAGAGATTGCGTGATTATATCATAATACGAATCGAATAAATCAAACTGTTGTTTTGTGTATGAATCGTCGGATGCATCTTCACTACTCGCCAGATGGCTAAAGACTGTCTTTATCTTGATATTTTTATTTCTAAATATAAGTTCAGCTACTTCTTCTAGCTCTCCTTGTTGGAACCCTAATCTATGCATTCCAGTATCTAGCTTAATGTGTATAGGCAGGACATCTTTCGATTGAAGGCTAAATTCCGAGACCTTCTTCAATTGGTCCAAGCTATATATTTCTGGTTCTAAGTCATACCGAAACAAATCTACAAGTGAGGTCATATCTGGATTAAGCACCATAATTGGTGTTTTTATCCCAGCCAATCGAAGTGTAATTCCTTCATCCACAAAAGCAACAGCAAGGTAATCGACACCATTTCTTTCAAGTAAGTGGGCTACCTCTTCTGATCCTGAACCATATGCAGAAGCTTTGACTACCGCGATGATTCCAGTATTCGATTTCAAATAGGATTTGTACACCCTTAGATTTTGTTCTAGCGCATTTAGATCTATACTCAATTCTGCTGAATGACTTTTTTCTATCAATCTTCGGTTGATGTCTTCCAATTTGTACTTTCTGGCTCCTTTAATTAAAATTCCTCGATCTTGAATTGGAATATTATCCAAGTCATCAAGAAGTGCCTCTTTAGACTTATAATAAGACAATTTTATATCCTCATCAACAATCTCAAACTCATTTTCTGAGATATAAATTAGCTCCGTTAAGTTCCATAAACTAGCTGTTTGAACTATCTGTTCAAATACTTCTTTCTCGTCCATTCCCGATTGATCGAATGCACTAATTATCGCCATCTTAGTTCTATCCGGAGCATGTTGTTTAAGAAACTCGGCAGCCATTGAAAATGAGTCTAAATCAGCACTGTAAGCATCATTGACTACTATAGTATTTTGAATTCCTGTTTGCATCTCCAGTCGCATCTTCAGACCAGAAACACGATTTATTCTTTCTTGTAGTTCGTTTGGCTCAATTCCCAGATGGAGCATCAGTGTGATGCAATGCATGATATTTTCAAACGAAGGCAAATCTATCAGATGAAAAACAAGAAGGTGTTTCTCTCCTTTATACTCGAAACCTATTTTTCTATTTTGGCTCGTTGCAGAGTTATAATTCACAACGATATCTGCTGTACCGAGTGTACACCAAGTAAATGTATTTGTATCCTTATATTTATCATTGTAAACATCCCCAACTTCAGAAAAATTAGTTCTGTAGATTATCATCTCGGCAGAATCAAACAGGATCATTTTCTCTCTGGCTTTCTCCGCTTCAGAACTGAAACCTTCTGAATGGGCTTGTCCTATATTCGTGATTAGACCAATATCAGGTTGCAGCATATTAAGGTGGTTTATCATCTCTCCTTTTTGAGAAATTCCTGCCTCAAAAATGCCGATTTGGTGATAATCTTCGATAGCAAGAAGGGAAAGTGCCATCCCAATCTGTGAGTTGTAGCTTTTTGGACTTTTTACAATCACAAACTTATCGTGTAACATCTGATAAAGCCATTCCTTTACTATGGTCTTTCCATTGCTACCCGTTATTCCAATTTTCGTTAGATTCGGGAATGAAGCTCTGTGATGAGTCGCTAGTTTTTGAAGAGATTTCAGAGCATCTTCAACAACAAGATAATTTGCATCAGCAAACCCTCCTTCAAATGTTTTATCGACAATTACAAAATTCCGTACTCCAAGATTGTAAGCTGCAGCAATGTAATTATGTCCATCACTCATGGTACCAGGTAAGGCAAAAAATAGAGTATACCGAGCTGAAGATATCTGACGAGAATCAACAGAAACATCCTTTATTGTTGATTCTACCGCTAGGTTAAAAGAATCGACTTCTAAGATATTCGCTATTTCTGATATTTGATACTTCATTATTAAAGGTGCATTTCAGTTAGTCGTTTTTTTATATTTGCGGAATCGCGGAATCGCTTGAATTGCGAAATCGCTGTTCATCGTGTAGACTTCATGCAGCGATTTTGCGATTCAGCAATTTTGCGATTCAGCAAAATCTGGTAAGAAAAACGACATTAAGAAATGTACTTATTATTGATTACAAGTCAAAACCAATGTCCTTCCTGTAGTTTTTCTTATCAAAAGAGATTAATTCCGCATTTTTCATTGACAAAGCAATTGCTTCATCTTTATTATCTCCAAAAGAGCTTACTGCGATCACTCGTCCCCCATTGGTTACTACTTCATCACCAACTTGCTTGGTCCCTGCGTGGAAAACAATGCTGTCTTTTACTGTATCAATCCCTGTGATAGTTTTTCCTTTTTCATATGCTTCAGGATATCCTCCAGAGACCAACATCACAGTCGCACATGAACGATCATCTTGCTCAAGTGGTAACTTACCAAATTCATTCCTTCCTAATGCAGCTAGAACAGGCAAAAAGTCAGATTTTATTCTTGGCATTACTACCTCCGTTTCTGGATCACCCAATCTACAGTTGTATTCGATCACTTTCGGTTCACCGTCCACACTTATCAATCCTATGAATACAAATCCTGTGTACTCGATTTCTCTTTTCTGCAGTCCAGTAATTGTAGGTTTTATAATTCTTTCTTCAACTTTCTGCATCATCGCATCATCCACAAATGGCACTGGAGACACAGCTCCCATACCGCCAGTGTTCAAGCCTGTATCACCCTCTCCTATTCTCTTATAATCTTTGGCTATTGGAAGTACTTTATATCGAGTACCATCTGTAAGAACAAAAACAGAAAATTCTAACCCATCTAGAAACTCCTCTATTACAACTGTTGACGAAGCATCCCCAAACTTCCCAGAAAGCATCTCTTTCAACTCACTTTCTGCCTCTGCTAGATCATCGATGATGAGCACTCCTTTACCAGCTGCAAGACCATCTGCTTTTAATACATATGGACCTTCATTTGCACGAAGATGTGCGATTCCCGCTTCTAAAGATTCTGAAGTAAATTCTCCATATGCAGCAGTAGGAATATTGTTCTCCATCATGAAGACTTTGCCATAGGCTTTACTTCCTTCTAGTTTTGATCCTTCAAGCGATGGTCCTACTACTTTGATAGATTTGGTATCTTCTCTATTTTTGAAATAATCATAAATCCCAGCTACTAAAGGAGCTTCTGGACCAACGACTATAATGTCAATCTTTTCTGTTAATGAAAATTCAGCTACGGCCTTAAAATCTAATATATCAAGAGGTACATTCTGACCTACATTTTGAGTGCCTGCATTTCCTGGAGCAATAAAAACTTTGTTCAACAGTGGACTTTGTGCTATTTTCCAGCTGAGTGCATGTTCTCTTCCTCCAGATCCTAATATAAGTACATTCATTAATCCGCTTTATTTAAAGTTTTTGTTTGTGGTGAATGATCACATTTTTGATCAAGGTGCAAAGATATAAAGATTGCCTTCATCCCTTAAAGAACTTAGGAAATTAAAAAATCCGTACCCAAAATTTAATTTAGATACGGATTTACGAAAGTTATTTTTTATGTCTTAGAAATTGAAATCTACATCAAAGTCATCGTCTTTATCATTATCATAATCGCTCCAGTCACCGAAACCACCAAATCGAAAAGTCACTGCTGCAAACGGGCTAGTAAAACTATCATCTGTCAAACCAGACAATTCAGGTAATCCATCTACACCACTTACAAATCTATAGCCTCCTGTTAAATCTAACCTAAACCAGGAAGTGATATTTAATTCAATACCAATTTCAGGAGCTATTACCATCATATTATCCGAGAATTTCTTATCTCCTTCATCATCTCGAAGCGACACATCTCCCCATCCAAATCTAAGACTAGAATATATGTGTACGACTTTGTTAGGAATAGCAGTGTATCCTAACCAAAGACCTCCATGACTGAAATCTATATCATAAGTCTTTTCTCCAAAAGTCAAATTTGGGGCGTCTGTCCCAAGACCATATCCACCAAAGAAGAAATTATCAATAATCAAAGCTCCACCGCCCCCTACATCGACAACAGTTTCACCATTAATAGTTGAGATTTCCAACATAGGACCTCCCCAGCCACTTATATTATTGGCTTTATTGAATATAGTTTCTTGCTGTGCAAAAGCAAATAATGAAATTGTACTGAATATCGTAAGAAGTAATAGTTTTTTCATTGTTTTCAAGTTTTAGTTATTGAAACGATTTTCTATGATCTATATCTTAAAACAATACGAAATAATGAAAAATTGATCTCATTGCAGATATTAATCTGTGAAAAGACGTAAAAAGTCGACTAGTGTTGCAAAATGTGTTAGAAAAATGATTATTTGCAAAACCACAATATTTTTTATGTTGCCGCCAATTCCCTAATCATAGCTATATGCGGCAAGTCGTCTTCAAGATATTCCTCCCCCATCTCTTTGAACCCTAAGCTATTATAAAACTTGACTATATAGGTTTGTGCAGATATTTTAATAGAGTGATTGGGCCAATGATCTATTGTTTTATCTACAGAAAATTGCATTAATGGGACCCCTTGTTTCTTCCCTCTTATGGCAGATGTTGTGAGTACACGACCAATCGACGAATACTTTTCATAAGATGATCCAGGCGGCATAATTCGAGTATATGCTTGTAATTTTCTATCAGAATCTATGCCTAAAATGTGATAGGACTCTTGATCATTATCATCCGCATCTAAATATGGACAATTTTGCTCCACAATAAAAACCTCTTGCCTGAGCTGGAGTAACTCGTACAGCTGATTATTGGTCAATTCATCAAAAGATAAACAATGAAACTTCAACATAAATTAGATTTTAGACCGTTTGACATTCAACGGTTTCGATTTCTAGTACTTATTGAGCTGAAGGTCTCCGACCTCGCACGGCATTCTCTCCGCAATTCAACTACTCAATAACTCGTCAATTCAACAATTCAATAATTCAGCAACTAACGTGCCGCACACCTCACACATCGAGAACTCTCTGGCATATACATCAATCGCAAAGGCTGAATCTGATTTTTACACATGTGACAATAACCAAACCCTTCTTCGTCTACCTTCACGACTGCGACATTAAGCTTGGTAAGTTTTGCCTTTTTATTCCTCAGGGATGCTTCGGCTACTGATTTATTATTGATAGCATCCATGCGGCTGATTCTGCCCAGACTATTTTCTGGCTTTACGGGCTGCGTCATCTTCTCTATTTCGATAATATCTGCCTTCACTTTAATGATGTGATCTTGTATTTTCAACTTCAGTTCTTTTCTTTCTTCTACCGTCATACCTATGAGTATTGTTTTGCCAAGATAGTAATGAGGAGACAATATTTAACAGTTTGTCGAAAATATTATCCGTTTGTAAAATCGTTTTATCAACTTCGGTGTTACTTTGTAGCAGAAATGAGAGTAAGAATATCAATTTATAGTAATAAAAAATAAACCAGAATCAAAGTTAATGAATAGATTGACCGATGTAGTGAAGAATTTGCTGATAATAAATGTGATTGCATTTGTAGCCCAATACATGCTAAAAGATATAGTAGATGTAAGTCTAGGGTATTCTCATTTCCCATTATCACAAGATTTTATGCCTTTCCAAATAGTGACTTCCATGTTTATGCATGCAGATATAAGCCATTTGTTTTTTAACATGATATCCTTGTTCTTTTTAGGGCCAACAGTAGAACAATCTCTTGGAGGAAAGCGGTTTTTGATCTTATATATTCTAGCCGGAATAGTAGGCACATTTGCACATATAACTATCGATTTTGTAGAATATTATCGGTTAGCCGCTCAAGTAGATGGAGGAATGTTACAAACTGTTCTAGCTGAAGGAGGAGAAATACTTAAAAGAAATCAAAATTACTCTTCACAAGTTTTAGGAGATCTTAATCTAACGATCAACGGACGATCATTAGGGGCATCCGGCGCAGTATATGGAGCTGTAATAGCTTTTGTCACTATGTTCCCTAAACAAAAATTGATGATTTTTCCTATTCCGATCCCAATACCTGCAGCAATTTTAGGGGTTTTGATGGTAGGATATGGAGTAGTAAGTGGTATAGGACAATTAGAGCCAGGAATCGCACACTTTGCACACCTAGGTGGAGCATTAACTGGATTTTTAATGATTCATTATTGGAAAATGGCTAATTTGCGTTAATATGTTTGATTCTATAATAGACGATATAAAGCATGAGTTCCGATCTGGGAATATGCTCACCCGATTGATAATTATCAATATTGGGATATTTATGGTGACTGCGCTTGTCAAGGCATTTACACCTAGTTTTTATAACAGTACTTTCATCCACTGGATCGCACTTCCATCCTCAGGCATGGAATTCTTGTTCAAGCCTTGGACTATGTTTACACATATGTTTGTGCACTCTGGATTCTGGCATATCATATGGAATATGCTGATCTTTTACTGGTTTGGGCGGATCGTGGGAGACCTTATTGGGGATAGACATATGTTACCTATTTATCTACTTGGTGGCATTGCAGGTGCTGTTGGAGTATTGCTTTCTTACCAGATAATACCGCAGTACATTGGTTCATATGCTATAGGTGCATCTGCAGCAGTCATGGCTCTTGTTATTGTAGCTGGGATTATAAATCCAGATCATGAGATCCGGCTCTTGTTCTTAGGTATCGTCAAGATAAAATTTATCATTCTATTTATCATTTTCATGGATTTAATAGGCATCGGAAATAAGGATAATACTGGTGGTCATATCGCCCACATATTTGGTATGTTTATGGGTTGGTTTTACATGGTACAATTGAGTAATGGAAATGATCTCGGGAATAAGGTTAACAACATCACAGATAATATATTTGGACTCTTTGATAAAGACCGAAAACCCAAAAAGAAAAAATCACATTTGAAAGTCAAATTCAAATCTGATAAGATCAAAAACATGGCTGAACGGAGAGCTGATACAGACAATAACACTCAAGTTCAAGTCGATCAAATCCTAGATAAGATCAAACAAAAAGGATATGAAAGCTTAAGTGATGCAGAAAAAGACATCCTCTATAAAGCAAGTAAAAAATAATATTTGAAATTCATTAAAAAATCCATATTTGCACTCAATATTGTGCTCATCATCGGTTTGCTACTTGCTTACCTGAGCCCATATTTTGATCCTAATGACTATTGGATTTTCTCTATGTTTGGGCTTTTTTATCCTGTTCTATTGTTTGCCAATATCGCCATGGTACTATTTTGGATGATTGTAGAATTCAAATATCTATTTGCTTCTTTGATTACCATATTTATGGGTTGGTCCCATTTGCAAGGATTTGTCAATTTCAGCGCACTGAGTGAAGAACCTGGTGATCTGACTGTAATGACTTACAATGCCAACTTTTTCTATTCTGTACAAAATGGAACAAAAAAGGATGTAAAAAATAAAAGACAAGAAGTGTCATCTTTCTTTGAGAGTCATAACGATGTAGATGTATTTTGTCTTCAAGAATCATCAAAATTTTCTAAGGATATATTAAAGAAGTTACTACCAGAATATCATGTGCATGAGATGCCTCAGAGAGCAACATTTATCATTTCTAGATACCCTATCATCAGCAATGGTGATATCGACTTTGGCACATCCACCAACTCATGTATTTGGGCTGACATCAAAACACAATCTGGTAAAGTAAGGATTTATACTGCCCATCTCCAATCAAATAGAGTCTCAAAAGATGCTGTAGTTGTTCTCGACAATGCCAATCTCCAAGAAAAGAAAACATGGAATGGAATCCGTGGAATCTTAAGCAAATACAGTCAATCTAGCAGAAAACGTGCAAAACAAGCACAGATGATAGCGGATCATGCCGCTAAATGTGCCCACAAAACAATTATAGCGGCAGATGTAAATGATCCACCAACTTCATATACCTATAGTAGACTTTGTGGTGACTTCCAAGATTCTTTTGTAGCTGCAGGTGCTGGCATAGGCACTACGTATGCTGGTAGAATTCCTATGTTACGAATTGACTATATTTTTGCTGATAATGATTTTAAAGTAGAATCTATTGAAGTATTGAAAGAAAGCTATTCTGACCATTACCCAGTGAAGGGAGTTTATAGTTTTGTAGAGGATTGAATCTTTCAATTATTAAAAATAAAGAGTAAATCGGGAACAATCTACTTAGGCAAGTTGTGCATTTGACAGTAGATTTACTCCATTTTTTTCATAAAAGCAATAACTTAGCCCTTCGGAATCATCTAAGCAACGATTCCTTACAACCTAAGAACACATAAAACAAACATGGATCAGGATCAGATTGTAGATAAATCCACCAAAAATAAAAAATGGCTTAAGATTGCTAAGCTCTCCATGTGGACACTGGCTATTGCATTGGTATTCAGCATGTTTTTTTTATTTTATAGTATCAGCAATGGAGACCTTCCTACTTTCGAGCAATTAGAAAATCCAGAATATGATCTTGCATCTGTTATCTATGATGCGAATAAAGTACCATACGGAAAGTACTTTGTGGAGAATCGTGAAACCATCAAGTTCAAAGAATTATCACCTAAAGTCTTAGATGCATTAATATCAACAGAGGATGAGCGATTTTTTGACCATTCAGGAGTAGATGTAATGGCACTCTTCCGAGTAGCTGTAAAGACAGTGCTTCTCCAACAAGAAAGTCAAGGTGGAGGATCTACCATATCACAACAATTGGCAAAGTTGCTTTTTGAGAGACCTAGTACCCGAGGTATGGGTAAAATCAAAAGATCGATGGTATTGGTAGAAACAAAGCTCAAAGAGTGGATTACTGCAATAAAAATAGAACAGCGATACACTAAAGAAGAGATCATAGCGATGTATCTCAATAAGTTTGAATTTATAAATGGTGCACATGGTATCGAGGCTGCTGCACAAACATACTTTAGCAAAAACCAAAAAGATCTTGCTCCTGATGAAGCGGCTGTGCTTGTAGGAATGCTGCAAAACCCAAGTCTTTATAATCCTAGAAGATTCCCAAAAAAAGCAGAAGAAAGAAGGAATACTGTACTATATCAAATGTATAAATCTGATAAGATCACCAGTGCAGAAAGGGACAGTCTTTCTAAGAAAGAGATCATAATGGATCATTTCGAAAGGAAAACTCAAAGTGAAGGACCTGCACCTTACTTCAGGAGCGAACTAACCAAATGGCTAAAAATATTATTTGAAGAGAAAGATATCAAAAAACCAGATGGTACGGATTACAATATATATACGGATGGGCTTAGAATATATACTACCATTGATCTAAGTTATCAAAGAAATGCTGAAGAGGCACTCCAAGAACACATGAAGTGGAACCAAGAAAGGTATTGGAGAACATGGAAAAGAAAAGATCCATGGAAGTATGACGCAGATCAATATCAACTAAAAATACGAGCTGAAGTATTAGAAAAAAGAATCAAGGCTTCTGAGAGATATCAATCCATGAGAGAAAAGTATCTTGGTGAAGTAATCAGAAAAGTGAGAACCGTAGAAGCTGAAATGCCTCTCAATGACCCTGCGATCAAATCATTGGTGAAAATTGATAATGGAAAAGGTAGATTCTCAAGAGAAATAAAAGCAGGATACCTTAAGGAGAATTATCAAAAAAACTATGAGTCATTCTTAAAAACCAATGGCTGGAATCAACTCAAAGCCAAGTGGGAAGAATTAGTCCCTCATTTCGAATCAGAATTTGACAAAGAAGTCAAAATGAAGGTATTCGACTATGAAAATGGAGAAGTGGATACGCTTATGACGCCTCTCGATAGTGTTCGATTTCACAACCAACATTTACAAGGTAGCCTTTTGTCTGTAGATCCATCTTCAGGATATATCAAAGCTTGGGTAGGAGGTATCAATCATAAATACTTCAAGTATGATCATGTAAATAGTAGACGTGCCGTAGGATCTACAATCAAGCCTTTTGTGTATACTACAGCGATATCTTTGATGGGCTTTTCTCCTTGTCAGACATTCGATGATATCCAATATACAATTGCTCCTGGAGACGCAAGCTTTAACTTAATAGATGAATGGTCCCCTGCAAATGCTACAGGAGAATTTACAGGTAATAAGTATAATCTCTACCATGGTCTCCTCTATTCTAAAAACTCAATAACTGTCCGGTTGGTTAAGGAAATGGGGAATGTAAGAGTAGTAAAAGAACTTCTCAGAAATGTTGGAATAGACACAGAAAAAGAAATTGGAAATGGTCAAATAGCTGTGCCAGAACTACCAAGTATAAGTCTTGGAGCTGTAGATCTTACATTATATGACATGGTAGGAGCGTACACTACATTCGCTAATAACGGTACATATACAGAACCAATTTTCATCACAAGAATCGAAGATAAAAATGGGCGTATCATTTATACCGGAGTGCCAAAACGTCAATCCGCTATCAATCCGCTTCACAACTCAGTTATGGTGGACATGCTTCAAAATAACGTGGGTGGTAGATATGGCATGGGGCTAAAATCTCAAGTAGGCGGCAAAACAGGAACCACCAATGACTATTCTGATGGGTGGTTTATGGGTATCACACCTGATCTAGTAACCGGAATATGGACTGGTGGAGATGATAAGTGGATTCGATTTTTAACCCTTAACGATGGACAAGGGTATGTTATGGCAAGACCTATCTTCGAAAAATATATGCGAAAACTAGAAGCGGACACCACTGCAGTGTTTAATACAGAAGCTGAATTTGCATTACCACCCGCTGGGTTTTACAGTCTTATTAATTGTGAAAAATATAAGTCAGTAGATGCTGAAGAGGAACAAAATCAAATCCAACAATCTAAGAATCAAAGGGATGAATTTGAAGAGGAATTTGATGAGTTTGAAGAAGAGATGGATGAAGAGTTTTAATTCTGTATCCATGAATTCAATTTTCATTATTTACAGACAAATAAACTCTCCAATTCCAACAACCCTACCCTACAAATACCGTTATTTGCATTACTGAAGAACTGAGATCTAACGAACCACACAATTATTATTAAAAAATAATCAACCCTGTAATTTTTCACTAAAATAAACAAATGCATAAAGCTGTAATCTTAACCATTGGTGACGAACTATTGATAGGGCAAACTATAGACACTAATTCTGCATGGATGGGTAGTGAACTTAACAAATTGGGTGTTCATATAGAGGAAAAAATTGCAATTCAAGATACTAAGGAAGGAATAGTTTCAGGCATAGATCGCGCTATGTCCAAAGGGGACATCATTCTAATTACTGGTGGACTTGGACCAACCAAGGATGATATTACTAAAGAAGTAATAGCAGATCATTTTGGGATGGATATGATATTTAATAAACCTACGTGGGAACGCATAGAAGCACTCTTTGCAAGATGGGGTCGATCTACCACCCCCGCTCATCGAGACCAATGTTACATGCCAGATCAGGCCAAGATTTTAGAAAACAAGATGGGAACAGCCCCTGGAATGTTATTTGAAGTGGATGGTAAGGTTCTGATAAGTATGCCTGGTGTACCTTATGAAATGAAGTACATCATGGAGCATAGTGTACTTCCGATGATCAAGGAAAACTTCACCAATCAATCGATCATTCATCATACTATACTCACCGCAGGAGAAGGAGAATCAAGAATCGCAGCACAAATCGACGATATAGTAAATCAATTTCCCAAGCACATTAGTATAGCTTATCTACCTAATCTAGGAACAGTTAAACTAAGACTCACAGCGAAAGGGTCAAATGAAGAAGAACTTAGAAATGAAGTAAAAAAGTATGGCATCCAAATAGAAAATATACTTGGAGATCTAGTTTATGGACATGATAATGAAAGTCTTGCGTCAGTGATTGGTAAAATTGCACTTGAAAAAAAATTAAAAATTGGGACTGCGGAATCTTGTACTGGAGGCCTCGTTGCTAGCAAGTTAGTAACTGTTTCAGGGGCGTCAGCTTACTTCGAAGGATCAATAGTTACTTATTCTTATCGGCTAAAAGAGACAATCCTAAACGTAAATCCTCAAACACTAATCACATATGGAGCAGTGAGTGAAGAGACTGTTATTGAGATGGTTACAGGCACAATCAATCATCTAGGCGTCGATGTTGCAGTAGCCATATCGGGTATTGCTGGGCCAGGAGGTGGCACCGAAGACAAACCAGTAGGTACTGTATGGATAGCTTGTGGAAATAAAACAAAAACAGTCACTTTAAGGATCCAAGCAGGCAAGGATCGTCAAAAAAACATCGAATATGCTAGCAACTATGCAATGAATGTATTGAGAAAATTTTTACAGGCTCAATAACTATGTTAATTTTGCAACACCTAATCAAATAATAACTGTCGATCTGAGTTTTCAAATAACTAAGAATCGGCATATAAACTTATAAAAGAACCATACCGTATGGCTAAAGTAGAATTGATAATGCCTAAAATGGGCGAGAGTATTACAGAAGCAACTATCCTTAAATGGGTAAAAAATGTTGGTGATACAGTGGAGTTAGATGAGACAATCCTCGAGATTGCAACTGACAAAGTAGATTCTGAAATTCCTTCTCCTGTTGCTGGTAAAATAATCGAAATATTATTCAACGAAGATGATGTTGTAGATGTTGGTAAGGTAATAGCAATATTGGCCACTGAGGGTGAAGATGTCTCCCCAAGTCCAGCTGTAGTAGAAAAAACAGAAGCTCCAAGTGCAGCAGCTCCTGAAAAAGCTGAACCTATTGAAGTTCCTTTTGCTCCAGAACAAGCTCCAGAATCAGCTCCAGCCGAATCTGCAGTAAGAACTACTAGTTCTGATCGGTTCTACAGCCCATTGGTGAAAAATATTGCTAAGCAAGAAAATATATCTGTTGCAGAATTAGACAGCATCGCTGGATCTGGTGCTAATGGTCGAGTGACCAAAAAAGATATTTTAGGATA
Source organism: uncultured Saprospirales bacterium (assembly GCA_913061325.1). GTDB lineage: Bacteria > Bacteroidota > Bacteroidia > Chitinophagales > Saprospiraceae > CAJXUU01. The sequence goes on along the minus strand of CAJXUU010000039.1, from coordinate 9,038 downwards.
TGTTTCTAATAGAACTTCTGTTCCAACTTCAGTGCAAACAAAAGCAGCTGTATCAGCCCCAGTAACACAGCCAAACGTTTCGGTTACTAATTCAAAATCATCAAAAGCTGCAACTCACACTAGTGGTGGGCATGAGATAATCGAGATGGATAGAATGCGAAAACTAATTGCCGATCATATGGTGATGAGCAAGCATACTTCGCCTCACGTTACTTCATTTGTAGAAGCAGATGTTACAAACATAGTAAATTGGAGAAACGGTATCAAAGGAGAATTCCAAAAGAAACATGGTGAAAAAATAACTTTCACTCCTATATTCATGGAAGCGGTGGCAAAGTCAATCAATGATTTCCCATTAATTAATGTGTCAATAGAAGGAACAAATATTATTAAGAAAAAAGATATCAATATAGGTATGGCAGCAGCCCTTCCTTCTGGCAACTTGATCGTTCCTGTGATTAAAAATGCTGATCAACTAAATCTTGTAGGACTTACTAAACAAGTGAATGATTTAGCAGGTAAAGCAAGATCAAATAAACTTAAACCAGATGATATCCAAGGCGGAACATTCACTTTGACGAATGTTGGAACATTTGGCAATGTGATGGGCACACCTATTATCAATCAACCTCAAGTTGCAATTTTGGCAGTTGGTGCAATTAAGAAAAAACCAGCAGTTCTTGAAACAGAACACGGTGATGTAATCGCTATCCGTCATATGATGTTTTTATCATTGTCTTATGACCACAGAGTAGTAGATGGATTTTTAGGAGGATCATTCTTAAGAAAAGTTGCGGATTATCTTGAATCTTTCGATACTACACAATCAATCTAATAAACAATTTGTTTTCTAATGAGACACCTGATTTTTCTATTTGTATTTGTGTTTTTTGCTTTTATCAATATTGGTATTAGTCAAAAAGGGATAGCTAAACAAGCCAATAAATATCTTAATGCAGAAAAATACGGAGAAGCACTAGAGTTATACAATCAGGTAAAGAAGATTAATGAAGACAAATACTTATTATTCAAAAGAGGAGTAGCTAATTATTATAGTAGAAATGCAGATGATGCGGTCCGTGATTTCACATTAGCGAGAAGACTTGGATATGAAGAGAATGATATCTACTTATATGCTGCAAAAGCTTTACACAGCAGAGGATCATATTTAGATGCCGCTCAATTTTATAAAAACTATCTCCGTTATGTTGATGATAAGGAGAAAGAATATATGATCATTGAGCAAATCAAACAATGTATGTTTGCGTATAATAATCAGTACAACGATCAGCTCGCTTTTGTAGAAAACCTGGGCTCGAGTGTAAATACAAAATATAATGAACTCAATCCTGTACAAAGCCCTACTTCTCAGAACAAGTATTATTTCTCATCCAATAGATCAGGATCAAATGGAGGCTTAAGAAATAAAAAAGGATACAAAGATGAGATATATGGAAAGTATTCTTCTGATATGTATGCTGTAGAGTTGGATAATGGGAACTGGACCTCTGTAAGTTCTTTCCATCCGATTCTTAATGGACCAAAACATGAACTGATCCAAAGTTTTAATCCTAGCGGGTCTGTTCTATATTTTCTAAAAACGCAAAATGGTGATGCTGGGGAAATATTTGCTGACACATTTTCTATTGATAAGGATCCTGAAGCATTTCCAAAACTACTTAGATCTCCTGTAATTAGTGAGTTTGGTGATAAAGATATGAAGATATTCAATGATCAAACGATTATTTTCTCAAGCAAAAGAACAGGAGGATTTGGTGGATATGATTTATATGTAACTTATTTGGAAGACAATGCTTGGTCAACGCCTAAAAATCTAGGTCCTCACATTAACAGTCAATATGATGAAGTAACTCCTTTTTTGTCAAAGAGTGGAAGAAAATTATATTTCAGTTCTGACAAAATAGAAGGGTTTGGTGGTTTTGATATTTTTGTAGCAAATTATATTTCTGAATCATCATCCTGGAATTCAGCTCAAAATGTTGGAATCCCAATTAATTCTCCTTTGGATGATAATAATTTCAGCCTATCCTTTGATGGCATGACCGCTACCTTTTCATCTAATAGAATAGGTACATTAGGTGGATTTGACTTATATCTTGCATATTATAAAGATCAGGTTGTGGATCAACTAATGTATACTGAAAAGTTGCCATTTATCGATTATGGACAAGATTCTTTGATTGGGACTGAAGTTGTAGAAAATACTACACAAGAAATTGATGATACTAAACTAACCGATGCTCCAATCGTAAAAAAGGACTTTTATAATCCACCACTTTATTATGGTAGCGATGAGATCATTGTTAGCCCAACTAATAAATCGAAATTGGATCAAATTAAAAACCTCTTAACTGTATATCCTGATGTATCTGTAGTACTAACAGGTCATTCTATTGAAGAAGGAATGCGAGATAAAGACTTATATTTCTCAATAAAAAGAGCTGAAAAAGCTGCACAATATCTCCTGGATAATGGGATAGATATAAAAAGAATAAAAGTACGTGGTTTGGGCTCTAATTTTCCTCACACCAAGCATAACCAAACAGGTAGCAATCACCTTTCAGAAAGGAACAATCGTAGAATTGATGTTTCATTTATAAAAGTGCCATCTAACAGATTAAATGTAATAAACGAGATGCCTTCTGTTGCTGATGCAATGAGAGACGGCTCATCGGATGAATACTACAACACACTCAAGGGTCTAGCCTATAAAATCGAAGTAGCAAAGACTAAGCAAATGTATAAAGGAGATGTAATTCGTCATTACGAAAGTGGTGTTGTGGAGAAAGAAATGGGAGATTCAGATTATACTTACACGATAGGGATCTTTGACGTTTATTCTGACGCAAAGCAAATGAAAAGCACTCTCCTTCGAAGTGGGATCATAGATGCTAAGGTAACTCCATATATGAATGATGTGCAACTTAATAAGGAGCAGGTTGATGTGTTGAAAGATGTATATCCTGACCTTGGAGAGTTTTTAAGATTTGAAGGGTAACATCTTTTTCCATTTTTTCTTCTTTGAATTAAAATGTATCTCTTATTAATGTACAATATACCAAGTCCATTGACTTGAAAGATTTGTCTCTTCATATCTTAACTCACATTCACTATTTCTACTTACCTTTGCGGCTTCAAATTTTAATACTTGTAAAACATTACAGACATGTATAGATCGCATAATTGTGGAGAATTAAGAATGGACCACGTTGGTCAAGAAGTAACATTGAGTGGATGGGTTCAGATTGGAAGAGACCTTGGAGGTATGACCTTCGTCGACCTTAGAGACAGATACGGAATTACTCAATTGGCTTTTAATCTGGATGACAATGCAGATCTATGTATGCAAGCTCGTAAACTGGGTAGAGAATTTGTAATTACCGCTGTAGGTAAAGTTAGAGAAAGATCAAGTAAAAATCCAGACAGACCAACAGGTAATATCGAAATAGAAGTAACAGAACTCAAGGTTCTAAATGCTGCTAAAACTCCCCCGTTTACCATCACAGAAGAAACTGATGGTGGAGATGACTTAAGAATGAAATATAGATACCTTGACATCCGTAGAAATGCGGTGAAGGATAATATCATCTTCAGATCTAAGTTAGGTTTGGAAACAAGAAAATATCTTACAAGTCAAGATTTCGTAGAAATAGAAACTCCATTCTTAATCAAAAGTACACCAGAAGGAGCAAGAGATTTTGTAGTACCCTCTAGATTAAATCCTGGTCAATTCTATGCACTTCCACAATCTCCACAGACATTTAAGCAGATCTTAATGGTTGGTGGTATGGACAAGTACTTCCAGATCGTAAAGTGTTTCAGAGATGAGGATTTAAGAGCAGATCGACAACCAGAATTTACTCAAATAGATTGCGAGATGTCATTTGTTACAATCGAAGATATCTTGAATACTTTCGAAGGATTGACCAAGCACTTATTCAAGTATACTTTGGATATAGATTTAGGGGATTTCCCAAGAATGGAATACGACGAAGCATTAAAAAGATATGGTTCAGATAAGCCTGATCTTAGATTCGACATGGAATTTGTAGAACTGAATGATGTGGCTCAGAACGCTGGTTTCTCAGTCTTCGATGATGCTGAATTAGTGGTAGGTATTTGCGCAGAAGGAATAGCAGATTCATACTCTAATAAGGATATGAAGAAGCTTACAGAGTGGATGCAAAGACCTCAGATTGGTGCTAAAGGATTGGTATATGTGAAGTTCCAAGCGGATGGAAGTATCAAATCAACGGTTGGTAAATTTTTCGATGACGATCAATTGAGAGCATGGGGAGCGAAGTTTGATGCTAAGCCAGGAGATGTATTATTCATAGTATCAGGAGAAGCTGAGAAATCAAGAAAGCAACTAAGTGAGCTAAGACTAGAGATGGGTCGTAGACTTGGATTGATGAAAAAAGGAGATTTCAAACCTTTATGGGTTATTGACTTTCCATTATTAGAGTGGGATGAAGAATCTGAAAGATTCCATGCAATGCATCACCCATTCACATCTCCAAAACAAGAAGAAATTGAAAAAATGCTGAATGGTGATCATGAAACTATGAAATCACTCAAAGCAGATGCATACGATTTAGTAATCAATGGTGCAGAAATAGGTGGAGGGTCTATCAGAATTCACGATAGAGAACTACAATCCAAAAACTTCGATCTTCTAGGTTTCACTAAAGAAGAAGCTGAAGAACAATTTGGATTCTTATTGGGAGCATTCGAATATGGTGCACCACCACATGGTGGATTAGCATTCGGATTTGATAGATTATGTGCTGTTATGAATGGTCAATCAAGTATCAGAGATTTCATCGCATTTCCTAAGAACAACCAAGGAAGAGACATGATGATCGATGCTCCAAGTCCAGTAGATCAAACGCAGTTGAATGAATTGAAGTTGGAATTGGGGGAGATAGAGACAAAAGAAGAAGCTTAACAAACTTTGGCTTAAATAAACAGTAAAACCAGTGGTTTCACAGTTTAAGGCAAAGGAAATTAATACCATATTAGAAAGCGAATCAGCGAAAGTTGATTCGCTTTTTTAATTTTCGTCGATCTAAACTCAGTACTTAGTCTATTTCCAGTACCCTTTTTGAACTCAGATCAGTCTGCATTCATTGAACATACTAAACAAATAATCATGTAATCTACAATACATAACCACGGAGGTTTTCCTCAATCATATAATCGCACACTACTAAGCCAATTGCTATTTTAACACGGCTCTTTGCAGCTTACCTAAAATGGTGAACATACTTGTAAAACAGTCCTTGGTATAAGGTAAGTTCCTGCACCAAGAATGTTTGACCCAGCTATAGCTAGTCCAACCAATTTATCCGATTATTTTTGATAAGGATTTTTCAATGTAAGCTCACTGTATCTGTGAGATATGCACCTCTAGTTTTAATTATTTATTCACACATTTTATTAACGCAAAACTACAACTTATGACAACTCTAGGATTTTTAATTCTATTTATATCTATTACCATTTTGGTAGCAGATCCAATACTCGAAAGAATATCACTCAATTGGAAAATGCCTTTTGACCTGATCACCAATAATAGAAAATGGATGGTATACATGACTTCGCTTCTTGGCTTAGTTTTGATAATTAATCCATTCGTAGATAATACAGCAGGAGAACGCACATACGTACAAGACCCATATTTTGGAACTGAAAAGATCATCTTTGACCCAGGATATCACTGGGGAGGATTCTTCTGCCGAACTCAGGCATGGCCAGATGTAATGAGTACTGTATTTGATGAAGAACACGGATTGGTTCCAATCCGATTTAATGATGCAACCCAGGGAGATGCTACAGCAAACATTAGATGGGAGCTACCAAAAGATGAGTTCTCTATGATTGCGCTACATAAAGCATATCGTGCTCCACAGAATCTACAAGAAAGAACGCTAATTCCTTATGGAAAAGAATGTCTTGCTTTCGCAGCGCAGCTCATGGAGTCAGAAACTCACTATAGTGGAGGTCAATCAAAACTTAAAGAGGACTTCAGAGATCAATTGTTACATGGACAGTATGTGCTAGAAACTAAGATAGAATATGCAGTAGATACATTCTCAAGAGAGAGAATCAAAATCACTGATGTAGACCTTCGAAGAGATGAGAACGGTAAAGCTATTATTATTCCGTCTGACGTACAGACCTATGGCATAAGAGCTGTATTCGCAGCTGTTCCACATGTAGATTATGAGCCAATCGTAGATAAGAAGCTACAGGCTAAGATCGACCAAAGTACTATGGAGGCAATATCCAAACAAGAGTTGATCACAGCTCAACAGCAAGCTCTGACAGAGAAAGCGAAAGGTGAGCAACTTATAGCTCAAACGAGAGCAAATGAGGAATCAGCGAAACTTCAGGATGTTATTCGAGCAGAAAAGAAGAAGCTAGTTGCGGAACAGTCCGCTTTAGAGGCTAAATTTAATGCAGATAAGATCGAGCAGGAAGGTAGAGCACAAGCAGCAGCTAACAAAGCGTTGGTAGCGGCAGGTCTTACACCGGAGCAGCAAATGAAACTGGAAATCGAAATCGCAAAGGTAGTATCAGAGAATATTGCTAAGGCGACTACTCCACAGATAGTCATCATGGGTGGTGACGGCGGCGGTGCCGATGAAGTGATGAAAATATTCGGTGCGGAGCGATCTCTTGAATTGATGAAGAAGATGAAAGAGACACCAAAGAAGTAAAACCTCTATGTATTCATCTAAAAAATAAACCCTCAGCTGTTGTAGTTGAGGGTTTTGTTTTTTATTGAATAAGTTTTCTAGCGTTAATTTTTAACTATTTTTTCAATAGCCACATTACCTTGGTCATCTTTGATTGATATGAAATAGAAACTTTCAGGCAAACTACTTATGTCTAATGTTTTGATTTTGGCTTTGGTACTATTATCTGTAAAAACTATTTGCCCATTTATGTCTATCACATTGATTGAATGGATTAGATTTTCGCTTGTAATCTTAATGATATCTAGAGCGGGATTTGGACTTACCGTGAAATCTAATTTTGAAGCTATCACGTCATCAGAACTTAATAATGCATCACATACTGCATCGGCTGCTTCTTTCAATCTATTAAGGCTAGAGCATGGGTATGAGATATCGTTAACAAATATAACGGCATACGAAAATCGCCATTATCAGGGTTATAATTTCCATCTTGATCGTTGTCAAAAAAAGGAGCTAGCTTTTGATTTTCTGGTATTGGAAAACCTACTAATGATTCAAAGTGTGGATTATTTCTTCCAGGCCAGCTATAGATATTATCTATTTGATCATCAATAGAACCATCATTAAAATCTAAAAAATGAGCATCCACTTCAGATTTATTAACTATCCAAAATCGATCCCAATCCGTGCAACCATCTTCGAATGCTTGTCCATCACTATCTTTTAAAGGTCCAGGATAATAATCACCATTATTACCTGTACGATATTGCACAGCCGCTAGTTTCAACGAACCATTAGGATCTAATCCTCCTATCCATAGTCCTCCAGCAAATATTGCGCTAACTTCATCTATTCCATCCGCTGGTGTAATATATCTTCCATCAGATCCATCCCACCAAAAATCTCCAGAATTTCGAAGTCCGGCATTGATATTATTTACATTAAGATCAATCAAGGCATCTCCAGGGGAGCAGGGTTGCGCACTAGAAGAAAAATAGATACTAAGTAGTAGGCATGTGTAAAGTAGTTTCATAGTTGTAATTTAATTGGATTAGTTAATATCGTACTTGTGCTTGCTTGGTTTGTAATACATATTATTTCTTTTTCTTACTTCAATCGGTAGAATTGAAAGTACTGATATTGTCTTGGTGACTATGAGGAATTTATCGGTTTGACATATCAATTCTATTTGTTCTTCTGAATCCATTTGACAATAGTAATTCCTTCAACAACTATTTTTTATCTTCGCATCCTTACCATTTAAATAGATTATGTACAAAGGTCAAAAAGTAGTCGTAGTGTTACCCGCATATAATGCAGCGTTGACATTAGAAAAGACATACAAAGAAATACCATTTGACCTCGTAGATGAAGTCATACTTTGTGATGATGCTAGTAAAGATGACACAGCGGAACTCGCTAAACGAATCGGCATCAATCATGTGATCGTTCATGAAAATAATAAAGGCTACGGAGGAAATCAAAAATCACTTTACAATAAAGCGCTGGAGATAGGTGGAGACATCGTTATTATGCTTCACCCGGATTACCAATACACACCACTATTGATTCCAAGCATGGTGAATATCATCGGTGATGGTTTATATCCAGTTGTGCTTGGTTCTAGAATCTTAGGAAAAGGTGCCCTCAAAGGGGGAATGCCTCTCTATAAATATATCGCCAATCGTTTTTTAACTTTCACTCAAAATCTATTGATTAATTACAAACTTTCCGAATATCATACAGGCTATAGATCATTCAGTAGAGAAGTATTAGAAACGATAAATTTCAATGCCAATGACGATGACTTTGTATTTGATAATGAGATGTTGTCGCAGATTGTGTATGCTGGTTTTGATATAGGAGAAGTAACTTGTCCAACTAAGTATTTTGAAGAGGCCTCTTCTATTAATTTCCGTCGAAGTGCGAAGTATGGGTTTGGAGTATTGAGGGTTTCCTTGGTGCACTTTTTCTGTAAAATGGGGATTGGGAAGTCTAAGCTTTATTAGTTCATATTTCTTATCAATGCCTATTTATAGAATCATAAATGATTGTATCACAATATAAAATCTGGCAATTAAATAATAATCTAACCTACCTCTATCAATGATAGTCTTGCCAGACTGGCCTACTTTTTTCCAGCAAAAAAAGTAGCAAAAATGCCTGAAATCTAAAGGTGATTTTGTTTCGCTAAAGCTACACAAACCACTGCTGCGCTCAATTACACGCTTATTCTACCTATCATATCCTCTAGATACTCTTTAGTACTAATTGCTGTCTCTTATACACATCTCCGAGCCCACGAGACAGGCA
>CAJXUU010000038.1 GCA_913061325.1 uncultured Saprospirales bacterium | reverse complement strand
ACGAGATTTCTGCCTGTCTCGTGGGCTCGGAGATGTGTATAAGAGACAGCACGTAAGCCCATTTATTTCCTGCCAACTCTCTTAGGTACATACTACGAGCTATCTTTTGATATTGTTCGTCTAGGTTTGTGATGTTGCCATCGAGAGAATCTATTTTGACAATATTATTAGCAATGGTTCTGTCTGCTTTTTTAAGTTGTTTTTGGATGTTTTCGATCAGCTTTTTCCTATTCTTTATTTGATTTTCGATCGCTTTTAGGTCACTGAGTGTAGCATTTTTATTGGAAGATGTTTTCTCTAAGTTTTTTGAAGTTTGCTCAATTTGTTCTATGATTCTGTTTCGTTCATCTTCAAGTTGGCTTCTACTTTGACCAAATAAAAAATTTGTAGTCATAAATAAAGAGAAACACAATAAGATTTTAATGTACTCTTTCATAGCGGCTAGAAATTGAAAATCTTGTTTTTTTAGGAATATTGATTTCTATTTTTTTCACTTTCATGAATATTTCGGCGTCTCCAGTTCCATTAGATGGTACAATATAATGACGGAAAAAAGCTAACTTTTCTCCACTATCAATAGTTCTATAGTCGTCATAATCAATATTTATTTCTCTACCTCGATAGTCTACCATTTTAACTTTGTCCAATTCAAGATCATAGGCATTGACCCAATATTTCAATTGAAGATCTTGATCCATAGCCTTTACAACATAATGTTCCCCTTCTTTTTCAATTGAGATAGTATTAGAGTCGGGTATAATTATATTTCCAAAGATTGCTTGTTGCACATCCATAAAATCAAGAGATAATCCCATCTTAGCGAATACATCTTCAGTAGAACCTTTCTGATAAGTTTTATCTAATCTATTTGCCGCAATATAGGTCTCTGGAGTTATCAATGATCTAACAGCCTCAACTTTAAATTTTTTAACCGATGCCCAAATGATGCTGTCTCTTCTCATACGAATATATGACTTTCCACTTACTCCTTCATCTGGAGTATTAAGAGTTATGCTTGTTTCGCAAGCATACCATACAAAATCATAGTTATGATCGCTTAGTGCGGTGAGAATTTCTCCTTTTGACCTGTCTGGTACTGGACCTGTATATTGTACTATCTTTTTGGTTTTGCAGCCTGATATTACAATCATCACTGCAAAGAGGAGTATCTTAGAAATTGCTATGTAGTTGTTCTTATTGATGATGTTCGGTTTTATAACCTCTTTGTATCTATTTTATGTTGAAGCCTTTGCGAATGTACACTCACTTTTATGGCACTATTCCAACTTTCTACAGCTTGGTCAGTATCTCCTTTTGCAAACTGGATATCTCCTTTTATTTCTAAAGCTAGACCGTTCTTGTTATTGCTTAATTCTAAGGATTTTTCAATGTTTTCACTGGCCTCAGCTATGTTGCTGCTGGCGAAATATGCTCTGCCTAACTCTGCATATATATTGCTTTTGCTAGTTACGTCTTTTCCTGACACGAGTAACCCTTCTTCCAGAATTTCCGTTGCTTCACTTATTTCATTAGATAATGTATATGCTCTTCCATAATACATATAAGCTGAAGGTTTATTAGGAAATAGATCTAAAGCATTCGTAGCAGTTATTTTCAATTTTACAATATCTTCTGTCTCAGTATATGCTTCTAATAGTCCTTCCCAAACAGAATATACATTATCATTAAGAGAAATTGTTTTTTCATATGCTTTCGCAGCTCCTTTTATATTGTTAGTTGACATTAATATATCTCCTTTGAGTGCATGCGCTTTAGCTTCATCTACATGAATGGTGGCTATTCTATCTGATAACATCACCAACGCATCTGCCAACTCCTGATCGTATTTCTGATTAAGTTGATCTAAAAATGGCACCAATTCTAGAATTTTTCTATCTAATGAGATCGTCTTGTCTTCTATCACAGGCGTAAGAGATCTAAGATATGTATTATCATTCCCGCCACCAGTTTTAGCAAGAGTAATTGCTCTATTTGCTTCAACATCGTTGATGTCGACTTTTAGTATTTTATTATATATTTCTTGAGCTTTTTCTTCCTTTCCTAGCTTGGTATAATAGGTAGCTATGTTGTGCATATATCTTACTTCATAAGGATAAGCATCAGAGACTTTGATCAACTCCACCAATGCTTCTTTATCTTTACCAAGGATTTCATAGATTTCAAACTTTCTTCGAGAAACATTTTCTGTCACACCGATTCTAGATTCTATAGCGTTGTATGCTGCTATAGCTTCATTCGAATTATTTTTCTGTAGATAAGCTGTTGCTAATTTGTCAGTATACTCTTCATTGTTAAGTTGTTTTGCCACCAATAATTTTAAAAGTGGCATTGCCTCATCAAATTTTTCCTGATCCATGCAAATAACTGCATAGTTTGCAAGTACATATTCATTATTCGGATCACTTTCGTTTGCTTTTTGAGCAAATTTATGTTCGTTGTATGGATCTTCTAGATAGCTGTAAACTTTGGACAACTCCATAGAAATGGCAGCATTACCTCTATCTTCTTTGTATAGTTCCGTAAGTATTTCTTGTGCTTTCTCGAATCTTCCGATCAGCATGTATTTTTTAGCTTCTACATACTTATCCTGTACCGCGATCTGTGCTTCTGTATACTGAAACGGCTCTTGAGCATTCAAAAAAGAAGTAACAAAAACAAAAAATAGTAGTAACCCTCGCATCATCGAAAAATATTAATTATTGATTTAGTCCACTTGTATATCATGAAAAGCAGAAACTATCAGTAAGACGAAAAAAGGGTAGAATTAGTTTCTACCCATATAACTTTAAGACTACCTTATTACTTCTCAGCAGCTTCTTTTGCTCGTCTCGCTTTGCCAGCTTCGATAAAACTCTTCACAAAGAAAACCAGTGCAATCACAGAAGTAATAATCATTGCTATTACTCTGATTTGTTTCATTAGGTCATCTGAGTCTAATGCTACCATAAGTGGTTTCATGACGATTCCTATCAATCCTAGAAGAGTCACAACAACTGCAACATGTGCTAATGCCTTATTTTCATTTTTGACACCTTGTGAAAAAGATAACAACACAACGCCTATGAATACAGGCACTAGTGCAGTTGGAGCTTTGGTAGCAAAATATCCCCATCCTCCCATAGCTAGAAGAGTTAGAGCGTTTAATAAGTGAGCTTTATATGCGTTCATATTTTATATTTTCCACAAAGATAGAAATGATTGATAAAAGAACGGAAGATTAGAAAGATTGAAGAGATCATAGAACAATGATGCTATTTAATAAACCGTCTATTCTCTTGATTTAGGAACCTTTTCTATCCGTATTCTCTCTTAAGTGATAACCATGATTTATACCCATTATTAATATTTATGAAAATTAGATTGTATATTTAGCTGACTAATCAGTGTCAGTCCCCGACATAAAGTAATTTCATATTTTTACAAAACCGAACTTGACAAATTCTTTTCTAAGCACTGTACCTCAAACGCTCTTGGTAAAAAAGGTGTTTTCAAAGGACTAATTATTAAAAACTATACGGCATGATATCTTTAAAAACAATATCCGCAAAAAATAATAATCTCTTTTATTTCCTATTTATTATTATTCTACTGCCATTTTCAGCTTTTTCGAATACAGATATAAAAGGTACAATTTGGATAGAAGAAGACTTAAATGGTATGTACAATGGCGAAACAACTATAAATGGTGTAATAGTAAATTTGATAGATTCAGAGAATTTAACAATTGTTGCCACAACCGTTTCTGTTGGGGGCAGCTATCAATTCCCAAATCAACTCCCAGGTAAATATTTCCTAAGGATACCAGAATCTCAATTTTTAAATGGTGCAATCTTATATCAAATAAGTAGCTGTGTTGGGACAAATCCAGCAGATGACATGATTGATGATGATGATAATGGATCTGATACTGATCCTCTTAGCATCCGAACAACTTCATTTACCTTAACTGATAGTGATCCTAATAATAATATAACAATAGAATATATTGATTTTTGTTTTTATTTTAGTGGTTGTACTGAACCAAATCTATTAGCAAGCACATCTTGTGATGAAATAGAAGATTCAAACATTATTTGTGACATTAATGTATTAGCTACATTTTGTAACGTAATGCCAGAAAATTCGTCCCCCGGCAATCAACCAAGTCCACTGTGCTCAGGAACTACAGACCCAGCGGATAATATCTCGTGGTTTGGCTTTGTTGCTTATGGTGGAGATTATACAATTACGATTACTCCAGAGAACTGTTCTGGTGGTGGGGGCATTGGTCTTTCTGGTATTCAAGTAGGTATATACCAGGACTGTAGCTTTTCAGAATCGGTTTTTTGCAGCGGTGATTGTAATCTTAACCCCGTTGATATACCTTCTAGCAGTCTTGTGGGGGGAGAAACTTACTATCTATTTATTGATGGCTGTGGTGGAGATGTTTGTACTTATTCAATTGATGTTAATGGAACACCTACTCTACCTGATTTGACACCTGATAAAGTGTGCGTCAATAATAATGGAGTAATCCAATGTGACAGTACCGACTATTGTGTCGGGGGAGATATTCTATTGGAAGTAACTGGTCTCGGTATCAATGCAGATTATAATTGGACTGTTACTACTGTTGAAGGTGGCCCATACATCGGAAATTCAACCCCAATATCTACAGATGAAAATCTACAAATATCATTCACAAATGAAGGTAGATATGAAGTATGCATAACATCAATAAGTAACTCATGTTATAATTGGTTTGGAAGTGTTTGTACTACAATAAAAATAAATGATGACATTCCTTTTGTTGGTGATGAAGTGTTTATCGATCAATTTGTGTGTTTAGGAGATGAAAATAATTTTGATGTTACTAAGTTAAATAATTTTGATCCAAATGGTGATGGAGTCTTTGGTTGGCAAGGATCAACAGTAGATATAGGGATAGGTGTTAATACAGCTCTCGTCCTTACTCCTGGATGTTCTTATAATCAAAAATTTGAATTAGGAACTTATGACGAAGAACCACCAGTTGATGTATACTTAGCAATATGTGGTCAAGATCTTCCAATGCAAATAGTAGACTTCACCCTCACACAAGCATCATTTGCAGATTCTGATATTATAATGATTAATTCTGTAATATCTCTCACTCCAAATGTAAATGGTTGTGATAGTATTATAAATTTCGCAATAGAAAAACTAGATATTGTTGATGGATTTATGAATCCTCCTCAGTGTACTTTTAATAGTATCATTCTTGATTTTGACTATAACGATGCAGAATCAACAGGCTTTATTTTCTTAAATTTTGAGTGGCAAGATCCGTTTGGTAACATATTATTTGATCCGCAAAACAACAATGACCCTACAGATTTAGAAGTTCCCACGGGCAGTCCATCAGGAATTTATACTCTGATAGTTACTATTACAAAAAATGGATTCTCATGTGATTATATTTATACAATAGATGTAGATTTTACAAATATACAACCTTCTACACCTACAGTTTCTGGAATAGCAATGGTTTGCGGAGGTTCAAATAGCGAAAACACATATACTGCCATGGGAGGTGATCCCTTTTTCAATTATATTTGGTTAGTTCCATCTGATGCAAATATCGTTGAGACTACTGGGCCTTTTGGAAATATGATTACAATCGATTGGGCTGGATCCAATGGGGGAATACTATCTGTACAAAGTGAAAACGAATGTGGTTTTAGTGAATTTGCTAATTTAACTATAACGGTAAGCCCTACAATCTTGCCAGATTTTAGTATCGATGAAGAAGTATGTGTTGGTGGGGAAACATCTGTGAACTCAACTGGTAGCGATATAAATATTGTCTCTTATATCTGGAATTTTGATGGTGCACAAGTAATTAGTGGTAGCATTTTTAATCTAGGACCCAATTTACTTTCATGGACGACACCAGGAACTAAATCTGTAACACTAAAAACTTCTAATACGAGCGGATGTGTATCAGATGAAGCTATCAAAACAATAGAAGTAATAGAACCACTTACTCCAGCGACAATGATCTGTCAACCTACAATTAATGATATTCTATTTATTTGGGAAGAAGTAGCAGGAGTGAGTTATAATGTAGAGGTAATCACTGGCCAAACAGGGGCATTTGAAGGAAATTCTTCATTTAGGGTTACTGGGCTAAGCGGAGGAAGTATAGTAACTCTTGAACTACTCCAAACTCAGATAGACGGTATATGTCCAGACCCCGTTTCAACATTGATAACTTGCGAAGCTCAAGATTGTCCAACAATTGTTATAGCACTTTCTTCATCTCAAACAACATTTTGTGAAAATGAGCTTGGTGAAACAACCATTAATGCAATAGTAACCAGTCAAGTCAATGGTACAGGATCATTTTTTGGTCCTGGAATAATTGATCCTGAAGGAACTTTTGACCCTAAAGAAGCTGAAATAGGTGTAAATACAATAACATATACATACGTAGATGAAAACGGATGTTCCGGTATAGAAACAATCAATCTTACAGTATTAGAAGCGCCTCTGGCATCTATCTCAGCAGACGATTTAGAAGTTTGTAATGGCGGATCTTTAACTCTTAATTATACTGGAACACAAGGTGTGAATTCTTATGCTTGGCAAAATTCTGAAATAACTATCGAAAGTGTCCCAAATCCTGTAGTTACGTTCCAAACTGTTGGTATCAAAACTATTACATTGAGCGTTATAAAAGATGGATGCACATCTGAGGAGACATCCATCGATATAGAAGTTGTAGAATCTCCAGTGGCTACATTTACATTAAGTTCAGATATTATCTGTTTATCCGAAGAGGTTCAGCTCCTATATACTGGGATAGTAGACGTAGATAATTATGCTTGGAATACAGGTGTAGGTAGTGTAGATAATATACCTAATCCGTTTGTTTCATTTATTCTTCCTGGAGAAAAAATTATTGAACTCATTGTCTCGAAAGGTGACTGTGTGTCAGAAGTGTTTACTCAAACTTTGATAGTAGAACCACCGTTAGATCCAATTACCATATCATGTAATGTAGGAAGTGGCATGATCGATTTTAGTTGGAATGAAGTACAAGGAGCCTCTTCATATCTTGTCAGTGTAAACGGTAACACACCAACCACTGCCAATCTTACAAATTTTAATGTAAATAATTTAGAAAGCGGAGAAGAGGTCACATTTACTGTAGAGGCCATTTCTGATGGTAGTTGTCCAAATGTTATAGCAATTGTTTCTTGTACATCTTTGGTAAGTTCAATTGCAAAAAATGATCTATTGCCAATTATTTTATATCCTAACCCAAGTAACAGTATTCTATTTTTAGATAATGTCAATAAAAGGGACCATTTCTCAATTATGGATATAAATGGCCGCCAGATTGTTAACGGAGTATATAGAGAGAAAATTAATATTCAAAATATAATATCTGGTCTATACTTCATCAAATTATCTAACGAAAAGGGAGAAGATGTACAAATTTTGAAATTTATAAAGGAGTAGTGACACATCTATTCAAAACAATAAAGCCAAAGGTTGATCCTTTGGCTTTATTGTTTTATGAAGTCAGATCAAAGCTTATCAACATTAATTTAACCCGTTGTAAATACCTTAATTCTATTCGCCTGCAGATATTTCTGATATAGATTTTGCTCGATATTATCCAAGATTTGTTTTTTACGTTGATGTATAATCAATTTTCGTATACTCTCTTTTACATAGGATAATGGAGCGGTCTCATTTTTATCTAAGACATGGGTTATTTTGACAAAATGTTCATAATCTTTATGATTCTTCTGCAACACACCAATTTTATTAAAGTCAGAAGCCTTAAAAGAATCATGTGGGAGAAAAGTCAAAAACTCATCAATCGAATACCATATTTCATCATCCATTATGCTTTCTGCATGGTTTTCTAGATAAGAACTGATAGCAAGGGAATCGTTTTTTCTCCAATTTCTATAGAACGTTTCCATTTTGGGTGCCCTTTCTGGAATTGAAGCAATCCTTCCTCTGCATATTCTATTCTGAAGTTGATATTGTCCTTTATTTGCTTCATAATACTCTTTCTCTTGTTCAAATGTAACAGTAGTATCAAGTTCTTTTTCTATGAGGATCTGTCTATAATTATGAAGTAAAAGGGATGATTTATAATCTTCCACCAATTTATTTATATCGATATTCTCTGGAAAGTTAATCTCAGCTTCTGTGAGCACTACATTCCTTTTTATCCAGGACTCAATAAAGGAGTTCAATTGACTAAGACTATCAGATTGAGTCTTAGCAGATAACATTTCCTTCACTTCTGACAGGTACATATCTCTGCCTTCTACAGAGGCTAACAATATATCATCCTCTGCTATCGTCCGCTTTTGTTTGAATAAATTATCAAAACCATCACATCCAACTAAAAAGAATCCTAATAATACAAAAGCAAATATGTAATGGCGAATAGTCAAATTATTTTTTTAGAGAATTATAAACTGAGTCATTTATCTTTACTGGATATCGTTTTTTTAGATCTATAATCCATTGCCTCTCCAGTTGATCTTGATAATCTGCCACTACATATCCTCTTGCTTCTTTAAGAGATTTTCTACGTGTTGGACTGATTTTCACTACCTTTTTGAATAGTGTTTTTTTACTGTTTTTATCATACACTGGCTGAGAAATTGATTTTTTCTTGAAGTCAAGTCCAACTAATTCTTTACTTCCTGGCTCGACAGTAACTTCAGAATATTCTAGCATCTCAACTCCATCTTTATTGAATCTTTTTAGTGTTTTCTCACTGTTATGCTTTTTGGCACACTTCATGATTTTTTTCACCTTCTTTTCATCATTAGTATTGACGATATATTTCCCTATAGTGGCTTGTTCCTCGAATATATACATGCTTTTATTCTGCTCATAGAATTTGTATAATCCCACTGTATCTGTATTTGCTTTATCCCAAACATTTATTTTAGTAGCTT
The DNA here is from genome assembly GCA_913061325.1 of uncultured Saprospirales bacterium. Taxonomy (GTDB): domain Bacteria; phylum Bacteroidota; class Bacteroidia; order Chitinophagales; family Saprospiraceae; genus CAJXUU01. Next base: position 18,755 of record CAJXUU010000038.1, on the reverse strand, counting down.
CGAATAATAATATCCCTTCTCTGTACTCGCGCATAAGCGATTTGAATTCAGGGTATTTGCTTTCAAGGTTTGCTTGCTCATATGCATATGCTTTTTCCTTAACGAATTCGCTATACACAACCTCTACTGCCTCTGAGAGAGGCTTTGACTTATCAAATTGACTTCTAAGTCTAGTCTGCTTTTTAGCATATTTAGCAAAGTCTTTTACACTTTCGTCTTGATTAGGCCCAAAAGCTAGAAGGAGGTCATCTCCCAATAATTTTGATGGTTGCCACTTGTAGGAGTAGAAAGATTCATCTAACGTTTTGGTGAATTTTGCAAGAGCATTTCTTTTCTCTCTAAATTGACTTGTCGATTTTATTTTTTCGATCATCTCCTTCTGAGAACTTTCATATCTATCGTACTTTACGATTTTATCTTTGAATTGCAATTTTACTTGTGCTAGAGTCTGAGGTTTAGGACTTCCAATTTTTTTAATAATGTGGTATCCAACAGATGTCAAAATAGGTGCAGAAAAATCAGCGTCATCTTTTAAACCGAAAGCAGCGTCCTCAAATTGAGAATCAAAAACCGCTATGCCAAAAGCTGGTAATACTCCTCCTTTTGTTTTAGTATTTTTATCGTCAGAATGTATGCTAGCCAACTTATCAAAACTAGCTCCCGCCTGAAGAGCAACATAAATACTGTCCATAGTTTTTTTAGTTGCATTTATATTACCTTTTTTGATCTTATCGACTTTTTTGAAAATATGAGCCACTTCTATCATGCCTCTTGCTTCTCTTTTATCTACTACTTTTACTATATGAAAACCAAGCTTTGTCTTTATTGGATCTGACACTTCGTTTACATCAAGATCATACATCGCATTCTCTAACTCATAAAATCCATCAGGTAAACTAGCTGTTATAAATCCAAGATCTCCACCTCTATCTTTAGTATTTTTATCATCAGAATATTCCTTAGCTAGCTGTTCAAATGTCTTACCTTCTTTGAGTTGCTGCTTAAGGTTTAATAGCTTCTTTCTAGCTTTTTCTTGTAGATTATTAGGGCCTTTTGCATTTACCTTTACTAAGATATGGCTTATCCTAACATCTTGTTTTTTACGATCTACAATCTCTTTGATTAATTTGTCTACCACTTCTCTATCCGTTAAAAATGAGTTGGCTAATTGAGTTCTGTAGCCATCTAATTCTTTTTGAAGAGCCACGATCGTATCCAATTTCATGTCACGAGCCTTAGCTACTTTCAACTTAAACTTAGTATACAGATCTACATATTCACCAAGGCTCGCTTCACTGTAATCAGCGGTTTTACCATTGTTTTTCTCGTAGATATATCTGAATTCTCCTACTGTGACCTTGTCATCGCCTACAGTCATCAGTACATCACTATCTGATTGCGCTTGAACATTATTTATAAAAATAATCGCTAATACGGTCAATATGAGTTGTTTCAACATTTATTGGTTATATTTTTTTTGAAAATAAAGTGCAAAAATAACAAATTGTTTTGTTGTAGGTGGATAACCTGCATCACAAACGTCGTAGATAAGTATTTCATTCTATTTTGTACTCGAAACTTTAGTTAATAATTATCAATATTTCCAAACGTTGATTACCAAAAATAGGAATCAAAAAGAAGAATTTTCTGAAAAAAGGAAAACAATGGAATTTCTATAAAAAGTTAGGTCCCATAATTTGAACATAAGATTTCTGAAAAATAACTAGTCCCGAGCGAATCCTTTCGAATACGCTTTTGATTCAAGTCTTCTGAAAATTATTCTGTGCTGAGCGAATCCTTTGGAATACGCTTGTTACCTTTGCAGTCCGAATCCAAATATTAAAGCTGATTTTCTGAATGTTTCGAAATAGAGTTATTACCAAATACGTCGGTTCAAAGCCAGGCCCTCTCCTCATAGTGTTAGGGGGCATGCACGGCAATGAGCCAGCTGGCATAAGGGCTATAGAGATCATGGGTAAGATGCTTGAAATGGAGCCTATAACGAATCTTGATTTTGTGTATCGAGGATCTTTCATGGGATTAATCGGAAACCTTAAAGCACTTCGAGAAAACAAAAGGTTTATTAATTCTGATCTCAATCGTTCTTTTACAGAAGAAAATCTAAAAATCGTAAATGCCTCAGATGAGGTTGACCTTAAAGATGAACTGTTAGAAATAAAACAGATTATTAAAGAAGTCAAAAAAGCAATCGATGAAATAAAACCTAAAAAAGTCATTGTTTTGGACCTTCATACTACGTCATCGTTTGGTGGTATTTTTTCTATTGTGAGAGACAATGAAGAAAGTCTTGACATTGCCGTAGAGTTGCATGCTCCAGTTATAATAGGAATGTTAGAAGGTATCAAAGGGACGACCTTGCATTATTTTATTGAAGAAAATTTCGGAGTTCCTATGGTACCCGTTACTTTTGAGTCCGGGCAACATTATGAAGAACTGTCAGTAAATAGAGCCATCGCAGCCATTACTAATTGCATGAGAACAATTGAGAGTGTATCTCCAGAACATGTAGAAAACCAACATGATAATTTATTAATTGAGCACAGTAAGAATCTACCTAAAGTTTCTAGATTAATCTCTAAACATAATATTACTGAAGGGGATCATTTTAGAATGCTTCCCAATTACAAGAACTTCCAAAGGATAAAAGAAGGCGAAATAATAGCTAGAGATAATAAAGGAGATATCACAGCTTCAGAGGATAGCCTCATACTCATGCCTTTGTACCAAAAGCTAGGTGAAGACGGCTTCTTTTTGGTTCAGAAACTAGAATATTGACATATTTTTTTTTTCAAATACTATTATAAAGGCTTAACGCCTTTTTTTATTCATTTTTTTTCAACTTTCTTTGTTGCTACTATCAGAGTCTAATACTCATTATTTCAGGTGTTTAGAGATTGAAATAATTGATATATAAAAAGTAGTTCTTTTATAAGATAGCAGCACTTTCAAATTAATTCTATTCTTATCAACGGGTACGACTATTTTGATTATTTTGCGAGTTAATTGAATGCCCATTAAATAGAAAGAAATAATATACTGATGAAAAAATATTTACTATTAATGATAGGAATCTGCCTATCTTTTATTTCCCAAGATTTAATTGCTCAGAATTCTGTTGTGGTAACAGTGTTTAGAGACTTAAACGGAAATGGTCTTGATGATGATGGCGCCACAGTAGGTAGCTTAATAAATTCAGAAATATTTCTTGTTGAAGCGGGCGGTATGGTTTATAACTATACGGGATTAGTCGCTGGAGTATATACTTTCGATGAATCCGGTGTTGGGCTTCCAGATGGTACATATACTTTACAATATGTAGAAACACCATGGACTCCTGCAGCTATTAATGTAGGCATGGAAGTATTTGCCATTACACAATTAACAGGAGACAATGATGTTAATCCTGTATCAGGTATAAGTGCACCTTTTGCTCTGGCAGGTGGAGCACAAATAGAAACAGATGTTGACCTAGGTCTTTATTTTGTCACTGCAATCGGAGATTTTGTATGGGAGGATATCAATGGTGATGGACTTCAAGATGGGGAATTAACTAATGGTATCGATGGGGTTACAATTAACCTTTTAGATGGTCTTGGAGCTCCTGCTCTGGACACAGATAACAATCTAGTACCCGCTCAAGTAACAGCTGGTGGAGGTGATTACCTTTTTGGCAACCTAGCCCCTGGTGCTTATATCGTGCAGTTCTCTCTACCTACAGTCGGTGGATTTACTTGGTACGCTACCACATTCAACGCAGCTCCGTTATCTAACGATAGTGATGCTGATCCTAATAATTCATTTCAATCAATCGTATATAATGTTGGCCCGGATATAATTTATAATGAAAATATTGATGCTGGATTTATAGTGCCTTCAATAATAGGTGATTTAGTATGGGAAGATATTAATGGCAATGGCACACAAGACGGAGGTGACCTTGGAATTGATGGCGTAACTGTCAGACTTTTGGATGCTGGAGTTCAAGCTACAGGCGCCGATGGACTTCTTGTTCCAGATCAAATTACGGCATTAGGGGGTCTCTATCAATTCATGTTAGTAGCTCCAGGAATTGACTACCAAGTGCAATTTAATCTTCCAGCTCCGATAGGTGGTGTGGATTGGTATCCAACAGAATTTGATGCTACACAAACCGATGCTAATGATCCAGCTGATGATAGTGATGCAAATAATATGATGGGTGCAGATTTTCTAAAATCACATACCATTATCCTCGAATCTGGTGATACAGATGAACAATTAAGAATAGATGCAGGATTCTGGCTCCCCGCTAAAATAGGTAACAAAGTTTTCTGTGATGAAAATGGAAATGGAATTGATGATGACGGTGTAGGCGGAGTTGATGATATTAATGTAAACTTATATCTTGTATCTACAGGTGCAATTGCTTTAGATGCTGACGGTCTCGCTCAGCCACTTACAAAAACATCCGGTGGCGGAATGTATGAATTTGACCTCGTCCCTCCTGGTGATTATTATGTTGAGTTTTCATTTGCCGGAGCTCCAGGGCCTGCTAATCCCCCTTTTGTTTTCACATTTCAAGATTTGGGTGGTGATGATACTGCGGATAGTGATGTAGATCCTGCTCCAGGCACTTCGTTTGGTCAGACTCCAACCATAAATATAGTATCTCAAGATACCGATGAAGAAATGATATGGGATGCTGGTGTTTATCAGCTTATTACTATAGCAGGCACTGTATTCTATGATGATGATATGAGTTTTACTCAAAATGGAGCAGAAGGTGGCCCTGCTGGAGTTTTGGTAAATCTTTACAATGCAGATGATAACACTAAAATTGATGATGTATTAACAAATGGTGGTGTATACGAATTCCCATCAAACCCAGGGATACAAATAGGTCCAGGTAATTATTATGTAGAAATAGATATCACCGCTTTTAGTGGCGTATTAAGTGGTGCGGAACCTTGCCCTGGGTCAAATGACGCCAATGACATGGTTGACAATGATGATAATGGATCTGATGCCATGCCGGCTCAGTCAACATCTTTTACGCTATTGAGTAATTGTAATCCTTTAACTCCACCACTTGTTGAGTATGTTGATTTTTGTTATTTCTTTAATTGTAATCAACCAAATCCGCTAGCTACAACAATATGTGAGCAGATTACTGACCCTCAAATCATTTGCGATATTAATTCACTTTCATCATTTTGTGCTATTATGCCTAGTGTTGATTCTCCCCAACCGCAACCTCAGCCATTATGTCAAAATTCCGATAATAATGGTGGTGGGGCACATAATATCTCATGGTTTGCCTTTGTGGCATATGGTGGAAACTATACTGTTACCGTAACACCTTCAAATTGCTCAGGAAGTACTACAGGCGTAGAAGGAGTTCAGCTTGGACTTTATACAGATTGTACATTTTCTGAAGCTGTTTATTGTGATCCGGGTTGCAGTACTAATCCTGTATCTTTTGACTCTAGTGTCCTAACTGAAGGCCAAACATATTATTTCTTTATTGATGGTTGTAGTAGTAGTGTCTGTAGTTATGCAGTAACTATTGATGGAACTCCTCTACCGCCTAATCTAACACCTACTGATATGTGTATAGATAATGGTGGGGTTCCCGATTGTACTGACGGAAATTCATATTGTCCAAATGCTGATATTCTTTTTCTTGTACAAGGAGTAGAGCTTACTGTGGATCATTCATGGACGATTACTACTGTATCTGGCGGACCTTTTGTAGGTGATGCCGCTCCAATGACAACAGATGGTATGCTACCAGTTAATTTTGAAAATGAAGGGGAATATATCGTTTGTATTAACAATATCAATAACGGATGTCAAAACTGGAGTGGAAGTCTCTGTAGAACAATAATAATTGAAGGCCTAGATGATGAGGAGTTTGATACACAAGAAGTATGTGATATTGCGGATTTTGATGTAACAACATTAATGAATGATTCAGCGACAAATCCTGTAGATCCAAATGGTGACGGTATGGATGGATGGCAAGAACCTAGTACAACATTTGTGATAGGTACAAACACAACACCGATTGTCACAGCTTTAGGATGTGAGTATGAACAGGAAGTAGAAATAGCACTTTTCCCAGTCTCAGATCAAGGGTTATTTGATATGACTTATTGTAGAGAAGATTTACCAGTAATTATTGATGGTACCCAATATACTGAAACAACTTTTGGTGGAGCTCTTACTTTTTCTTTGTCGAATATTCCTTTAGTAAATGAAACGGATGTTAATGGTTGTGATTCGATTATTGATATTGAATTAGAAATCTTAGATGTTTTTAATGGTCAGTTTGAGCCGGACCCAATTTGTACACCTGATGGTGTGATTTTAGAGTTTGAGTATGGTGTTTCCCTATCTACGGATGCAAGTTTCATTACTTGGGTGTGGACAGATGCAAGTACTGCAGTAATAGATGATACATTTAATCCAACAGATCCATTAGATAATATTGTTCCAGTCGGAACAGGTGTTGTTACGTACACATTGACAGCAACTATTGTAAAGGATGGAGTAACATGTACTTTCGAATACATGGTTGATATAGATTTCGATAGCTTACTTCCTCCTATGCCTACAATCACAGGCCCTCCGTTGATGATCTGTGAATCGGATAGTATTCAAACTTATACAGCATCAGATTTTGGTGATGCTTTCAATTATATATGGGATGTCCCATCAGGCGTTACTGTATTAAGTGGTGGTGGATTAGCTGACCAAACCGTACAGATTAACTGGGCGGGAAATACAGGTGGAACAATTACACTTACTGGTGTGAATGGCTGTGGAAATGGAGAATCAACATCTATAGAAATAACATTAGTACCATTACTATCTCCTGACTTTTCTGTTACAGCAGAAGTATGTCAAGATAGCTCTGCAGTAATTATGTTCTCAGGAGACGTTACAGATATAGATAGTTATATGTGGAATTTCGATGGTGGCGTTGTTAATAATGGTACAAATGGCGATGGCCCTGGACCACATGAAGTAATTTGGGCTGTAGGTGGAGTTGATCACACGATTACTTTGACAGTAATGCACAATGGAGGCTGTACATCACTAGAGACATTTGATGTAGTAAGTATTACTACACCTATTGCACTTGATGAACCGATTTGTGTTTCCTCTTTAGGACAAATCGTTTATACTTGGGATATATTAATGGGAACAGATGAAAGTGATTATACCGTTGTCGTGACAACAGGTCAACCTGGTACGCAGTCTGGCAATATGTTTACCCTTGATGGACTAGGAGTCAATGAGCAAGTAGATATCACACTAATATTAATGACAGGGGATGCTTGTGTAACCGCAGAGATTAGTACTTTCTGTATAGCACAAAACTGTACACCTCCTATTATTTCTGTAGATGCACCAGGTGGAACAGAATTTTGTCTTGACGGTACAGATCAGTCTTTTGATATTCAACCTATTATACCTGCTGGGGTAACTGGAGCTGGAGAATTTACAGGAACGGGTATCACCAGTATGACAGCAGGCACTTTTAATCCTGATACTGCTGGTGCAGGATCTCACACTATTAATTACAGTTATCTTACAGATGAAGGATGTACCGCGGCTGCCCAGATCATGTTTTTAGTGAAAGAGTCACCAATGGCAATGTTTTCTACCGTAGATACGGTCTGTATTCTTGATGCTTTTGTTATATCATACGATGGCACTACAGGAATCAACGAATATACATATACCACTGATGATGGTCAATCGTTTACAATTCCAGAACCTTCTATTTCATTTAATACACCTGGACTACATACAATTTCACTATCAGTAATTAAAGATGACTGTCCGTCAATTGTTCCATTTACTAAAACTGTATTTGTTGATCCTGCGCTAGAAGCCGTTGTTATTGACTGTACAACACAAGAAATAGATAATGTTGCATTTGGATGGGATCCAATTGCAGGAGCATCAGGATATGAAGTAACTATAACTAATGCAGACGGAACTGTTGGTCTGCCATTTTTCACAACTGATCTGTTCTATGCACAAGGAGGTTTAAATCCAGATGATAGTATATCAATATCTATAACTGTAATATCAGGAAATAAATGTCCAGGAAGTTTCTTTGAACAGAAGTGTTACGCAAAAGCATGTCCAACTGTAGATGTATCAATTGATCCGATTCCTACAGAATACTGTGTCGATGGCACTAATCCAATTATTGACCTATCAGCAACATATTTTGGTGATGGAGATAATTTGGGTAGCTTAATCTGGTCTGGTGATGGAGTAACAGGAACTCAATTTGATCCTAATGGACTACCCGAGGGATCTGTTACTATAAATGTAGAGTATATAGAAAATGGATGTGGAGGTTATTCTGACAATATCACCTTAAATATCACCCAAATACCTGCTGCTTCATTTGATGTAGCACTTGATCCTATCTGTATAGGATCTACTCTTCCATTTACATTTACTGGATCTAGTCTACCTGGTCAAACAATAGATTGGTCACAATCTGATGTTACCGTTACTCCTACTACAAATGCAAATGAATATGAAGCTACATTTAATACAGCTGGCACATTTAATATCATATTAGATGTTGCCAATGGTACATGTATGACTAATCCTGCTATGGCAACCATTATTGTTGAGCCAGAATTAGTACTTGGGACAATAGATTGTATTCCAGACGAAACGACTATTTCTTACTCTTGGGATGCAGTAGATTGTGTTACCGAATATGAAATATTCTTAACAATAGATAATGGGGTAGAGATGTCTCAAGGTGTTCAAACAACTACTACCTTCTTTGCTGATAATCTGCCAGAAGGAGTAGAAGTAGGAATACGAGTGGTTGCTCTTAGCGACTGTGCCTGTGGAGATGTAATGAATACTAGTGTTTGCGAAACAGCGGAATGTATTATGGTAGCTGTTGATGTATCTGCAATGGGAGGCGTGACAGATTTCTGTTTTGCAACCGACTTAGCTTCTATAGATGTCTTATTTGAGTTAGATGCTGCTGCTACAGGTGATGGATCGGGAGCATATTCTGGTAGTACAGCTGTAGATCCTATATCTGGAACATTTGACCCAATCGCTGCAGGTATTGGTTCTCATACGATATTTTACACCTGGATTGAGCCATTTGGTTGTGAAGACTTTATAGATTCTTTGACATTTACTATATTCGAGAATCCAGAGGTAACTGCAATGGCTGACCCTATTGATTGTTATGATGATACACTTACGATGTTAAACATTGTTCCTATGAATGGAGATGGAAACTATACAGTAACCGCAGATGGAGTTGATATTCCATTGATGAGTGATGTAATGGAAGGAACATACAATATCATGGTTATGGATGGTAATTCTTGTTCTGATGAGACTTCAGTGACAGTTGTAGTACCAGCAGAACCAATGCCAACGATTACTGGATCGACAGAACTGATAGTGGGTGAAATATCTAACTACAGTATTGAGCAATCTCTTTTTACGGGTCTAGCTATTGATTCTGTTGTATGGACCGCTAATGGAGATGTTATTTGTAACGAAGTTGGATGTTTCAGTTTATCAAACGAAGCTCCAATTGTGAATACAACCTATGAAGTGACAGTATTCTATAACAATGGATGTTCTGTAGTACGGTCTATAGAGGTAGAAGTAACGGAACCAGATCCAATATATACAGTAGATTTTCCAAATATCATATCACCAAATAACGATGGTGAAAACGATGTTTGGATGATTGTAACTGGTGATCCAGAAGTAATTGTCAATTCTGTTAGAATCATGGACAGATGGGGTAATCTAATTTTTGAAGTAACCGCACCATATAGTCCATTGACTACATCGATTACTTGGGATGGTAAGTTTGGAACTACTGATCTTCAACCTGGAGTATATGTCTACTCCGTCACGTACTTCCAAGATGGTAGAGATAGAATAAGGAACGGTGATATTACTATCATACGTTAATCTGCACTAGGGAGATTCTTCCTTATATAAACAAAAATCAAGCACTGCTCTTTTATTAGGGTAGTGCTTTTTTTGAATCTTAGTTTGAAAAATCAAGTTTAAATTCCACTATCTACTTCAAAAAATCCACATCTGCATCAACACCCATTCCAAACAAAGCAAAATCATACTTCACAGGGTCTTCTGGATCAAACTGGCGTAAGTTTTCGGTCAACTCAACCACCGTCTGCCAATCTCTCTGCTTTCTTTTTAATATACCAATATGTCGAGCGACTCTCTCTACATGCACATCCAATGGTATCATAAGAGCTGAGGTCGGTATACGTTTCCAAATTCCAAAATCCACTCCATTATCATCTTTCCTCACCATCCATCGGAGATACATATTTAGTCGCTTACAGGTAGATTTACGTGCAGGACTAGCTATATGTTTGGTTGTCCTTTGTGGTGCATACGGATGGTCAAAGAAATAATCTCTAAAATGAACCAACGATGTCTCTACATCAACAAACTTACCTTCTACCAAAAAAGCATCTTCTAATGAATCATGCTTACGATAGTGGTTCTGTAAAAATTCTAAAAAATAAATGGTATCTGTGTAATTGAATGTTCTATGTTTGAACTCAGCGAAGCGTTTTCTATCACTTTCTTCATGATTTATGATGAAATCATATGGAGACCCATCCATCAATTCAAAAAGCTGGTTTGCTTTATTGATAATTGTTACTCTCTGTCCCCAAGCTAAAATCGATGTCCAAAAAGCTGTAATTTCTATATCAGCTTCATTAGAAAATCGATGAGGAATCCCGACTGGATCTAGGTCGATGAAGCCTAACACATTGTAGTGTTCGACTTTTTCGTCTAGGAACGATTTCAGTTTCTCTTTCTTAGTCAATTGTTAATCTTGAAGAATTTTTTACAAAAAAATCCCTAGATAAAAATTCATCTAGGGATTTATATTCATTTATAGATAACTAAACGAGCGATTAGCTCCTATTTTTTACCCATTAAGGTCTGTTTCACTTCTATAACTTCGTATGGCTCAATAATATCACCAGCTTTGATGTCATTAAAGTTTTTGATGGTGATTCCACACTCAAATCCAAACTTCACTTCTTTAGCATCATCTTTGAAACGCTTCAAGCCTGAAATCTCACCAACTACACCCTCTTTTGTAGGATATACAACAATACCATCTCTGATTATTCTGATGTGGCTGTTTCTGAAGATCTTGCCTTCTGTAACATAACAACCTGCAATCGTACCAATTTTAGATATTTTATATGTTTCACGGACTTCGACTTGACCTTGGATTTTCTCCTCTTTGGTAGGTTCTAACATGCCTTCCATCGCCAATTTGATCTCTTCGAGCGCTTCGTAGATGATAGAGTATGTTTTGATTTCTACACCTTCTCTTTCTGCCAATTGTCTAGCATTAGATGAAGGTCTTACTTGGAATCCAATGATGATAGCATCCGAAGCAGAAGCCAATAGAATATCTGATTCTACGATCTGCCCGACTGCCTTGTGTATCACATTTACTTGGATAGACTCTACAGATTGTTTGATCAATGCATCAGAAAGAGCCTCGATCGATCCATCTACATCACCCTTCACGATCAAGTTCAATTCTTTAAAACTACCAAGAGCCAATCTTCTTCCGATCTCATCCAGTGATATACGCTTGCTTGCTCTGTTAGATTGTTCTCTTTCGATTTGAGATCGCTTCGTTGCTAATTGTCTAGCTTCTTGCTCTGATTCCATTACTTTAAACTTCTCACCCGCTTGTGGTGCCCCGCTCAAGCCTAGAACCAATACTGGAGCTGAAGGTCCAGCTTCTTTCACTCTCTTTCCTTTCTCATTGAACATCGCTTTCACCTTACCTGAGTGTGATCCAGCTACCATAGAATCTCCTACTCTCAATGTACCGTTCTGCACTAACATCTTGGTAACATAACCTTTACCTTTATCAAGTGAGGCTTCTATTACCGTACCGTGCGCTTCTCTACTAGGATTAGCTTTGAGTTCCAGTAATTCAGATTCTAGCAATACTTTTTCCAATAATTTATCAATATTCTCACCTTTTTTAGCTGATATATCTTGTGATTGATAAGTACCACCCCAATCTTCTACTTGAAAATTCATTTGAGCAAGTTCAGCTTTTATTCTTTCTGGATCTGCACCATCTTTATCAATTTTGTTGATCGCAAATACGATAGGTACACCAGCCGCTTGTGCGTGAGATATTGCTTCTTTTGTTTGAGGCATGATCTTGTCATCTGCAGCTACGATAATGATCGCAACATCTGTAACTTTTGCACCCCTTGCCCTCATGGCAGTAAAGGCTTCGTGACCCGGTGTATCTAAGAAGGTAACTTTCTTCTTATCAGGACCAGCAGCTACTTCGTATGCTCCAATGTGCTGCGTGATACCCCCTGCTTCACCATCCGCTACATTTGCGCTTCTGATAAAATCCAATAATGAAGTTTTACCGTGATCTACGTGACCCATCACAGTTACGATTGGTGCTCTTGGCTCCAAATCTGCAGGATCATCGATAATTTCTTCTTCCTCTTCGGTTTCTTGATCTGCACCAATAAATTCAACTTCAAATCCAAACTCAGTCGCTACCAATTCGATAACTTCTGCATCCAATCTTTGGTTGATAGATACGATGACACCAAGAGACATACACGTCATGATGATCTCTGTTACTGGCTTGTCCATTAGACTAGCCAACTCGGATACAGCGACAAACTCCGTCACTTTTAGAGTCGTTTCTACTGCTTCTTGGTCTTTGATTTCTTGTTTTTCTTTCTTCTCGTCTCTATTTTCTCTTCTTATCTTTTGACGCTTATTTTTTCCGCCACCAGACAATCTAGCCATAGTTGCTTTGATCTTATCATCGATCTCTTTTTGAGTAACTTCTTTTACTTCATCTCTACGACTACTTCCTCTTGAGCTACCACCTCTACTACTACTTCCGGCTCTGTTGCTACCCGCTCTATTACTTCCTGGTCTGTTGGTGGTGGTTCCAGGTCTATTGGTTCCGCCTCTCTGATTGCCACCTCCTGTCGCTGGTACACCTTTAGCAGGAATCTTTTTACGCTTTCTTTTCTTTCTATCTACTTCAGCGTCTTTTTTAGCATCTTTTTTCGGCTTTTTATCGGGCTGAATAGTACTAAGATCAATCTTACCTTGAATCTTAAGACCTGCCAATGCCGGAGTTTTAGCTCTCATCATTTCCTCTACTAAAGGAGCTTTAGTTCCTTTTTTGGGAGTTGGTTCTTGCTTAACAGGTTTCGGTGATTCTACCTTTTTAGTTGGAGTTTCTGCGGCAACTTCTTTCTTCACTTCTGGCTTTATCACAGGAGTAGGCTCAGATTTAGGTTCTTCCTTCTTAGCTTTCTTTGGCGGTTTCCCGGCTGTGCTAAGGTCGATTTTTCCAAGTATTTTAATACCTGGTACTACCGTTTTAGGAGTTTCTACTTTTTCCGTGGACTCTTCCTTTACTGGTTCTACTTTCTCCTCTACTATTTTAGGAGCTTCCACTTCGACAACAGGTAAAGGAGCTGACTCTACTTTTTCTTCTGGAACTACTACCTCTTTTACAGGTGCCGGCTCTGGAGTAGGTGCTGGAACTTTCGCTACGACTGGCGCTGGCTCTGTTTCTTTTACAACCGGAGGTGCTGGCGTTTCTCCTTATTCTCATAACGACTTCCAATGACTAACTTGTCAGCCTTTTCTTTCGCTACCATAGAATCACTAAACTCTAAAAGCAACTCATCGTGCATCTCATCCGAAATCTTAGATGTAGGCTTATTTTCAATATCATAACCCTTCCCTTTCAGGAAGTCTACGATAGTGCTTGTACCTACGTTAAGTTCTTTCGCTATTTTTACTAATCTTATTGCCGCCATTCAGCTTTTTTAAGTTTCTTCTTTAAAGGTACGTAATTTATACCTTTCTTATAATATTAGCCTCTCTCCATCATAGATCAAGGAATAAGATATATTTCTATATCTCCTTATATAATAGTCTTGTCTATGACTCGACCTTAAAGAGATATTTACCAAATACCTCTAATATTTCATTTGAAAACCAGTGAAACCACTCACTAGTCTTCTTTTAGTTCTGTTTCTAAGATCTTGATTACCTCATCAATCGTTTCTTCTTCAAGATCCGTTCTTCTAGCTAATTCTTGTTTACTCAATTGTAGTACTGATCTTGCAGTATCACAGCCAATGTTCTTAAGTGAAGTAATTACCCACTCTTCTATTTCATCGCTAAATTCGTCAAGCTCTACATCTTCTAGTTCTGCTTCATCTGTCTCTCTGAATACATCGATTTCATATCCTGTAAGCTTACTTGCTAACTTAATATTACTACCTCCCTTTCCAATCGCCAATGATACTTGATCAGGCTTGAGGAATACTGCGGCCGTCATCTTTTCATCATCCAAGTTGATTGAAGAAACCTTTGCTGGTGTCAATGATCTCTGAATGAATAGTTGATTGTTAGCTGTATAGTTAACGATATCAATATTTTCGTTTTTCAATTCTCTTACGATACCGTGGATTCTTGATCCCTTCATACCTACACAAGCTCCTACTGGATCGATTCTATCATCATAAGATTCTACCGCTACTTTTGCTCTCTCCCCTGGAATCCTTACGATCTTCTTTACAGTGATCAAGCCATCTTCTATCTCTGGTACTTCTTGCTCAAGTAGTTTTTCTAAAAATAAACTATCTGTACGTGAAACAATCACTACAGGGTTGTTATTTTTCATTTCTACTCTTCTGATGATTCCTCTCACCATATCACCTTTACGATAATAATCAGCTCGAATCATTTCATTTCTAGGAAGTATCAATTCGTTTCCAGTTACATCATCTATGATAAGTAATTCCCTCTTTAATATCTGACTAACTTCACCAAGTACGATTTCACCCACTCTGTCCATGTATTTCTTGTATACTTCATCTTTTTCAAGATCCATAATACGAGAAATCAATGTTTGACGAGCAGCCATAATTGATCTTCTTCCAAATTCCTCAAGTGTCAACCCTTCATAACATTCTTCACCCACTTCGTAATCTTCATCAATAGATACCGCTTCTGAGAACGATATCTGTGCTTGCTCATCCATCACCTCACCATCTGGTACGATCTGTCTTACTCTCCACATCTCAAGATCACCGTTTTGTGTATTTACGATGACATCAAAATTCTCATCAGACCCATATTTTTTCTTGATCAATGTACGAAGAACATCTTCTAGTACACGTACCATTGTAGGTCTATCTATATTTTTACCGGCTTTAAATTCCGAAAATGATTCTACTAAATTCATCATTTCATTAAATTTTTAACTACCATATTAGTCTATATTTATTTTATAAGCTTCGCCACTAATTGGATTTGCTCTACTTTACTTCTTTTTCTTTTTAAAGCTGATCTTGATCTTAGCTTCTTTGATCTCGCTTCTCGGTATCTCTCTTGTGATTTCTAAGGTCTTCTTCTTCTTACCCTCTTTGATTACCTCTTCATAATATACACTGATACTTTCATCAGATGCAGCCATAAGTTCCCCTAGAACTTTCACTTTCTCTTCACCGTAGATTTTTACTTCTATGTCTCTGCCAATATTTTTTACATATTGTCTTGTCATCTTAAGAGGCTTAGTTACTCCCGCAGAACTTACATCAAGTGTGTATTTTATACCTAACCATTCTTCCTCATCAATGACTTCTTCAAGAAAACGACTTACTTTTCTGCATTTCAAAAAAGTAATAGAATCATCACTGTCAAGGAAAACCTCTACTTTATTGTTGTTTACTTTCAAATCTACAAGAAAGCAATCATCATATTCTAACTCCTTGATAGCCTGATCAATAAGTTTTTCCAGTTTCTTTTCTATCATGCTCAATTTCGCTTACGATGACCTATTAGAATGAAAAAAGGGAACTAACCGTTCCCTCTTCTACTCTCCAATCTGCCGCAAAGGTAAGATATTTTAAGGAATTTGCCTAATCTTATCGCTACGAAATGCAGCACTTTCCAGTATATATAAAATATAATATCCTATCGGCCGTCTGGTTCATAGGAACCTAATTTTTTCAATTGCTCCTCCATGATGTATTTCTTCGTCTTTTATTGTTTGTTTTTTCTTCTAGTTTCATGCAATGACCCTATATCAGATCCACCTATAGAAGAACCTGAAATCACCGAGGACCCAGATTGTTCCACAATGGATGAAAAGTCATAACAACTTGTAACTGGAATTAGATTTTTTGATGAGCAAGGAAGCTCAATCGGACAAGCAGGAAATACTAATGTCTCTATAGAAAGTCACATTATTGTCTATCCAAATCCTAATAATGGCGTGGTCGTAATATCTAATCAAAATGATCTTCAATATGACTTACTTATCTTTCCATGTGAAAAGGATACTATGTGTTCGGAAGTTGATTTCTATAATTTAGTATTTGAATATTCTATAGACTCTCTTTATAATTTAGATAGCACTACCCTAGATGTTGTCACTCCTAACTTACAAATTCAATTTCACACAGGTTTTGAACTAGGATATTATAAACTAGTATTTTATAAAAAAGGTAAGATGTATTAGTAGAAAACATATATTTTGATTCTAGTAAATCAGGAAAAGAAATGATTTATTTTTTAAATAGTGAATTTTAATCTATGTAATAATTATGCTTATCATATCTGGAATTGTATGAAAGCGAGGTGGTTAAAAAGTACTCTCAAAAATGAAGAATTATTAAACAAGCTATTGAGCTCTCAGTCAAATTGTTTTGATTTGACTCTTGGTCTTTTCTCTATATTTACAAGATAATATAATTTCAAATTAATAGAAGTTAACTTCTAAAAAGTGAATCGACAGAATGTCTAAAAACCTAAAGGTCCAATCAAATTCAGGAAAACTATACATGATGCCTTGTCCAATAGTAGATGAACATATAGATTCATTATCTATAGAAGCTATCGAAAGAATCAGAAAGACAACCCATTTTGTTGTGGAACGGGCTCGTACCGCTCGTCGTTTTATAAAGATAGCAGGTCACCCATCTCCTATCTCGGATCTTATCATTTTCGAATTAGACAAAAACGACCCAGAAAATGGATTGAATGACTTTTTGGAAATTCTAAAAAAAGGAATCGATGTAGGTGTTTTTTCTGAAGCGGGTTGTCCTGGAATAGCCGATCCTGGACATCTGGCAGTATCTTATTGTCATGAAAATGATATTGAAGTTGTACCATTGATAGGTCCATCATCTATTTTGTTAGGTCTCATCTCGTCAGGAATGAATGGACAGAACTTTGCATTCAATGGATACTTACCAAATAAATCACCTCAATTAATTCAAAAACTAAAATCTCTCGAGCAATTTGTACTGCGGACCAATCAAACTCAGATATTCATGGAAGCTCCATATAGAAATGAGTTTATGTTAGAGCATTGTATGAAGACATTTTCTCCTAATCTGAGACTGTGTATAGCATGTGATATAAATGGTCCTGATCAGTTTATAAAAACTAAAACAATCAAAAAATGGAAAGGGACGAAATGGAAACAATTCCATAAACGTCCCTCTATATTTTTGATAGGAAAATAGATTAATCTACCAAGTGAGCTTTTGCAGCTTGTAGCACTTCTTCCGATTCTCCTTCAGCATTCGCTATAAAAGCTACTATTTCGATATGTTCAAGGACCCATAAACCATCGCCATCATCAGGAATAGTATATGTATATGTCTTAGATTGTGCTTGATCTTTTGTCAGTTGGCTAGCAAATGAATCACCATCAAATTTAGTAATTACGTCCCTCAATACATGATTGTGTTCGTAATCTGCAATTACTTGGTTTTGATCATCCTGAGCATCTATTATGTCACTTTCTGTAAGCATTATGGACACTTTAAACTCACCAGACAAGTCTTCAAGAGGTAACGCAACGACAGTTACATCAAGGACTCTAGTCATCGGATCAAAGCTTTTAATTATTGTAACCTCCATAACTTGTGGTTTCTCTAATTCTCGTTCTACAAAAGATCCCCATGCACCACTTGCGGGGTGTCCCCATAGTCCGTCTGCCTCTAACTCTTCGAATCGCTCTCTATTAAAGTATGCTGATGGTTTCCCTAACCAATCTTTTAAAAATATCTCAAGGCTAGCTGCATCCTCATTTCTGAAGTCATATTTACTTTCATCTAGAGGTTTTGCAAGATCTATCCCGTGTATCGCTACGATAACTACATTGTCAGGATATTGACCTTGGATTGACTCCAGTCTTGCAGAACCCGCTGGGCAATTAGGACACCTTACTCCTGTCAGTTCCTCTACGTAAACTACTTTACCTGTATCGATAGGTTCGAATTCAGGAATTACTACCATTTTTTCTTCACAAGAAATCATCATGAAGACGACGACTAACAGATAGATTATATTTTTCATCAGTATTTTGATTTATATTTTTTAAAAATTAGATGACATAGAGAACTTAACTCCACTAAATGCAGGCTCTAATCTACAGATACCACCAGAACAAACGATTCCCTCTACTTGCTTAACGTATCGAAGCTGGAATCTATTCGCTTTATTAACATATACAACTCCTAATGTTGGGTAAACAATATTTAGGCTTTCCCCTGTTTCTGGATCTTGAGGAGACTTTTTTGATGGATCTATATCTGTCTCTTATACACATCTCCGAGCCCACGAGACAGGCAGAAATC
>CAJXUU010000037.1 GCA_913061325.1 uncultured Saprospirales bacterium | reverse complement strand
CGAGATTTCTGCCTGTCTCGTGGGCTCGGAGATGTGTATAAGAGACAGCTGTTACTTTCACAGCACCATCATTGATAGTTTCAAATGCAAGAGTAGACATTGATGTCGTTGGATTTGGATATAGACTTGTAACCAATCTTATATCTCTATCGATACCAACTGATTTACTAAAGTTAAATTTACCATCAAAATCAAACTGTTGAAGTTTATAATAATACAACCCAGGCAATTTAATATCTGAATCATCAAAACTATATTCAGAAATAGTTAGCACATCATTCGCTTTGATGGTAGCAGAATTCACACGGGTATAATCTTCTTCTGATTCATATCTTCTAAGTACTACATATTCTTCAACATTAATTTCCTGCTCTACTTTCCAAACTAAGTGATGTACGTCTTCTTGTTCTGTCACATTTACACTTAACCATTTCACAGGTAGAGCTCCGAATGTTACACCAAAATCGATCTTATTGTTAGTCGTATTCGGTTGGAGTGAAATTTTTCTAGTAGTATTCAAGCCATATGTATGATCAACATCACTATCGATTTGGTCAGTTCCTACATCAGCTACGGTTGCAACCATATCAGCTGGAGGAGTAAATTTAAAGTACACATCCCTTTTGTCTAAGGAATCAATCATGTAGATACCTTCATCGTTGGTAATACTTTTACCTAAGATTTCCGATGTATTTACATCAAATATTTCAACTAAAACTCCAGCTACTTTCGGTTCATTATCATTTTGTAATCCATCGAAGTTTTCATCAAACCAAACGAGGTTTCCTACAATTGCCTCAGGATAATATCCTGCACCAATGTCTAGCTTATTAATTCCGTTTAGAAGGAAAAATGAATTTGTAGTACCAGGTCCATTTCCATTATTGATATCACTATCTTTGAATGGATTATTTCCAACGAATGGTACAGCTTGCACTAAACCAGATGGCGGAAGTATAATCTCAATATAGTATTCTCCAGGAGATGTACAGAATTCCCACCAACCATCATCAGATGGAGAGTTAGGTTTTTGACCACTCGTAGTCTGATCCCAGACTACCCATTGACCGTTGACTTTTCTCCATAAGAATATCTTCATACCATTAATACCATTTTCAGTATTATCGTACACATCGTTTTCATTTACATCATACCAAATATTGTCTCCGATTCTAGTACATTCAAACAAGCCAGCCTTAACATCATCTATAGCTTGTCCTGCCAGTAATGTGAATTGCGTTGTTGTTCCTGGTCCATTTGTATCATCAACATCACTATCATTTAGATCTGATCCAATATTAGGTATTGTAAATTCATATTCACCTATTGTTTCAAATTGCAAGAAGTAGATTCCTTGAAGGATATCGTCAAATTGATAATTTCCAGATACATCTGTCACTGTTTCTCTGACAAATACACCATCAACAGTATATATACTTACAGGGACACCCGCAACTGGCGGTTCTCCTGGCTCAAAAATACCATTACCATTTGTGTCTTCCCATACACATGACCCGACTAAACCTGCGGCAGCCATAGGCTCTACAAGTATGTGCAATGTAGCATTATCACAAATTGAATTGTCATTCACTCTACAAGTTGTATATGGAAAATCTACAGGTCCTATGAAGCCTGTTTCTGGTGTAAATACATAACTTCCATCTGCATTGATTACAATACTACCTTTTCCGACAACACTCATAGATACAGGAGTTACCTCTTGTGACTCATTAGATGCATCAGAATCATTAGCCATTAGACCATTTCCTGCCAATACATTTAGTTCTGTGTCCAAAGGAGTCTGGTTATAATCATCCATTCCGTTTGTAAAATGAGTTGCAAACCCAGGGAATATTTCTATATAAGCCCATTCTTGATCACATGATTCAGGTGTCGCTGGAGTTTGGCATATTTCATATAAGAATGAATCTTGTCCAACATAATTATTGTCAGGAGTATAGATTTGTGTTGCAATATTATAGCTACCAAAGAAAGGTCCTTGCGCAATACTTGTTATAGAAATATCGCAATTAGGGAAACTTTGACATTTATCATTTGAAAGCACTGTGATAGGAATATCTACATTTCTCAACGAATGAATATAATCATGATTTCCAATTGGTGGGTTCTCAGTACTCGCAATATCGAGAACAGTTATTGCCAATGGAACTCTTGCACATCCATTTGCCAAAGAAGGATTACATACCTCTACAGTAAAATACCATTCTCCAGTTTCCGTTGTTAAGAATGTATATAAACCATCTGTAGTCACAGATGGTAATGTTGCACTTGGATTAGTTCCTATTGGTTGTGGATCACTATAGATTGTCCCAGCGACAATATCATCGTTAGTACTAAGGTCACCTTCCAAATTAATACCATTATATGTTACTCCAAAATCAGGATTCAGGCAATTTTCTAATACAAGAATACTAATCAAAGCTGGCGGTGATACACATCCTGCTATAGTTTGGGTTACTGTTACAGTTATAATACCCGCTGCAGTTGGATCTAAAGTAGCTGTATTTCCTGAACCTGCTGTAAGACCAGCGGTAGGTGTAGAAACCATCCATTGGAATGTAGCTGATGGATTAGCATCTACCATTAACGCAACTTGATTACCTAGACAAACAGGATTAGGTACTCCATCAATGCTAGATGGTGCATCTGGTGCTCCTGGCTGAGTCAATGTCACTGAACCTGTAAAAGTGCCAGATGTACAACCATTGGAGTCAGTTAAAGTAAATTCTGTATAAGATCCTGCAGCTAAATCATTTATTACTATTGTTCCATTTATATCAGTTGTTATATTAAATATTCCTGGCAAGCCACCATTATATGAATACGATAGTTCATAATTAGTATTTGCATTATAGCCACTGATTGATATTGAACCATCATCAACCGTACAAGATGTAGGATCAGTAGATGTTATGTTTCCAACAACTGGTGTTGGTGGTGTTGGGTTAATTACCACATCAATCGATATTGGAGGCGATTGACATCCGCCAATCGATAATGTAACAGATATTGAATATGTACCTGCAGCTGTTGCTGTCATAGTAGTTGTATTTCCAGCCGCACTCACTAAACCTGCATCACTTGAAGAAGCTGTCCAATTATATGTAGCTCCAGAAATGAAATCAACACTTAAGTTTACTGTTTCGCCAAGGCATGCTGGGTTTGGATTAGCATCTAATCCAGTAGGTGCACCTGGTGCATTTGGTTCTGATAATGTAACAGGACCTGGAAACACTTCTGACGTACAACCAGATACTGAGATATAACTAAAGTCTGTATAGTTTCCTGGCGCTAAATCAGAAAGAGGGATACTACCCGATCCGTTAGTCATAAAAGTACCTGTAGTTGCAGATCCATTATAAGAATATGTTAGGGAGATACTAGCCGATGGATCTAGTCCACTAATTAAAATACTTCCATTTGGCACACCACAATCTGTAGGATTAGTACCAACTGCAGTTGGTGCTGCTGGTGCTGCTGGATCTACAAGCGTTACAGGTCCAGGAAATACTCCTGATGTACATCCCGCTGCAGAAACATAACTGAAATCAGTATAATTACCAGTTGCCAAATCTGACAAAGTAATATTACCTGATCCATCTGACACAACTGTAACTGTGATTGCTGTTCCATTATAAGAGTACGTCAGTGTATTGCTAGTTGAAGGAACGAATCCACTTACTAATATGCTTCCATTAGCCAAACCACAATCTGTAGGATTTGTTCCTGCAGCTGTTGGTGCTGCTGGTGCTGCTGGTTCTACTAATGAAACAGGTCCGGAGAGTACTTCAGAAGTACATCCCGCACTATTTACATAACTAAAGTCTGTATAGTCACCTGGAGCTAGCCCAGTAAGATTTATTTCTCCACTTGCATTAGTTGTAAATGTTCCAGTTGTTGCCGTTCCGTTGAAAGAATATGTTAATGAAATACTCGCGGAAACTTCTAAATTGCTAACTAATAAACTTCCATCTTCTACTCCACAAGCAGAAGGATTTGTTCCAATAGCGATTGGAGCGATTGGAGCTGCTGGTTCTAATAAGGATATTGGCCCAGGGAATACTCCCGAAGAACAGCCTAGAACATTTGTCAGACTAAAATCAGTATAATCACCCGCTGCAAGTCCTGTAAGTACTATCTCACCAGACGCATTTGATGTGAATGAAGTTGTTGACGGTGTTCCATTTGTAGAATAAGTCAAATCATAAGTAGCACTTGCACTTAATCCGCTGATTGTAATTGTGCCATTCTGTACTCCACAATCTGTAGGGTTTGTACCAATTACAGTTTGATCATCTGGTGTAGGTGGAATATCAGAAACAGTTACATCAATCATTGCTGGTGGTGAAGTACATCCTGCTATTGTTTGACTTACAAATATCGTATAGACACCTGCCATAGTAGCTGTCATTGTTGTAGTGTTTCCAGTTGTTTGGACAAGTCCTGCATCAGGACTATTTGCTGACCACATATATACAGCTCCTGGATTATTAGTAACTGATAATTCAACTAATGTTCCTAAACAACTAGGATCAGGATTTGCAACAAGGCCTTCTGGTGCATTAGGCGCACCTGGATCTGAAAGAATAATAGGTCCTGAAAATGTTCCAGAACTACATCCTAACTCATTTGTCAATATAATATTCGTATATGATCCTGAGGTGAGACCACCAATAGTTAATACACCCGACGAATTAGCTGAAATTACTTTATTGATTGTAATCATCGCTGAGTCTAACTGAACACCATATGATGCACTTGCATCCAATCCAGAGATGCTAATAGTTCCATCAGATGCCAAACATGCTGTTGGATTGGTCGTTGTAATATTTGCTTCAATTGGTAAATTCGGTGATGGCGATACGATAACATTTACAAGCGTTGATGATGCTGAGGTGCATCCACCGATAGTAAGATTTGCACTTACTGAGAATATTCCATCTGTCGTTGGAGTAAATGTTATTTCATTAGTATTATTTGGATTAAATCCTGCATCTGGAGGGCTTACAAACCAAGTATAAGTTGCGCCCGCTACTAAATCTGCAGTTATCGTTGCCGTTTCTCCTTCACATATAGTACTAGGTGTAAGTCCTGTCGGTGCATTTGGCGGAGATGGATCAACCAAAACTATAGGTCCAGCAAAATTATCAGATGGACAATTAGTAGCATTGGTAACCACGAAATCTGTATAGTTGCCAGCGCTTAACCCCGTAACAACAATTTCTCCAGATCCATTGGCTGTAATTGAAGATGATGCTGGAGTCCCATTTGCAGAATAATCTAAATTATAAGTATTACCCGCTATATATCCAGGAAGTGTAATAAAACCATCCGTTCCTGCACATTCTGTTGGATCAGTTCCCGTAACATTTGTTGGAGTAGGTGGAGTATCTCCAACTACCACATCAATAGATGAACTCATAGATGTACATCCTGCAACAGTTACCGATACACTGATTGTATATGTACCTGTTGCCGTTGGATTCATCGATATAGTATTGCTGGAGCTAGTTCCAAGGCCCGCATCTGGCGATGAAGCTGACCAGTTAAAGGTAGCACCTATTGTATTATCAACTGAAATTGTCACTACATTTCCAAGACAAACTGGATTAGGCGATGCAAAAAGATTAGCAGGTGCATCTGGTGATCCAGGATCTGCCAAACTAACGGGTCCAGGATATACTCCAGAACTACAGCCTGTAAAATTAATCACGCTAAAATCACTATATGTACCTTCTGTAAGACTTGATATAATCAGAACTCCAGAAGCATTAGAATTTAAAGATATGGTATTTGGTACTCCATTGGTACTAAAAGTTACGTCGTATGCGGTTGAAGCTTCATATCCACTTAATGAAATTGAACCATCGGCAGCGCCACAAGAACCTGGGTTTATTGAAGATACAGTACCTGAATTTGGAGTTGGTGGCGCATCATTTACTTGGATACTTGTAAAGGTGTCAATAGATGTACATCCTGCTAAAGTAAGATTTACAAAAATACTATATATACCCGCAGCCGTAGCATTCATCTGAACCGAATTCGTCGTCGAAATTCCAAGTCCAGCATTAGGAGATGAAGCTGACCATACATAAGTTGCACCTGGCACATCATCTACTGTAATCGTAATGGGTAATCCTAAACATTCTGGATTAGGGCTGGCCATCAAGCCTGTAGGATTGTTCGGTGCTTCAGGATCAGAAAGAACTACTGGTCCTGGCGTCACGCCACTCATACAACCTTCTTCAGATGTTATTTGAAAGTTAGTATAAGATCCTGCGCCTAGGTTATTTATCACTAAATTTCCGCTTGCATCAGATGTAATAGAAGGAGATAAAACGACTCCAATTATTTCATAAGAGACTGTATATGTTGTGTTTGCATTATATCCGGCAAAGGTTATAGTACCGTCATTAGCATCACAAATATTAGGGTCAGTACTTGATATATCATTAGGGTCTGGAGTGGGTGGCACTTCATTTACAGTTACATCAATAGTACTTGTTGGTGAAGGACATCCATTTAATGTTGCAAAAACATTAACTGTGTAAACACCAGGTAAAAATGGATCAAGAGTTATAAAACTGCTTGTTCCTAAGAAGGCGCCTGAGCCAGCTGGTACTACTGTCCAGGTATAAACTGCACCAGCAACTTCATCAACACTTACAGTTGTTGTTTCATCTTCACAAAGTTCTTGAGGTGCGGCTACCAAGTTTTCAGGTGCATTTGGATCATCTGTCACTGTCAATGACACTATATTACTTGTATCAGCACATATAATTCCAGTATCCGTGGTATACAACCTTCTAAAACTGTGACTTCCATCCGCTAAATCTTCAGTTGTATAATCTTCTGTATTGTTCGTTCCGGCTGCTGCACTAAATGACGCACCACCTAAACTGTATTCCCATGCGTAAACACCTGAAGCTGAAACAGCTCCACCATCAATTAATACATTTCCACTAGTTCCACAATATGAATTTGGAATTATTGGGCTCAGAGAATTATTAGATATTAGACAATCGCAATTATCGCCTGTAACTACTGTCACCGTATCACTACATGCGCCAATATCCCAAACGAAAAAATATGTTCCTGATATTGAGAAATCATTGACCGTTGTGTTTGCTTCTGAAGCATTTGCAATCACAGCTGTTCCAGCACTTCCAGCTCCTACAGACCACGTACCAGTACCTACAGCAGAGAGCGTTGCTGTTCCATTACTAAAACATGTTAAATCAGCTGGATCAGGACCTGCATCTGGCGAAACTATATTTACAACAACTGAGTCAGAACATTCTACTCCAGTATATATGTAAGTGTATACACCTAAAGCTGTACTGGTAAAATCAACTGTTGCTGCACCATTAGCTCCTGGGTTTAAAGTTCCACCCGTTGGATTTGTTATGTCTTCTGTCCATGTTCCTGAACTAGGTGTACCTTGCAAATTAGATGTACTATTAGTACATCCAGTTATTTCATCTCCAGCTTCAGGTTTCAATTCACCTTGTATTGACAAAATCGTTTCACATCCGAAAGCATCAGTTACAGTGACCGTGTATGTTCCTGCATCTGCAATAGTTGCCATTGGTAGATCAACATCTTTATCCATTGAAGCAAAACTATTAGGTCCTTCCCAATTATACGTTAGCGGTTCTTGACATGTTGATGTTGATGCCGTTAGAGCAATCTGAATACCAGTTTGACACATATTAATCGCAGAAACTACAGGTGCCGGCGGTACTATTGTTGGTTCATTTGAATCATATAGTTGCACAGGACTTCCCAATGTATAGCCATTACTAAAGTTTCCTCCACCAAAACCTTCAGCAGAAGAATTAGGATCTGTATCATTATCAAAAACTCTTATGTCTTCAGCACAACTAGGCATGATACTCATGTCAACAGAGAAAATTTTCACTGTATCTCCTTCTGTCAAGTTATTAAAGAAAGAGGCAGGTGCCAATTTGGGAGCGACGGGATAGAAATCAAAGCCAGGAAATGCTGGCGGATCAATCGCTGGTGCACCATAGGACCATTCCGTTGGTAAGGTTCCCGTGTATGTTTGATTGTTTTGAATTGGCAGATTCCCTATAGGAGAACTGACTGTAGTACCAGTGGGAATAACAAAAGTGTATTGCGCATTAAACTGAGCACGCTCCGGAATCGTGGTAGCATTACCTGCTACGATAATGACATGAAAATCCCAAAGACAGTCTTGATCATTGTATCTTATCTGATAGTCGATCTCAGTGACTTGCGATTTCGCATCGTTAACAAAAAGGGTGGTGATGAAAAGAGCACTCATTATTAGCACTCTAAAGTTAAGCAACCTTTGCATTTCTATGTAGTTTTCCAATTAATACACCTCACCGAGATGTACGTAAATCCGTTTCCTTTCCTTTGCACACATTTAAAAGCTAAATATTTGTCTTGGCCTTCCATAACTTAGACAAACAAATACACTTAAAATCATGTGTTTTCAATATATATATATATAAGGATAGTTATTGAGAACACTCTCAACCTCTACCCTACCTTAGTCGTTTTCTTGTTGGACATAAATCCATGCGCCACAATATCTATCATCACAATGCCCTTAAATATCTGATTCGAATTCCCTAATGAAAAACCATTTGAGAATTCCTTATCTACTATTTCTTTATCTACTTCATTTTCATAGAGTCCTATATCACTTATTTCGTTTTCGTTTGATATTGTAGATCGACTGAATAGTCTTGAATCTTCACTTAGTGAAAAGACAACATCAGTTACCAGCAATTCTATTGAGTTTCTATTCTTGTGGTTGATGTTATCATTAAAGGGCATAAATAATTTAGACACTTCTAAATTAGACCCAGTTGGCACAACTATAGATACTTGAGAGTTGAATTGAATTCCTTGTTTTTTGGATAATGTCTCTCCTTTATAAATAATTATAAAACAATCATAAGATAAAGTAGAAGCACCGAAAGATAAGGCATAGCTGATGCCTCTAACTTGAGAAGTCATGTTACCAGCAAATAGCATGGCAAGTAAAAAAGAGAATATTTTTAATATACGTCTCATATAACCTTAGTATACATTCACATACTCCGAAACGAGATATTTCGAAGAAAGTGAAAATTGTGTAGTTTCTTTCTATATACAAACATATAAAATATAACAATACGTTGTATACTAGTTAGTCAGCTAATTACAGGTTATTTTAAATTGTAATATGAAAAATGGGTTATATTACGGTTTTTGGGTTATTGCTGTGAATTGGTCTATAAACTTCTTGCTTAGAAAATAGCACTTATCTGTTTATGAAGTAATTATATTCTTGTTGTTACAATAGAAAACAAAAAAGAGAGCTCAGGATCTATTGGATTCAGATCTTAATCTATCCATCAAAATAAAAGACAAAAAAGGGCCGCATTTCTGCCGCCCTGTTAAAATTCATATATTAAAAAATACTCTACTAATTCTTTGTATTGACTAGAATCTAAATCTAATCACATTTTACTTTATAATCAATAGTTTGTGATTTACGTTTTCCATATTGTTTACTGTTAGTGATAGATTGTACATACCAGGTGTAAGGTCAGCATTGATGCTGATCACTTCCTCATTACTTGTAAGAGAAAGTTCAACTACATTACTTTTCACTACTTTACCTTCAAGATTTACAATATCTCCAGTCACTTTAGTTCCAATTGCAGCATTTATTGTAAGTGCAAAAGTATTCTGTGTTGGATTAGGAAAGATTCCTGAGTCAAAAGCTGCTGCTTCAGCAAGTACTTCTGATTCTAAACTAGTAGTTGCACCGAATGCATTAAATTTCTTCTCAGAAGCACATCCTAAATTATCAGTAGCGATTACTCTATAGTCACCTCTCTGTAAATCTTTAGTACTACTTGCTAAGAATGATTTGTATTCAAACTGCTCACCATTAGGTGATATTACTGTATAAGTTAAATCTTTCTGACAAGCTGACCCAGTTGTTGGAGCCATTTTGATATCAAGATTTATACTATGATTCCTGGAGAAATTTATATCTTCGATTACAGGATTTGCAGGAAATACAGTTGTGCTGTTACCAGCATATTTCTGCTCTACTCCACCCATCGTGAATCCATTTCTAAAATCAGAACCAGCCATTCCTTTACCTATAGAAGAAGGATCTTCATTGTTATTGTAAAGTCTTACATCTTTTGCACAATTTAATGTTGGTATTACTGTGAAACTAAATAACTTAATTTCATCACCAGCATTGACATCATTGTAAAATGCAGTAGGTAATAATTCTGGAAAAATACTTACTAATCTACTTCCTTTTAATTGATGTGGACTTTCTATTTCGTTTGATACTTCCCATTCTGCAGGATGAGTACTTCTACTATCTTGATTATTAATCAAAGGCATATAAGACTCTGTAATATGTACATTGCTTGCTTGTGGTGCCACTAGTGTGATTTGCGCATTGAATTGAGCTCTGTGTAATGTTTTTTTAGCCTCTCCTTCATTCACTACTAGGTAACAGTCAAAAAGACATGTTTCACTATTGTATTGAAGTTTGTAGTTTACACTCTCTACTTGAGAAGAAATAAACTGAACATTTAGAAAAAGTGCTATTGCTAAAATTAGTATTTTTTTCACGTCTGTTATTTTTATTTATTGAGTAATAAGTGACCCAAATGTTAGACGCAATATCTAACATTTGAGTCACATAATCTAATATCTATTTAGGTATAAAAGCTTCAGGTACTTGCTCGACGAAGAAATCAAAGTTAGATCTGAAGTCTGCATTCAGTGGATAGAATAATAATTGCCCGAATAAGTAATTCTTATCATCATTCGGGTTATCGAACTTAGATTTACTATTCATATCATAATCACCTGTCTGGTATCCGTAAGCAAAATCAAAGTTAGTATAGAAGTTAGTACCTCCATATCCGAATACATTTCCAAGTAAGTTATTCAAATCATCCTCTGGGTTTGTAAACTTGATCTTACCATCTGCATCAAAATCACCACCCCATAGTGCGAAATATCCAGTCTTATTAGATGCTGCATTTCCTGTTAGAGGCACTTGAGATAATCCAGTGTAGTCGTAGATGTTTTTTCCAGCTCCAAAATCAAAGAAACCAGTTTCTACTACAGTAAAGTCAATTAAATCAGCTAACATTTCTGGCGTTTTGGCTGCAGCTGTCATCGCACCTAAGTGATTTCTATGTCTTACTACTACATAGTAATCATCTACATCTAACCCTTTGAATCTTAATCCAGATTCTCCATTTAGATCGATCACATCACCGTCTCTCTGTACTAAACCAGCTCTCTGAGCTACAATTAGTGTATTGTCAGCTTTATCTCTCAATTCTACAGATACCCAATCCGTAACTGCATCCTCTCCAGTAGTAGCAAATATAGTTGCCGGGTCTGGAACTGTCAAGAACTTAGTTTCTTGACCTGACACATCATATCCATACTTATAGAATGGTTCATTTACTGACGCAAAATCACCTTTAGTTTCCCAATGTTGAGGAGGAGTAGGTGCTAAAGGAGAAGATTTATAATCAGAATATGGCTCTGTATCAGGTATATATCTTGAACCTGTGAAAGAACTCTCTCTCAAATCATCTCTCATCAGTGGTCTAGTATGACTACCTGTTTCATTTCCGTTATTGATAAACGCTCCTTGTAAGTATACTCTTACTTGTACATATAGATCTCTCACTACTAGTAAGTGTAATGTTGCATTCGCACATGCTTGTGAAACATTATCATCACATGTTAGATATGGGAAATCAACTGGTCCGTAGAAAGTTTCCTCTGGAACAAATGAATAAGTACCATCAGTCGCCAAAGTCAACGTACCTACTCCAGCAATAGGAGTTACCTGCGCAGTTACTGTCTGAGTATCTCCTTCAGGATCTGTATCGTTATCCCATACATTACCAGTAATAGGTGTGTCTTGTCCTCCACTGTTGAAATCATCCGCAGCAAGTGTAGAGTTATCAGCACTAACATCTAAAATCGTTATGATTTGATTTGCTTGAGCACAATTACCTGGTTCTGCAAGTACACACACTTGGTACCTCAATGTATCCAATCCAACATAACCTGGATCAGGTGTATAAGTCGTATTTCCTGTTAATGCATCAATAATAACTGTACCATTTTCTGGTTGTGTAATTATTGAAATACTAGGATCTAAATCACATCCTCCAACTACTACACACTTATCATTCGATAGTGAGATTAAAGTTACTGGAGTGTTTATTTGTGTCGATGCGATATCAACGTTTGCTATCGGCTTATTATCTGGATCTAAGAAATCAACTACTGTGATTACTAGTTCTGCTGTTTGACATCCTGCAACTAAAGGCGGAATACAAACTGGAACATCCCAAACATACACTCCAATCATATCTGAAATGAAGTCATAAGTACCGTCACTGTTAACAGTAAGTGTAAAGACAGCACCCGCTGGGCTGCTTGTCAATACTGGAGTAGGTCCGTAAGTACTTCCTACTGGAGCACCATCATTTGTACTTGCATCTCCTTCTACTGAAACGTTTACAAATGTTGCATTGAAGTCAGGATTAAAACAATCCGTAATTGTCAATGGATCTGTAGCAGCTGCTGAAGCACAACCTGTAGCTGTCTCTGTAAATGTAAATGTAACTATACCAGGAGCCAATGCCGTAACTTCTCCATTATCTAGAACTGTAGCGATCGTAGGATCACTTGATGTCCATGTTCCATTGATAGTTGGAGAAAGAATAGTCTTTGCTCCGATACAAAGTGATGCATCAAATAAAGTAGCTATCGGTGCAGGGCTTACAAATACTGAATCAGAGTCATTCGAAGGACATCCTGTATCATCTGGTGTGAATACAAAACTAGTTCCTCCTTCCATAAGACCGGTTACAAGACCAGTCGCAGGATCTATAGACGCTGTTGTCGGATCATTGGAAAACCAAGTACCTCCTGACGTAGGACTCATCTGAGTCGTTGCGCCAATACATATCACATCTGAACCTAGTATTATTGTCGTAGCTGGCCCGTTGACCGTTACTGGGTCAGTTGGTTGTGAGCTACATCCTGTTGTATTTGAAGTAAATGTAAAGTTGGCAACACCAGGACCTACTGCTGTTACAAGACCTCCATCAGTGATTGAAGCAACACCAGAATCACTTGATACCCAAGTACCACCTGCTGCAGGTAGAATCTGGATTGTTTCACCAATACATAATTCATCATCTACTCCTATATCTGTATCTGGACCTGGAGTAACTTCAGTACTATCTGTTGGTGCTGAAATACATCCACCAGACTCAGTATAGTAAAATACTACACTACCTGGAGAAACACCTGTTACTAATCCATCTTGATCAACAGCCGCAATTAATGGATCACTTGACGTCCATGTACCACCTGTAGAAGGAAATACATTAGTCTGTTCACCTACACATATTTGAGCTGCGCCACTTGTTACCGGTGCAGGCTCTCCTACTATAAAGTCAGTAGTTTCAGGAGATACACAACCTGTTAGGTCATCTACAAAAGTAAATGTAGTTGTTCCTGGTGCTATACCAGTAATTAATCCAGTATTAGGATCTATTGTTGCTACTGAAGGATCTGCTGAAGTCCATTGTCCTGCAGTAGATGTCGTTGCCGTTGTAGTTTCATCTACACATATTTCTGGTGCTCCCAATACGATAGTTGGAGCTGGATTTACTAGCAATGGTCCTGTACTATTAGAAGCACATTGTGAAGATCCCCCACTTGTGAAGGTAAATATTGCAGAACCATTAGAAAGAGCTGTGATTACTCCACCAGATGTTATTGAAGCAACATCAGAATCACTTGATACCCATGTTCCACCTGTTGTTGGTGTAACCGTTGTTGTTTCTCCGATACAAAGTTCAGAATCAGCTGGGTCAGTTACTGGAGTAGCGCCAATGATAGTAATCTCTAAAGTATCAGACAAACAGCCAGTTACTGTTTCAGTGAATACTAACTGCACGACCCCTGCACTTTGTCCTGTTACCAGACCATTATTATCTACAGTAGCAATAGCATCATCTTCCGATGACCATATACCACCAGAAGCAGGTAAAACGGTTGTTGTCTCACTCTCACAAATTTCAGCTGCTCCAGCAATACTAACCTCTGGAATTTGGTTAACAACCAATATTCCAGTCTCTGCAGAACAGTTCGGTGCAAAAGTTTCAATAAATGTAAAAGTTACACTTCCCGGCATAACAGCAGTAATTACACCTGTAAATTCTCCGATTGTTGCAACAGTAGGATCACTAGATGTCCATGAACCATTGAATGCAGTTGAATTAGCTAAAGTAGTTTCTCCTATACATAAATTACTATCATCAATAGTTAATATAGGCGCTGGATAAACTGTCACCGGAGGTGTAGGATCTGACTGACAAAGTGTTGCGTTACTAGTAAACACGAATTCCGTTTGACCAGCATTTACACCTGTAACTACACCTGCATTAGTAACCGTTGCAATTGTTGGATCAATACTAATCCATGACCCAACTTCTCCATCAGAGTCTAAAGTGGTAGTCTCTCCGATACAAATATCGGTATCACCTGTAATACTTACTGTAGCACCTGGCTCAACTGTTACGAATATAGTATCAGATTCACAACCAGTAGATGCACTCGTAAATACGAATCCAGCTGTACCGCTTATCAATCCTTCAACTATATTATCAGTTACCGATGCTGTATCAGGTTCTAATGCTACCCATGTACCACCAATAGCTGGTGTCAACTCAGCGAATCCGCCAATACATATAGTTGTGAAATCAACACTTACAGAAGGTGGAGTTTCTACGATCAATGTTTCTGTTGTAGAAGAACAACCAGTTGCACTATCAGTAAAAGTAAATTCTACTGGTCCAGCACCAACTGCAGTTATAACACCAGCATCAGTTATTGTTGCAATAGCGTCAGCACTTGATACCCATGTACCTCCTGTTGTAGGAGTTGCTTGAGACAACCCACCGATACAAAGATTAGTAGGTCCAGTAATCGCTACTGTTGGAGCATCTAATACCCAGATAGTTGGTGATTCAGCAGAAATACATCCAGAAGCTAGGTTTGTTACTTGTACTGTTGCAGTACCAACACCAACACCTGTTATATTTCCTAAATTATCTATTGTTAATACATTTGTATTACTTGAAGTCCAAGAAACCCCTACTGAAGGAGACACTTGTGTCATTCCGCCTACACAAAGGCTATCATTCCCTACGAAATTAACAACCGGTACCGGTATTACTGTTACAAAAATTGTATCTGATAAACAACCTGATACATCATCCAAAAATTGGAATCCTGCTGTACCAGCTGTTAAACCTTCTACTAATCCTCCCGCAGTTACGGAAGCAATAGCTCCGTCTAACTCATCCCATGTTCCACCAGCTTGAGGTGTCAATTGAGTGAAAGTACCTACACAAATAGTATCAGAACCTGTATTCGTTACTATAGGTTGTGGATTAATAGTAAGTGTTGGAGAAACAGATACACAACCATCAGTTGTTGTATAT
Source organism: uncultured Saprospirales bacterium (assembly GCA_913061325.1). Taxonomy (GTDB): domain Bacteria; phylum Bacteroidota; class Bacteroidia; order Chitinophagales; family Saprospiraceae; genus CAJXUU01. The sequence goes on along the minus strand of CAJXUU010000037.1, from coordinate 12,497 downwards.
GTAAATGTTACTGTACCTTGAGCAACACCTGTAGCCCATCCTGTAGTAGGATTAATGGTAGCTACCCCTATGTTATTAGATGTCCAAGTACCACCTGCGATATTTGATATTAATCTTACTGAATCAAAAACACAAATATTATTTGGCCCTTGAATTAGTGTTAATGGTTTTGGATTAACTGTGATAGACATCGTATCTGAACATCCAGGGATTGCATAAATTAAATTATACACACCGTTCACTGGAGCTGCTGAACTTGCTGAATTAGACAAACTCACTTGTACTTGACCATCTGGAAGAGGATTTAAGGTAACTCCAGAAGAGTTTCCTGCTTGCTCTGACCATGTTCCTGTTATAGGATCTGTTCCTGAAAGTATCATCATTTCACCAGCACACATTATTTGATCATCACCTGCGTTAGGCTTAGACGTAGCGTTTATAGTTGCTACTGTAGTACATCCGAAGGCATCCGTGATTGTTACCGAGTATATTCCATTATTAGTGGGCAATGCAGGTTGGATGATTACATCTTCTAAAATAGAAGTGTAGCTATCTGGACCTTCCCACTCATATGTAAGAGGACCTTGACAATCTGATGTATAGGCTGTAAGATCAATTTCAATACCGTTACCACATTCATTAGTTAAAGAAACTAATGTTGGAGCAGGTGGATGAAGTTCTGTTGAGTTAGCTTCATAAATTTGCGTAGTATTACCAACAGTATAACCGTTGGAGAAGTCAGTACCACCAGCTAAATCTGATGAAGATGGGTCAACATCATTTTCAAACATTCTTATCTCATCACCACAACCGACAATAGGAGAAGTGTTCAAACTAAATAGCATTATCGTATCACCTGCATTCAAATCGTTGTAGTGATATGTCTGAAGATCTATATAAGGTGTTACACTTATAAAGTCATAACCAGCCAGTGCCGGATCATTCACAACGATTGAACCTATTTGCCATTCAATTGGCACAGTCCCTGTGTACGTTGCGTTGTCTTGAAGAGGCATGTAACTCGTATCTACCGCTACTGTAGTACCCGTTGGGACAATAACTGAGAATTGAGAATTAAATTGAATCCTGCTACTTGGATTACCAGCAATAGTGCTTCCTGCATTGATTATAAGAAATGCGTCATATTGGCAATCTACGGTGTCATACTTTAGTTGGTAGTTCACACCATCAACCTGCGCAGACATACTTCCTACAAAAAGTAGAAGTGTACTGAAGATTAAAAGTTTAATTGTTTTCATTCTTTTACGTTTAAAAATTAACTTGTTTATAAAATGTCAAAAATCCTCCTCAATCGGTTTTTGAGCGGATACTGATGACAAACCTATTTCATAAATCTTGCCTAACCCAACTCTGAGGCAGAATACGAGTTGTTAGGTCACAAGCTTTATGTTTTAAAAAACCGAGTGACAAATAGCTGTCATATTTTTAGCCATATAATAGCTTGAAGTGTAAAAAAAATTGACCCAACATCTATTTCGATGAGCAGATATAGGCAAGAATAAAACATAAGCTTTAGCAGGAAATGCAATTAATAGGTTGGTAAAATGACATATCTCAGAATATTGAAAACTACCATTAAAGTAAATTGTGAGGTAACAATAAATATTTATTAGAACTTTCTTTTTTATTTAAGATGGGAGTGTATATTTGCACTCGCTTAAAGAAGCAAAGACTAGATAGCTCAGTTGGTAGAGCAACGCCCTTTTAAGGCGTGGGTCCTGGGTTCGAGCCCCAGTCTGGTCACTAAAAACCCTTGTAAGTCTTTGATTTACAGGGGTTTTGTTTTTTATGTGAAAATTTGTCAGGGTAATTGTCAGGGTAAAACCAACGATTACGAACTTAGTACTGATGTTATGTAAAGATATGGAATACGCTCTTATTCCAAGGTTTGTTTATGATTATGTGACTATTATTGTTACTCCCAACTCTTAAGTTGCTATTGATGAAAAGAATTCTTTAGAATTCTGTAGTTACTAGTTACTTACTATCTTTCATAAGCTTCTGCCCATTCAGATACTTGCAATTCTAATCTTACTTGTGAATCAATCGTATATTTTTCTCCAAAAAAGGTTTTTGATCTAAAAAATCAAAAGAATTATTTACACCTTGCGTCATAACATATGGAAGATATCCATAAAGCTCAAAATTAAATAAAGGGGATCTACCAAACAAACCCTTTTTTGCAAGAACACATATATATCTAGTAGTCATTGAAAACCTATTCACATAAAGAATATAGGGACCAGCGATTTCTATTTCAAAAGTCACACCTCCAGAGGGGTTAAGTTTATCATGTATGAATATTTTTCCCATTATTTATTTGTACTAGAGTCAAAAAATGAATTAATAAATCTAAAGTTGAGTAAATAGATTACTACAAGAGGAATTAATATTCTTTCCCAGATCTCTCCTTTTCCTGCAAAACTTATAAGAATTACACTTACAATAATTAATCTCTTTAAAAAGGATGTTGTTGATTCCATATTGGCAAAATAACGCATACATGCTCTAATACCCAAATCTTTAACTCTTCACCTTTGAGCTGTGATAAATATTAAAGACGAAGCGTACTTAAAAGCATTCGGAATGAACCTTAGAAAGATTCGTATGGAAAAAGGTTTATCACAAGAGAAGCTAGCTTATAAAGCTCATCTTAGTTTATCTCAGATAGGAAGAATAGAGCGTGATTATGTTAATCCTATGATTTATATGGTTAAGATTATTGCGGAAGCGTTAGAATCAAAAATATATACATATGGCGGACTTTTCTTCAAAAACGAGTCGGTTACAAAACAACCCGAATAATACATATCCCCTATCGAACAATAGATAGAGATTACTTTTTAGATTGGGATTCCGAAATAATACTTTTATTTTTAGAAATCATATAGTGTGCTGCACCAAACAACACAGAACTAGGATTTAAAATAATGGTTACATTCATACAGCGTAATAATGGTTCCAGTCTTCCAACCTCAAAAAAATATTTTAAAAACAAAATCCGATAGTTATCATTCCATATCTTAGGAATAATGCCTCCTCCGATAAATAAACCACCAGTTGACTTAAATTTCAGTGCCATATTAGAAGATTCGATGGCTAGGTATCTGACGAATAATTTCATAGTTTCCAGTGCTACTTCTTTACCTTCAATTGCTGCTTTGCTTAAATTGGCCGCCACATCACCTTTCAGAAGCTTGGCTTCTAATTCAGTTTCCAAGTTATAATCAGAAGAGGTTCGGAGAAAATCAAATATATTGGCAATCCCTTGTCCTGATACTAACCGCTCCCAACTTACATGTCCATATTTGTGTTGTAAAAACATCAACAAATTAATATCGGTTTTATCTCTTGGTGAGAAATCGCAATGTCCACCTTCAGTTGCAAATGGATGATATTCCTTTCCATCCCAATACATTGCTGCTTCGCCCAATCCTGTCCCAGGAGCAATGATGGCAATATTTCCAGCCATCGTTTTTTCAGCTTTAAATATTTTCAGCATATCAGAATCAGGCAGAAATGGGATGCCAACTGCAGATGCCTCCAGATCATTCAATAGATACACATTCGCTACACCTGTCACCTTAATGATTTGTTGTTTCTCTACTTTCCATGATACATTTGTCAATTGCACTTCATCATTAATAACAGGTCCTGCAATTGCAATACTTATCCCTTTAATATCATTCATTTCAGGTGAGAAATCCAAGATTATCTCTTCCAAACTTTGCACCTCTTGAGATTTATATTTTTTCTCACGTTGAAAATGGAGTTGCGCAGTTTCATTTATGGAGAAAAGAGCGATGTGAATTTTGGTACCACCGACATCTATGGCAAGATATTTTTTCATTATTCCATTTATAAATAGGTAATTAAATGATTCTCTTTTTATTTCATCACAAAATAGTGCCTTCTACTAAAGATTCAAATGCATAAAACAATCTGTTTTGAGCACCATCCTGCTATCCAAATATGGATCGATACTATTGATTAATTGAGCCAATTTTAGTTTAGTTCTTGGTTATCTTGTTTTCCTTTACCAGTACCATTATTTGTAAGACTGTTTTAAAAAAGTATATTACATATACTAAATCAATATTAGTCCCCTTACCATATCAGATATGAAATTCATTATGAGATATATCTTCTATGTTATTATCCAATTACCGCTTAAGATTGCATTAAATTGCTAATTAATAGAAAAGAGACTGCCCACTTGAGAGAGCCTCTTTGAATTTGTTATAAAAAAATCAATAATTATCTGTTAGAAATTATCATTGACTATTTCATTAATTTCTTTCACCTCAGATCTATGGTCATTAATCTGCTCGCGACGATCTTTAATTTGTCTTTTGACCGCATTATATGCCTCACTGAAAGCTTTTATAGCATCATGTGCTGTATTTTCTGCAAAGACGTCACTTCCTGGAACTCTCACTCTAATCTCAGCTAAGATTCCATTTGAAGTATTACCGTCATTTTTCTTGAAAAATACATTTACCTGAGTCATACGTTTCTCATATTTGATTAGGTCTTCAATTTTTGAATTGATTAATTCTCTGTCTGCATCACTTAATGTGAATGGAGCTTCGATTGTTGTTTGCATATTTTCTTTTTTTTAATTATTACTTGGAGGCATATGTTATTGTAAGTTATCTTGTTTTACGTTCTGACTCATAAAAAACTATATTTTCTTTTAATTTCTTACTTCGTTTTCAAATTGATTGTTCGGTTATGATACAATAAATTTGAAATTAGTTCCGATTTCAATAAAATCAAAAGAAATACCTAACATAATTTCTTAGGCTAGGTATAAATAGTATTTGGCTTGATCTGTATATATGTTTAATCTTTATTAAGCATTTCAGGATTGATTACATTGAGAATACCTTTTTGAAAATCTTTTATAAATTCCTCCTTTTCACTCTACTCCGTGCATTTGAGCTTACATATCTGTAGGACATAAACCCTTATTTACATCTATTATTTATTCTCACGCTTACTCCTCTGAATTCCATATTATTTATTTTTATTAATAATGATTAGACAATCCAAAAATTATCGATATATACAAGTTTTAACACCCCAAACTTATTATTAATTTTATCTAGAATAGGAATATTTCATTACCGGACAACTTCTAATTTATTTAAATAAGGATAGTCAATATGGCCTTCTTCTTCTGGCGTGTAAAAAGTATTACTATCAAGTATTGGCAATCTTTCATTCTCAGTAAATCTGCCAACTAGATCTGGGTTTGCAATAAATGGACTGCCAAATGCACCTGGTCTCCTTGATTATTAATAAGATCATTTTTACCTGATTCTTTACCGTAATCTCCATTCAAAATAATAGTACCATTATATCGTTCTGATTTGTTTTTTCAATTTCTCTGGAAATTTCGGTGACCCAATATTTTTTTGTCAATCACTAAGTGTATATATTCTAAATACAATCTATTCAACTGATTAATCAAACTTCATTAATTCGAAAGTTGAACTAATAAAGTTTGATACATTAACCTCTGTAAGCTCTGACCATAAACCAGTATTAGTTAAATTAAAAATTCCTGGTTAAAGAAATCTGATTTTCCTTTTATACTAAAACCACATTAACAACAATTTCATCAATGAAAAGCGATTTAAATTGCTACAATAAATTCAAACCGAACATATTGATTCATAATTGAGTTAGAAAAGTAAAACTAGTAGAAATGAAAAAAGATGATAATAAATTGTTCAATTCCAATAAGAGACCCAAGTCAAAATTGATCGCAAAATTAAAGAAAATAACTGATAGGCTAAGAAACCGAAGGAATAAAACAACAGCACGTCTAAAAAGAAAAAATGACGAACAGTATATGTTTATATAATGCAAGAAAGTAATTATGACACATATCGGCCTATCTCAAATTGCCAATTAAAAATAGATTTTAATCCGGAGAATGTTGCTTTAAAATCTTTTAAGACACAATATTCCTTTACTTCTTAATTCGATTAGATCTTTCTAATGAAGTGATTTAAGAACATAATGTTAATTCGTTTGCTGGTCATTATAACCTTAGTTTTTAAATCACTTCAATGTATTAATAGCCTTTGTTTTTCCTAATATATTCATGTGTAAATTATTCGGTTTCGTTGATTAATACACTTCACCATTGTATTGTTCTTATAGGCTAAAAGTAAGATTCTATCTTATGTACAGCGTTTTCACATTTACAAATTCCCTGATGCCATAGTAGCTCAATTCTCTTCCGTAACCACTTGTTTTCACTCCACCAAAAGGGAGTCTAGGATCAGATTTAACAAATTGATTGACAAAACAACAACCTGCATCTATTTCATCTCGTGCTATCCTCTCCCCTCTTTCTATATCTTTAGTAAATACACAAGACCCAAGACCAAATTCAGTATCGTTAGCTACCCTTATTGCTGCCGCTTCATCCATCACCTTAATGACAGATGCAACAGGTCCAAATATCTCATCATCGTAGGCTGGCATACCAGGTTTCACATCAACTAGAATAGTTGGCGGATAAAAAGCCCCATCGCGATCTGGAATATGTCCACCTAAGAGTAACGTAGCACCATTTTTAACACTTTCAACAACTTGTCCATGAACTTCATCTCTTAAATCAAATCTTGCCATTGGACCGAGATCAACACTTTGCATCGGATCACCCATAATCGCTCTTTCCATTTTATCTTTAAAAAGGGCTAAAAACTCTTCATATACCTCCTCCAAAACTATGAACCTTTTTGCACCAATACAGCTCTGTCCTGCATTAAGTAATCTTGAGGTCTTGCATTGTTCCGCTGCATGTTCTAGGTCAGCATCTTCTAATACTATATAAGGATCACTACCACCTAGCTCTAGTACAGTCTTTTTTATCTTATCACCTGCTTGACTTGCAACCGCACTTCCTGCAGGACCACTACCTGTTAATGTTGCAGCTTTGACTAATGGATTATCAAGTATGGATTTCACTTGTCCACTTTTAATTATAAGGGTAGTGAATGCATTTTCTGGAAAACCTGCTTCTCTGAATACTTCTTCGATATTAAGTGCACTTTGAGGAACATTTGATGCATGCTTTAATAAACCGACATTGCCAGCCATAAGTGCTGGAGTCGCAAAACGAAATACTTGCCAGAATGGGTAATTCCAGGGCATTACTGCCAAGACAATCCCAATAGGTTTATATACAATTGCACTCTTTGAAGCATCAGTTTCTACAATTTCATCAGCCAAGAATTTCTCTGCATTATCTGCATAATATCTGCAAACCCAAGCACATTTTTCTACTTCTGATATGGATGAGCTAAGTGGCTTACCCATTTCTAATGTCATTGTCCTTGCATATCTATTTTTATTGTTTTCAAGGATTTCAGCAGCACGATTCATCATCACAGCACGATCGGAAAACGAAGTCCTCTTATACGTCTGATATGTTTTATCTGCATTATTAAGTATGTCTGACACTTCAGCATCAGTGTGCAGTTTATATGATCCCAAAACCGTGTTATTAGAAGGGTTTATTGGTTTTATATTAGCCATATATTGAATATTTATTTCATATTAAAGTGGAATTCGTTTCATTTCTTCTTTTCAAAATACTTATTAAGTTCGCTAGTAAGCTCACTATTGACTTCTGTTTTTATTGGTATTTCTATGACAGCTAATTCATTATTCCCTATGGTTTGATAAAGTATTTCATTCAAGTGACCTACATTCGTTGGCTTATATCCATTGATCCCAAAACTATATGCCAATTTTACGAAATCTGGATTACCAAGTTTAGTCCCAAACGATTTTCCTTTACTTATTTGCTGCTTCCATTCTATCAATCCATAATTATTATCATTAAGAATAATAAAAGTACACCCTATTCCAAGCCTTTTAGCCGTTTCCAATTCTTGAATATTCATTAGTGCTCCACCATCTCCCATAATGCAGACAACTGCGCGATCGGGATTAACCAGTTTAGCACCAATTCCACCTAGAAGAGCTATTCCCATAGTTGCAAGTCCATTTGAAATCAAGCATCCATTGGGCACATAAGTCTCAAAATTTCTTGCAATCCACATTTTATGACTACCCACATCGCTAATCAATAAACCTTTACTAGGTAACTGTGCACGCACAGCATTTATAACATCTGGCGCATTGAATATCATATCTGAAGATTCTTGGAAATAACTTGCAATAGAAGATCGAATTCTTTTTCTAATTCCACTATACCATTTTGTATATTGTATTCTTAAAAGGTTTTTCCTTATTCTTTTGAGCCCATCTGCAATATCTCCTACAATTTCAATCGATGGATCGTAATGTGTATATACTTCAGCTGGCTCGAAGTCCAAGTGGTTGATTTTTTTATCTCTATTAGCATTCCAGTTAACGGGATCAAACTCAGCTATATCATACCCAACACTAATTATTACATCTGCCTTTTGAAATGCTTCGATAATATAATCCTTGAACCCTAAACCAACAGCTCCAAGAGAAATTTGTTTTTTATCCGATACTGCACCCTTACCCATAAATGTGCATGCTACGGGTATGTTATACTCTTGGGCTAAAAGTGTTAGCGCTCGACTTGCTCTATTTCTTATTGCCCCGTTACCAGCCACAATTAGCGGTCTTCGGGCATTCATGAGTAGTTCGACAGCTTGGTTGATCGCAACCTTATTAGGTGCTGGTCTTATTGTTTTTTTTTATTTCTAAAGGATATTCATTCCCAGCAACTTCTATCTTGGCTATATCTTCTGGCAACTCTAAATGTGTAGCGCCTGGTTTCTCAGCTTCAGCAACCTTGAATGCCTTCCTTACCATTTCAGAAACCGTCTGTGGAGAAGATATAGATGTATTCCACTTAGTAATGGGTTCCATCATTTTGACCACATCTAGTCCTTGGTGACTTTCATGATGCAGCCGATCAGAACCTCCTTGTCCAGTAATAGCGACCAATGGAGCCTTGTCCAAGTTCGCATCTGCTACTCCTGTCATCAAATTAGTTGCTCCAGGTCCTAGGGTAGCTAAGCATACTCCTGCTCTTCCTATAATCCTTCCCTATATATCAGCCATAAAAGCTGCACCTTGTTCATGCCTTGTTGGTACGAACTTGATGGAGGAATTATGCAATGCGAATAAAAAGTCTTCATTTTCCTCTCCGGGAACACCCTATATATTTCACACCTTCATGTTCTACTCATTTAACAAGTAATTCAGCGGTATTCATATATCGATATTTGTTTAGTTAATCATATTCTAAGGTTAGAAACTATACATCCCTTATTAAATTAAATGCCACAAAAAAACTCATACATTTTTTAATATATGAGTTTTTTTCTTCGTAAATCCAATTAGGCAATTACAGAGTTAAATTCCTCTTTTAAAGCAACCAGATTGAAAAGTTCATTCTCAATTGTCATTTTTTGTGCTCTTATTGTTGTTTGCAAAGTTGGAAGCATTGGTACTTCACTTAGGACTTTTTCATAGTCACTAATAAGGACACCAGCGCCTCTTTCTATTTCAGTAACCATTGCATCGTATTCTTTATCCGCTGAGGTATTGCTAATCTTTATATCAATGAACATTCTGTGTAAGTCTCCTAAGAAACTGGTTTCAACCACGGCATTTTCGCCTTTTGCTACTACAATGCTCTCAAGCACCCTATGCATTTGATGTCTTTCTTTAGCATATTTATTTAACCAACTTTTTAAAGTTGGATTTGATACCGCTTTACTAATTTCTAGATATCCTTTTTCTGCATCTTTCAATCTAATTATTAAATCTTGAATTGCGTCTTTTACGTTTGAACTATCCATCTATATATTTTTTTTTGTTAATAATATTGTCGTTGTCTAACTTACCTTGGTATGAGTCTAATTGTTCGATTGACAAGAAAAAAATTCAAGAAAAGTAAAAGAAAGGTTAGAATTCTGAGTCTGATTTTAAAGTTGGATTAGTGCGACAAATGGTTTTCCAATAGAAATTTTCATGCGTTCTAAGTTTCCTCCGTATCAGACACCACGCTATTTATCAACTGCCAGTTTGACTTCACCAAAGAACTCAATAATTCTAAAAGATCTTCGAGTGTAGAATAGAGCTCTCTATTCTCTTTGAACTGCTGACTTTCTTGCCTCATCTCGATGAATACTTTGTAGCCATCAAGGACTTTAGTCATTTCATTTGTTTGAATTACGAAGTCATCCATTTGACTTAGGATATTTCGATCTAATAAACCTTGGCCCTTAATATCTATTGATGTTATTTCTGAGGGATTCTCTGATAATACACTCTCTAACATCTCCTTAGGATCTATAGAAAAATATTCACAAGCTGATAAGAATTTAAATGTGTTAGGTTCCACTATACCCGATTCATAAGATGCTACATTATTTCTGGACATTTGTATTTCTTTGGCCAATGCAGCTTGACTTAAGCCTCTCATTCGTCTCAAAAATTTCAAATTTTTTCCAAAGTGGGTTGGTTTGGGTATATTTTTTGACTTTTTCTCCAAAATGAAAGTATTTTTGATTACTTTATTGATATTGTGAACAATTTAAACATATTATAGTGCCAAAATCGAACTTACATACTTAATATGAAGTATATAAGATGTAATAAAGATATAAAAAAGCAAGATCATGGCAGAAAACTATACAATACTAGCACGAAATATCAAGTATCTAAGAAAGACTGCTAAATTAAGTCAAGAAGAATTTGCAACTCAATTAGGAATAAAACGATCTAATATAGCAGCATACGAAAGTAAAAATGTAGAACCAAGATTAAGAATAGTTTTGGAGATGGCAAAGTTCTTTAATGTAAGTGTCAAATCACTAATACAGAGAGTCATAGAAGAATCAACAGAAGTAAGCACTTTCTTTACTAATGAGTTTAACGACACAGCAAATGACAAGACCCTAGACATTATAGATAACGCAGACGTCACTGAATTCATTAATAAATCAATGCAAATCAAAAAGGTATTGGAAGGTTTCAAGTCATTTTATTCATTTAAAAAGAATGCTATGCTTAATGTGACTCCTAACAAAGAGAAACTCATTTTTGATATTGATAATTTTATACACTTAATAGAACACCTATTAAGCTATAATGAAACTGTAATTCAAGCTATCTCTGCTAAAAACAAAGAAATACCCTCATAATACTTGATTAAATCATATGTTTATTAAATCATGCGTTCACCAGCCATCTATCTTTACAATTAACAAACACTCGCATTTAACTATATAAATCAACTATCAATTAAATATACTAGCAAGTATGTACATTTATTGCACTTACCTATGTCAATAGCTTTCTTAGTAAACTTCTTAGACTATCTTAGGAAGGACATGCAACATTTGGTGTTTTTTTATCCTCAAACTCTCATCATACAAATTAACAAAGCATATATTTTGAGCTCTAAATGCACAACAATGATCCTTCCAAGTCCAAATAACGCCCATACTTCTACTTATATCGTACCCAATGTACAGCATCGAGATTAACATCATCAACAATAAACACACACAATAACCTGTAAATAAGCTACTTACATACTATTATGTGAATTTTAATAACATTTTATATAATTAATGGTGAATATTGTGAACATTATCACTTATTTGATTGTTATAATCACATATCCCGTTAACAAAACATAAAATACATGATGTCCGAAACACAATTTAATCAGTTTTACAATGAAAATATTCTTGCAATTAGAAATTTTGCTAATAAATTAACCAAGAATGCAGTAGACTCTGAAGATCTTGTTCAGGAAACAACAATCAAGGCTTTTAGGAGTAGACATACATTTCATCTAGATACAAGTTTTAAGAGTTGGTCATTCACTATTCTTAAAAATACTTTTATTACTAGATACAACAAAAGAAAGAAAAAAGGAATTGTGAATAAACCCATCGAAAATTTCACCTATGGCCTTGAGAATAAGTATGCTGTTAAAAATGATGCTGTTTCAAAAATGAGAATTATTGAAATTCAAGATTGTATTAAAGAATTGAGTCATAAAAGCAAGCTTCCATTTCTAATGCATGTTGAAGGTTATCAATATAATGAAATTTCTGATTCGTTATCGATTCCAATCGGCACCGTAAAAAGTAGAATCAACTTCGCACGAACGAAATTGAAAACTATTCTGAAAGAAAAAGGAATATTGGCCGCTTAATATATCATTGAATAAGCCCAAAAAATTGCCCCAAAAGATATGGTAGAATTTGTTCTATCCGACAATAAAAAGTTAATTGATAACATGGTAATATTAATCATAATTAATCATCCTCTGGGAGGTAAATCGATCTGGTCCAATTTTTTAACTTATATACTATAGCGTCAAACCGAACAATTATCACTGATTATCAGTAAGAATAAAAAGATTAAATAAATAAAATATAAATGCTGTCTCTTATACACATCTCCGAGCCCACGAGACAGGCAGAAAT
>CAJXUU010000036.1 GCA_913061325.1 uncultured Saprospirales bacterium | reverse complement strand
CGAGATTTCTGCCTGTCTCGTGGGCTCGGAGATGTGTATAAGAGACAGGTATTCGATTATTTTCATTTTGCTAATTTCAAACATTTCTACTGCACAACATAGTGTATTTAAGATGCCATATCCTGTCAATACGGATGTATATGATGAAATATGCCCAATTTTATCTTTTGATGAAGACGAATTATATTTCACTAGAGTAGGGAGTCCTGACTTTGATAAAACGATTATTGAGCATGGAGAAAACCTATATGAAACACTGCCCTATGAAAAGTACCAGTCAAAATTACAGCACATTTATAGAATGATAACAAAGCAGCATGATGTTGATCCTGTAACTTCCTCTTTCAATCAAGATGTGTGGTATTCTCACTTTTATGAAGGAGAGATATTTAACCTTTTTCATCCTTCCCATCCTTTAAATAATGCACTACCTAATAGTATATGCTCACATTATGGAAAAGATGGAGCATATGTTGTGATTAATCAATTTGGAGAACAAGGCGGGGTGTCCGCAGGTTTTTCTATAGTAAATAAAAAGACAGATACTGAGTTTTCATTTCCTGAACCTATTATAATTCAAGATTTTAATAAAACAGGATCTGAAGTAAATGTGAGCATGAGCATAGATAAGGAGTATATGATCCTAGCTATGAAAGGGAGCAATTCTAGAGGTGAAAAAGATTTATATCTTTCTATAAAGGGTTATAAAGGAGTATATAGTACACCTGTTCATCTGGGCGATATATTGAATTCAGAATATCGTGAAGCAACACCATTCTTCTCTCAAGATAAGAAGAAACTCTACTTTGCGAGTAATCGACCAGGGGGCTTTGGGGGTACAGATATATATGTGAGTGATCGATTGGATTTCTCTTTTAAGAAATGGTCAAAACCAAAATTGCTTGGGCAACCTATTAATTCAGAATTCAATGACTCGCACCCATACGTGCAAGTAGATGAGAATTCGATTCTGTTTACATCAAACAGGGAAGGGACAAGTGATATTTTCTACGGAAAATTAAACAGAGATGAAGAACTTCAATATAGCATTGTCATAAATGTTTTTATTTTAAAAGGTGTGGAAAGAGAACTAGTAAATGCGCAGCTGTATTGGGGTGAAGCATATAGTGATAAATGGGAAGATTTTTTCCGGGCTAGAGATGGTAAATACACGTATACTTTTGAGGAAAATATTCCTATGCAATTCAAAGCTGAAAATAGAGGATATATAAGTGATGTAGTTATGTTGGACCCACAAGAGCTTCAAGAAGCAGGGATAAGAGAATTGGATCTTGAGCTGGTCATAGAAAAAGGTAAAAACAGAGAACCAATATTTAAACGACCTGTATATAAGGAAAATAGCAAAATTACAAAGGTTGAACCAACCAAGGAAGATAATCCAAAACTGAAAGATGACTTGATGCAACTTAAAGTGAATAGTACGATTGTGTTAAAGAATATATTATTTGTAAAGGGTAAGCCAGATGTACTTCCTGTTTCATTTCCTTCATTGCTTAAGTTAGGGAAAACTTTAGCAAGTAGACCTGATGTTTTAATCCAAGTCGAAGGACATACTGATAATGTAGGTGATAGTGAGTCTTTGTTGAATCTGTCATTGGCTAGAGCAAATGAGATTCGTGACTTTCTTTTATTGAATGGTACCACGTCCAGGCAAGTGAAAACAAAAGGATTTGGAGCAACAAGACCTATTACAAAAAACAGAAATGAAGAAGAACGTAGCAAAAACCGTAGAGTTGAGATTAGGGTACTTAGACAAGGCGAGTAAACATTAAACTCAGACCCTTTACTTGTTATAAAAATCAAAAACAGCTCTTTTAAATTGGATTTGTAATAAATACTCCTTTCTTTCGAGCTCTTAATGTAAAGTAGTGCCTGATAGGAATAAGTTTGGTATGCTCAGAAAATGAAGTGATATGTATAATAAGAAAGAAGTAGAGGTAATAAAATTAGAGATACCATTCGACATTGGAGAATGGAAAACATATCACACTGGGATATACAAAGGTGACAATGAAGACATAGATGTCGCTTTACAACACACGATCGAACGTATGGTCCGTCTTATGCCGAATATCAAGAAATCATCTAAAATATTAGTACTTGGCGGTGCTAATAGTTATCCAGCAGTATTTTTAGCATCTAGATATGGAAGCAAAACAGATTGCATTGCCCAGTCGGATGAAGCTGCTAAGACAATAGAGAAATACGCAAAATCTCATGGGAAAGATGATACGATCACTGTTCATGTACAACCTTTCTCTAAGACAATGTTCAGCGATGGAAATTTCGATATTATATGGTCGATGGACGGCATACATACTACTGAAAACAAGCGTACTATGATCCGCGAAGCTGCGAGACTTTTAGTACCTGAAGGTAGATTTATCTTTTGTGATTACATGAAAAAAGGAAGTGGTGATTCAGAAGACACAGATGAATATATGACAAGCAAAGGTTATCTCAAATTAGCTGATAAAGCTGACCTTGAACGAGTATACTTACGAGAAATGGCAGGTGATGCATCAAAGCACCATAGCATTCTTCTTGAACATATAGAGTCAAATAATACCAAACTTGCCAAAAGAGTTGGAGCAAAAGAATTGACTGCGATAATAGCTGATATTACAGATCGAAAGTCAAAACTTGATAATGGAGAGCTGGACTGGGGATTTTTGCAATTTCAGAAGAGGAATGTGTAGTAATAATAAAACTCATAAATGAATTTCAAGGATTAGAATATTGCATGGGATAATGTGAAGACTAAATATCCTATGATGGTCGGCTGATAATCACCCGCTTGAAAATTTTGATCAAAATATGATAGGTTTCCTGAAACTACAAATTGCGTAGAAGGTGATATGTAGTAATTGTACAAGCTATTTAATATTAAATTCAATCTTGCTGATGAAAATTGCGTAGATTGACTTTCACTAAAAAAGGCGTCCATATTGATTCCAGAACTTAAGTTAAACGTTAGATTATTTCTTCGGTTGGGCAGGTAGGCATATCCATAACTAAAGTTTAATCCAGCTGTTGCTATTTTTGATTTTAAATTTTCAAATTGAGGATTAATGGCATGCCAATCTGAACTAGTATATCTTAAATGAGCTTCATAAGATATTGTTTGCATCCATTTTACATCGATATTTTTATATGAGGTATGCGTTATTCTTCCATCTGAACCTAATGAGAATGATTTGTCATACATGAAGGAATTAATTGAATTATCATATCTAGCTTGAGGTTCTAATGAAAACTCAAGTCTTGAGCCAGAATTCCTAATTGCTATTTGGTCATATGCGAATGTGTCCTCTATTATAAGTATTGCGGTAGTAGAAAGTTGATCTAGAAGCTTATTATCAATTAAATATTCTATGATGGTTTCTAAAATGGCAATATCTCTAAGTCTAAAATCTAAAATTCGTGATGTCCTAACTGAACCTATTTTATTAGCAAAATCGGTTATTTCTTCGCTGGATGGAATTCTTAATAAGAGGCTCCTGTCTTCTAATGCTTGTAATATTTGTACTGCTGACCATGCATGATTAATATATTCTATTCTTCCAAAACCAAGTCCGAAATCACCTATGATCTCAACTGTTTGAGAATTGTTTTTCACTCCAGTATTTTGGTCTTTCAGTCTATTATAATTTGCGGATACATTATAGCCCGTTTTAAGATACCTATTTTCTGTATACTTTCTCTTAGTTACGTTTCGGCTGCTATTGATAAGATATCCTTCTGCAAACTTTATGTAAGCTGATTGACTCAATGTGAATTGTTCGTCTTGGCTATTTATATATTTGCGGTGTTGTAAACCAGCATTTAAATTCACCAGAAAATTTGCGTCTTCGCCATCTACATTCAATTGATCATTACCTGAAAAACTACCTGCAGGAGTCAATATTAGTTCACTTCGCTTAAATACTACTTGTTTATAACTATCTAAATCATAAATAATCTCTCGCTGTGAAAAAATAGAAATACTGAGTAATAGAAATAAAATTGTAATTGGATATTTCATTTTCATTGGGTTTGTATAATGATTCGCTCTTGTCTTCATAACTAAGTCGCTGATATAATTGCTGTTTTATTTTGTGATGTTTGTGTTTATCTTAACACAGTAATGCTTTTTATTAATTGTTCGTTAGTACCGTTAATATAGATAAGATTGAGATGATAAAAATAAACACCATTAGGTAATATTTTATTATCAGAATAACCATCCCAAAGAATTGCGCCGTTTTCTATTGTTATATCTTTTAACGAGTGAACAAGACCACCCCATCTATCATAAATACTAAATTGCTCTAACATAGATACGCTTCTACCAAAGTAATTAATTGTCATAAAGTCATTGATCCCATCTTCATTAGGAGAGAAAATATTAGGAAGATGTACCAAGTTTTCTTCAATAACAGTTAAGAAAATTGAATCAGTATCTGTACAGTTATTATTGTCCAAGACGCTAATGATTACATAACTACTTGAAAAAGGAAGCAAATTAGCTGAAGCACAATCATCACAGTCAATTTCTCCATTTATGGTCCAATTGATGTTTGGAAATAAGTGAGAATACTCAGGTGAAATAATAATATCCTGACCTAATCGTAGAGTGGTATCATTGCCAATTTCAATAAAAATTTCTTCAGGTTGATTCAATGTAATAGTAAGGCTTTCTTTACAATTGAATTTATCTCTAGCGATAATAGTATAATTACCGGCAGTAAGATTTGAAGAGGCTAATTCTTCAAACTCATCAAGTATCTCAAACTCTAAGTTTCCATATCCGCCTGAAAGTTGTGAGATTACAATATTGCCATCTGAAAATTCAAAACAAGATGGATCAAAAAATTGAGCATCAATAATTATTGGCTGCTCGGGAATGAAAGTAAGATCCAATAGAACAGTACTATCACAACCTCGACTTGATTCAAAATTCTCAGAATAAAATCCAGTAGACAGCAATGTCTGTGTCCCAAACTGATACTGCTCACCTATACAAGTAGTATCCTGAATTGGATATGTATCAGGCAATACTGTAATTTTAAGAATGTCTGATATGATTCTGCATTTTTCGTTCTGTATGTTTATTTCATTCCCCGCTGATAAATAACGATAATAATAGTCACCCACATTAAAGTCTATATGTTGTATGGACGAAGATGTATTATCAGTGATAGTTTCCCAATTTATAGAATCCGAACTGAATTGCCATAAAATAGCAAATGTTGCACCATTATCGCCAATAATATCAGCGACAACAGTAAGTGGGTCATCATCAATGCACAAGAATATATTTGAGGATTCACCTTCTAAGTCGATAAACGATGAGGGGCCGCATGGTCTAAATGAAATATTATCAAGGGCCAGATCATTTCCTGCACCACCTGGCGCATTATTTCTTAGTGTAAGTTTGATACTTGATTGAACTGAATTAGTAATAAATGAAAATCCGAATTTCACCCATTGTTCAGTCTTAGGTATAGTTCCTGTCTCGTATACAATTACATCATCTATCAAAAATGTAACATTAGGATCTGTATGATCGCTTGTTCCAATTCTAATAAGATTTATGATGTCTGCAGAAAATTCGTAAAGCGTATTTTCACAGAGATTGCTGACAGTCTCTTCATAGAAATTCCCTGGTTCGTAACTAGCATTGACAACCATCATATATCCATTTGGATCAGTGGAATTATCCTCGATACGAAGCCATGATGGATATAGACCAGATAATGCACTTGTACTGCTGCATATAGTGTAGGAGCCATCAAATGGCACCTGTGTAGAATAGTCATATCCTGGGGCTATATTCGGATTGTTAATAACCACAGGTGCAGTTCCAGAACCAAAGTCGCCATCTGTAAAAATGTTTTCACCTAAATTGCCACTACAAATTCCTTGCGTCAAGGCTATAGACGTATTAATGAGAAGAAATAAAATTGTTAATCCATATTTCATGGGTCTGTAAAATGATTTGCTGCTATAGTTATAACCAAATAATTGATGATTACTACCGTGTTTTAAATACTTGTTGATTGTTATCTTAATAATGTTTTTTTTTTGATTATTTCTTCACTTTTACCGTTGATATATGTCTAATTATTAGACATAATCTTCATTTATTATAAATATTGATAACAAATTAATACAATAGGTTAGGATTTAATGCAAGCTGCCAAACAAGTTTTGATTTTCGTATTTTTTGACCTTTTTTAAACAAATAATCATAACCATCTTCCATTTTCATTGGAATATGTAAGTTTTTAGGATTAGTCATGAATCTAGGTAGGAAATACATATCATGAAAGACCATATTCTGAATTATATTTCTTACTTGTTCAGCATCTATGCCCAAGTGTACTCCCATATTCTGTCCACTTCCTACATCTCTGACAACGCCAAAGCTCAAAATACCATGTGAAAATCTTCCACCTACGGCATCATCCAAAGATCTATATCCATATCGGGAGGGGTAATCTGATTCACCCTCTCTATATTTTTTAACTGTTTTTTCATTAGTGTTTCCAGTCCAAAAAAGCATATTCAAATTGAAGTAGTTTGCTTTTTCTATCCAACCAAGCCCAATTGCACCTGTTCTGTATTGATCCCAATAATTAAAATGACCAAATAAGTCGTTGCTAAATTGGATTAAAAAATTAGTATGACGATAATGAAATGTGCCTATTCTTTGCTTAGTACCTATTTTGTTGTGAAAAAATTCAAAAGTATATCCAAAACTATTAGCACTCTTGCCTGAATCGAGCATTTTGATAAAATTGACTAATTGATCTTCCTTTTCTCTTGATCCCCATAAATAATGAGCTGTACCGAATAAATGATGCTCTAAATGTTTGTCAGGTATGCCATAATTCTTAAAATTATAAGTAAGATCATATCCAGCGGCAATCTCCATCCCTGATGTTCCAAGATATTCGCCTATTATTCCTACACCTATATTATTTATGGGATTTCCAAGATTAATTTTTACTTGTAAATGAAGCTTATAGTTATCACTTTGACCATAGCCGAAATATGTTGTGCTTATACAAACAAGAATTATAAAACTAACCTTAATGAACAATAAGATTGATTTGGAATGCAACAAAAAATGGATATTTAAGGTCTTTAACAAGTAATAAGCTTTATTTGTAAGACGAAAAGATAGGAATAATATGTACGAACAATCCATACTTTCGTTTATTTAGTATATTGTTAATCTTTATGGACCTCCACTGGATAATCAATTAAAAGTTGAATTAAAATATGATGAAGAGACTGTTATTTGTATCTGTATTTCTAATTGTAGCCATAGTAGCCAAAGCTACCCACAATAGGGCGGGGGAAATCACTTATGTGCAGACAGGACCTCTAACAATTATTATGACAGTGACGAGCTATACTAAGACGAGTAGTGCATCAGCGGATAGGGATAGTATTGAAATATTCTGGGGAGATGGGACAAGTGAATTTGTACAAAGATCCAACGGAAGCGGAGAACCATTAGCCAACGATGTAAAGCTTAATTTGTATAAGAAAGAGCATACTTATCCAGGAAGAGCAACTTATACAATTGGGTTTGCTGATCCTAACAGAGTTGCGAATATTCTAAATGTAAATTACCCGAATTCAGTAGATGTTGAGTTTTTTCTATCGACAACATTTACTCTATTAGATCCTCAGTTTCAAGGAACAAACAGTTCGGCCATCCTACTTCAACCTCCTTTGGATCGAGCATGTGCGAATAAAATATTTACTCATAATCCTAATGCATATGACCCAG
The DNA here is from genome assembly GCA_913061325.1 of uncultured Saprospirales bacterium. GTDB lineage: Bacteria > Bacteroidota > Bacteroidia > Chitinophagales > Saprospiraceae > CAJXUU01. The sequence goes on along the minus strand of CAJXUU010000036.1, from coordinate 21,171 downwards.
ATGGAGATAGTTTATCATATGAGTTGGTCGTGCCAAGAAGTTCTGCAGAAGATGAAGTGCCTGGGTATCTGTTTCCAGATGAAGTGAGTCCAGGTGCTCTGAATACGGTTTCATTAGATCCCGAGACTGGAGATTTCGTATGGAATACTCCCAAACAGCAAGGGGAGTATAATATAGCCATCCAAATTAATGAATGGAGGGATGGAGTATTACTCAATTCGATTATTCGAGATATGCAGATTTTGGTCGGTGTATGTGACAATGACCCACCTTCTATAGAGGTAGTGGAAGAAATTTGTGTAATCGCAGGAGAAGAAGTAAACCTTGAAATACTAATTGATGATCCAAATGAAGGAGATAAAGTTGGATTTATGGCTTCAGGTGGTCCTTTTCAAGTCGAAAATAGTAAAGCACGAATTGAAAATTACAATGGATTTGCTGATCCTGCTTATACTGTCAATTTTGTATGGGAAACTACTTGCAATCATATTTCTGATAGATACTATCAAGTAGTGCTACGTGCAGTAGATGATGCATTTGCAGATTCATCAGGACTAGCTACTTTGAAAACCATTAGAATAAAAGTAGTCGGCCCACCACCGGAAAATTTGGAGGTGGAATCTGAAGTCGGTGGAATAAGAATCTTTTGGGATGCACCATATGCATGTGAGGTGACAGACAATAATTTTTTTCAAGCATTTTCTGTTTGGCGTAAAGTGGGCAGTTCTCCTTTAGATATTAATAATTGCAATCCAGGACTGGGTGGGGGACCATATCAAAAAATCATTTTTCAGACAAAAGTGAAAACAGATGGTCGATATACTGCCTTGGATAGTAATGTAGAGAAGGGAATCACATATTGTTATAGAGTAATCGCTGAATTTGCTCAAATTTCAGTTACAGGAAATCCATATAATAGGGTGGAGAGCTTACCTTCAAATGAAGTCTGTCAGCAGTTAGCAAGGGATTTACCAATTATTACAAAAGCATCTATCCAAAATACTGATATAAACAACGGAGAAGTACATGTAAGGTGGGCTAAACCACTTGCGGATGATTTAGATACTATATTGAATGGACCACCGTATAAATACGAACTATATAGGTCGTCAGATGATGGGCTTACTTTTAATATAGTGCCGGGATTTACAGTTAATACACCAACTTTTTCTACTCCTATTGATACCAATTATTTTGATAATGGATTTAATACTGTAGATATACAACCGCATTATAATATAAAATTTTACTCTAATAATGCAGAATTTGGAACTTCATCAGAAGCATCTTCTACTTTTTTGATCGTAGAACCAACTGACGAACTACAGAATCTTTCTTGGAGTGAATTTGTACCTTGGAGTAAGGTGTCTTACAATGTATACACACAACTGCCTGGAGGAGCATTTGAGCTGCTAGAAAATGTAATTACTCCAAATTATACGCATAAAAATCTAGTCAACGGAGAAGAGTATTGTTATTTTATTGAAGCAATAGGATCATATGATATTGAGAATATTGAAGATCCGCTGATAAACCTGTCGCAAGAAGTATGCAGCATTCCTATAGATAATGTGCCACCATGTCCACCAGAATTAGAAGTTTCTAATCTTTGCAATGATGGAAGCGTTGAGATTGATCTTTCGGAGTTAATAAATACACTTGCATATACACAACCTAACCTTGCTTGTTTTGATACTGATGATGTAATTGGCTATTATATATATTTTTCGGATACTGATGATGAAGATTTAGTTTTAATTGATTCTATTTTAGACCACACGATAAATCGATATATGCACGAACCTAACCGTGGAATTGCAGGTTGCTATGCTATTTCAGCGTTTGATGAAAATAGAAATGAAAGTATATTCAGTAATTTGATATGTGTTGATAATTGTCCAGCTTACGAACTTCCTAATACATTCACTCCCAATGGTGACGGTACCAATGAATTATTTGTCCCAATAGTAAATCGATTTATTGACATAGTTGATTTTGTAGTATATAATAGATGGGGAAACAAGATTTTCGAATCTACTGATCCATTGATAGAATGGGATGGTAGATCATTTGGTGGAAGAGAAGTTGCAGATGGCACCTATTTCTATACATGTAGAATCTTCGAACAACGAGTGACTGGAAGCATTGAAGGTAATGTAGAACTCAAAGGGCATATTAACATCATCAGATAGGATAGTTAGTCCAATTCAGAAAACAATCTTTATTTAAAATCATTGTATCATTGCAATAGCATTTGATCCAATGAAGTGATTTAAAAACTAAGGTTAAAATGATTTGTAAGTGCTTGGTTTATAAGATAATGCTCTTTTGGAGAAACTTAGCATTAGCTAAGAGCTAAAAGAATGTTCTGTTTAAATGTTTCTAAACAATAAAATAAGAACTTCAGTCTGGAAAGTCAAACCGTAAGGAAACTTTCAAGGAAAAGCTGAAATATTGTGAATTAAGTGGCTTGCAGAGCCAAGTACGTAAATCATAGTAACAAATTAATAATTTGTGGAATGAACAATGACTTGCAAAGGAATTAACATTATGTTCTTAGATCACTTCAATAAAAATAAATACACGTGTTTACAGGAATAATAGAAAGATTAGGTAAAGTAATTGCCATCAAAAAAGAAGTAACAAACTGCCACTTTAGTATAGAATCAGGAATTGAATCAGAAATATATATCGATCAATCAATTGCTCACAATGGAGTATGCCTAACTGTAGTGTCAATAGATGATAATAATTACGTAGTTACAGCTATCAAAGAGACAATGGATAAAACCAACCTCGGAGAAGTAAAAGTTGGTGATTATATTAATTTAGAAAGAGCCGCTATTTCAGGTAGCACTAGGCTAGACGGGCATATGGTGCAAGGCCACGTGGATGGCACGACCAAGTGCCTTAATGTAGAGGATGTTGATGGAAGCTGGTATTTTACATTTCAACTTGATAAGAATAATGCTCCGTTAGTTGTCAACAAAGGTTCTATATGTATCAATGGAGTCAGCCTTACAGTAGTAAATCCTACAAATTCTGAATTTCAAGTGGCGATTATCCCATATACATATGAGCACACCAGTTTTAAGTTTTTGAAGGCAGGAGATTCTGTTAATCTTGAGTATGATATTATTGGAAAGTACGTGCAACGATATATGGATAATGTGAGGTCGTAAATGAATATGTGATCTTAATGAAAATTTAATTGCTTTTTTGGTGACTCTTTGTAGGAGATTCAAAACGGCAACATTCTAAGTTTCTGTATTGGAAAGTGATGCTTTAGGCACTTCTGTCCTGCCTCATCCCACCTCTGTCCATTTCATATAGTTATTTCTACCCCCATATTTGTGTTATAATTATTCAAGTAATAAATAACATAAACAATGAAAGAATTAGTAACGGCTCAAGAATTCAATTCACTAATAGGTCAAGGAAAACCAGTTCTTCTAGATTTTTATGCAGATTGGTGAGGGTCATGTAATACCAATTACGTTTTGGTATGTCGGAATAAAATTTAGAATTCTTTAAAGTGAGTCAAGGCAAAAAACGCAATGATAGCCAAATGGCTTGCACAGCAAACATGTCGGCTAGTGTAACAAATCAGAGATTTGTGGGCTAGCAATAGTGAATACAACGTAATCACTCACCAATAAATAAATATACTACTCCAAAAGCATAGCTCTCAGCCCACAATTGAAATATCAATTGTTACACTGAGTAATAATCGTGAGTATTTTTAACGAAGGATCGCAAAGAAGAAACTAAATAATAACCGACAATATCAAACGTAATTGGTATAAGTCACTCTTACAAGCGGTTGAGAAATTAGCGGATAAGTATGAAGGTGAAATTTTTATACAAAAAGTAAATGTAGATCAATTTCCAAAATTGGCGCAAAACTTTGGAGTGAGAAGCATACCAGCGTTATTTATGATTCAGGACAAAAAAGTCTTAGAAAAAGTACAAGGGTATCAAACAGAAGCAGCTCTAGAGTCATTCATTACAAGAAATACTCAATTTGCCGCTACGGAATAATACTTGCTGAAGTGAATATGTAATTATAGCAAATCAATTAGAAGTATTATTTGTGGACACTTAGTAGAGTAGTCTAATTTGTCTTGCAATACTTTTTAATCACCTACAGACAAACAATCTTGCACCAGGTAAAATTTAATATAAAAGAAGAAGAAATGAATATAGAGGATTTCGAATTAGCTTGTGGTAACTGTTGGAGGCACCAGCAATACGAACAAGGATATAGAGAAAAGGAGATTGATTACTGGAAAGGTAGAAAAGATAATTTTATATCTAGATTTGTAAAGAAACATCTAAAATCGTAATCAATGGATCTCGTTTATAAAGAAAAGACAGAAAAAATAATATCTGTCGAAGACAGATTGAAAAACCTGTCTTTGGCTTATAAGTTAGTAGAATCCGAGAATGCTGATCTTCCATCATTAGTAGATGGCAAGAAATCGTATATTGGTTTCTATAAAATGGAGCGGTATATTGATCAATTAGATCGTGAAAAAGAGCAATGGTATTATTGTAATTGTTGAATAATGCAGAGACCTATTATTGATGCCTCAGTGTCCTTATCGAAATGTTCCTTTCCTCTATTATTTATGGAATTTTAAAAAATCCTCTTGTGCCTTAGCAAAATCTTCTGGGATGCCAATATCTAAGAAATAACCGTCACTTTGATAGCCAAAAAATTTGGACACTTTTGTATGTGTTTGGAAATAATTGTTTTCAACTGAGAACTTCTGAGGAAAATCTATTGAAGTAAATGCTTCCACTTTAAAAATATAAACACCTCCATTAATCAATCCTTTGGATATAGATTCTTTTTCCCGAAAATTGTGAATTCTAGAATTATTATCAAGAATCACAGTTCCGTATCGATCAAAATCAACCATAGACTTCAATCCTAGCGTCACGTCTGCCCCTCTGTTTTGATGAAAGACAAATTGGCCTTGAATATCAGTTATAAAAAGAGAATCTCCGTTCGTCACCAAAACATTTTCTCCATGAACAGAATTCATAGCTTCCTTTACAGCTCCACCAGTGCCTAACGGTTCGTCTTCATAAACATAGATCAGTTCACAGTCTTGGTATTTTTTTCCAAAATGATCAGCGATGATATTTGACTTGAACCCTACAGAAAAGATAACTCTTTCGATTCCATTTTTGATAAGGTGATCGAGCAAATATTCTAAGAATGGACGTCCATTAATAGGTGCCATTGGTTTCGGCACTTCTTTGACTACGGATTTGAGTCTGGTACCCATACCTCCTGCAAGTATTATGGCTTCATTTAATTTCATTGTGGGAATAAGCTTAATTCTACAATCTGACAAACAGCATGGCCGATCAGCATATGACATTCTTGGATACGAGGTGTATCTTTTGATGGTATTGGGATGAGAAGATCACAGTATTCTGCCATTTTTCCTCCACCATCTCCAGTAAATCCTACAGTAATCATTTTCTTTTCTCTTGCTACTTTTAGTGCTTCTACTACATTCCCAGAATTGCCGGATGTAGATAAGCCAATAATAACATCTCCTTCATTTCCTATGGCTTGGAGTAATCTAGCATACACTTCATTGTATGAGTAATCATTGGCTACTGCAGTCATGTAAGAGGTATTGACATGCAAAGCTTCGGCGGGTAGTGGGGGTCTGTCATAATAATACCTGCCAGATAGTTCTGCTGCTAAATGTTGAGAATCAGCAGCACTACCTCCATTACCACAAAAGAGAACCTTACCTTTTTCTTGGTAACATTTTATTATAGCATCTGACACCTCATCGATTCTATTTAGGATATTTTCATCTTTCAATACTTTCGATTTCAATTCGATAGAATCTTCTATATTTTGCTTTATTATTGAGCGCTTGTCCATGTTGTAAGTCCTTTTTGTAAAAAGTTATAACGTACGATTTGAGCACCAAGAGGTTTTAATGCTTTTTCAAGCTCGTACCTTGTGTTTCCTGGGCAGTAGAATAACATAAAACCACCACCTCCTGCGCCTGATATTTTTCCACCAGATGCACCAGCTTTTAAAGCTGAGCTATAAATTTTATCAATAAGATCATTCGTGATGCCTTTTGCCATTTTCTTTTTGAATTGCCATCCATTATCTAGAATCTTACCTATTTTATGCAATTCGCCTTTGAGGAGTGCTTCTTTCATCATGAATGCCTGCTTCTTCAATGCCAAAGTAGCATCCAAAGCGGATTGATCTTTGTTTTTGATATTTTCTTTTTGTTGCTCTATGATTTTTGCTGACTCTCTAGTTGTTTGAGTATACAATAGCACTAAGTGGTATTCTAGTTCCTGAAGTATCTCATCTTTAATTCGGAGTGGATTGACGATTACATTATCATCTTGGAGAAATTCCATGAAATTGACTCCTCCGAAAGTAGCGGCATATTGATCCTGCTTACCTCCAGCCATTCCTAGATCGACTCTTTCGATATCATATGCGAGTCTTGCAATATCATATTCTCCTAATGGCAGATTAAGCATCTCAACAAATGCGCCCAAAATGGCAACTACCAAGGTAGAAGATGTACCTAATCCAGAGCCTGCACTCACATCTATAGAGGTAGTCAATTCTAAACCCATTCCTTTGCCTATATAGTCTTTTATTATTCTATTGTATACACCTTTTTGCAAGATCAAAGTTGGATCAGATGTATCGATATGGCTGGTTGGATCAAACTCCAACCTTTCATTGCGATCAACAGCATTAAGTATGATTTTACCATCTTCTCGAGGGATAATCGAAGCATTGGCGAATGCACTTATGGTAGCATTGAGAATCGCTCCACCATATAAATCTGGGAATGGACTTACATCCGTACCTCCTCCTGCCAGACCTATTCTTAGTGGTGCTCTACTTCTATATATCTTATTGTATTCTATCATTTATGCTCTAGAAATTTATCTTTGATTTAAGGGTCAACACATTGTTGATCAAAATCTCCCAACTGTATTTTTTCTTTTCTTCCTTCATTGACTTTTGCATTTCTTCATGATCTGTATTATTGTAAAATCTTAAGATAGAATCTGCAATTGCCTTTGGATTTGGATCCACAACATATCCAACTTTTCCATCAGGGCACATTTCCGATAACCCACCAACATTAGTCACAATCATTGGCTTGTTAAAGTGATATGCTATTTGAGTCACTCCACTCTGAGTTGCTGTTTTATAGGGTTGTACCAATAGATCACAAGCATTAAAATAATGAGCCACTTCACTATCTGCAATAAACTTATCAAACTGATAAATATCTCTCTCTAGATCAAGTTTTTTGATCAAGTCTTGATATTTTTCTTTATTTGAATAATACTCGCCTGCGATGATCAATTTGTAACCATTGTCTCTAAAACGAGAATCGGCAAAAGCTTCCAATAATAAATCTAAGCCTTTATAATCTCTTACAAAGCCAAAGAACATAATATATTTTTTATCCTTCGGTAAACTAAGTTTATCTAAAGCTACTCCTCTTTCTTCCACTGCTCCAAAATTATCAAAAATCGGATGTGGACTCAGTAATCTTGGTTTTTTAGTGTCAAATACAGATATTTCATCCAAAACAGATTGTGTCATAGCTATAAATCCATCCACAGCCTTTACAAAGTATCTGGTAAATAGTCGATCTCCTATCCTAGATTCATGAGGAATGATATTATCAATAATAGTAATGACTTTAGTCTTTTTGTTACTCTTGATTCGTCGGAGAATCGTCCCAAATGCTGGGCCCATAAACGGCAACCAAAATTTCACAATTACCAAATCGTAATTCTCTTTTTTGATTCTATTTCCCTGGGCTATCCAATTAATGGGATTTACCGAATTGATCGTTCTTTGGATGTTAATGTCTGTCGGAGCTGGATCTTCGGAGTATTGTGTCTTACCAGGAAATAGAAAATTTGGATACTGCAAACTGAATGTATACAACATCACCTCATGACCTTGATCTTGAAATGCTTTGGCCATTCGCTCATTATAAGCTGCTAATCCACCTCGATATGGGTATGCCGTCCCTATGAGAGCTATTTTAAGTTTTGTTTCGCTGATGATATTTGACTTTAGGTAAATCTATAATGTGTAAAGTACACTTAGGAATGATGCATTAATAAAGTACGTTTTTATGTGCTGATATTTATTCATTCTCCAAGACAAAAAAACGTAGGCGATGCATCGCACAGGCGAGGCTTTTTAACGCAGAAGAAAGGAAAAAGATCAAGCAGAAGAATGTAACTTTATTATTGATTCATTCCTTAAGAAAGAAAAATCGAGAAATGAGGATGAAATTATTATATCTTTTTGTGATTGTCATTTTTTTTGCTTCCTGCCATAAGGATGTGAATGATGATAATTTGAATTCTGAGACAGAAACTCAAATAACAGTGCCTTATACCTTTCCAGAAATTGAAGGCACTTTGGTTGGTTATGTATACGGGGAAGATAATCTTCCAATATCAAATGCAGCGGTTTCTATTTATAGCGCCTCTACTAGCACTAATGAATATGGGGTATTCCAACTTTCAGATGTTAAGATGGACGGTCAAGGAACTCTTGTAACGGTTACTAAAGAAGGTTATGTTAAAGGTGCTGATTTTATTTATCCGAATGATAACGGGGCTGGGACAGCAAGATTGAAGCTATTGAAGTCCAATGTGACAGGTTCTTTTGAAAGTGGAGAAGGGGGATCAATAGAATTTAGTGATAATGGATTAATAACTTTTAGTCCTAATTCGATAACCCAGCAAAATGGATCTTCTTACAACGGACTAGTCGAAGCATATATTAGAAATAACTATCCTGAGGAGCTATCTTTTAACGATGAGCTAGAAGGTGGATTGATTGGTGTAAATAACGAGGGTGAAAATACAGTATTAGGAACATTTGGTTCTGTTTATATTTCATTACAAGCTTCTTCGGGAGAAAACTTAAACATTAAATCTGAGCAATCCTTCCTTATAAAATTTCCGATAGATCAAAATCAATTATCAATAGCAAATGAAGAAATAATTGTTTGGAAGTATGAAGCTTCAACTGGTTACTGGAAAGAAGTAGGTATAGCTCAACGAGAAGGACAGTTTTATGTAATCGAACTATCGGAAATTGGAAATTATATGTTTGCCGATCCATATTCTATTACTCATTATTGTGCTAGATTGATAAATGGAGCTGAATTGCCAGCTAAAAATTATAAGTTTAATGTGTACGTAGGTAATAAATTATGTGGGACTGGAATCTCAGATAATGATGGATTTATATGTTCAAAATTACCTTTGGGTGAGGATTTAGATCTTCAAATAATACATCCTTTGTGTGATGATATTTTGAAAACAATTTCCATCGGTCCATTTGATGAACCTAACAACGGAGGCGATATTATCATAGAGTCTGTACAAGACATAAGGTCAGGAAGTGTTTTTTGCAATAATAACTTAGTACCTGGAGCTCTCATTATTATTAGGAATGAAGGAAGTACAATAATTCAAACAACGGATGGAAGTGGAGCATTTAATCTAAATCTTGGAGATATAGTATGTACCCCAGATCAAGTATTTGAAGTGTTTGCATTGAAAGACAATAACATTTCACCGGTAATAGAAATGAGTGCAGCCAATATGCTTGATTTAAAGTTAGAGATTTGCGAGCCAGAATGTGATTACTCAGTATCTTTTTCATTTGAAAAATTAGAGTACTGCGATTCTGGTGATTATGATGCTTTAACTGTAATTATTGATGGCGGTTCAGGACAGTTTAGTTATAAATGGAGTGATGGTGGTTCAGGAGTATCCAATGCATCGGTCAGCACAGGTCTTGAGTCATGTGTGACTGTAACAGACCTAGCTACAGGATGTGTCGTTGATCATTGTGAAATTATAGGAGCCTACTCTAGGCTAGAATTGAATAATATATCTTCATACAATAATTCATGTACACAGAATGGAGGAGTATTAAATGTGACATTTTCAGGCGGAGAAGAACCTTATGATTTTAAATGGTTTAGTGATAACGGATTTAATTCTACAATCCCCAATCCATCAAATGTATGGCCTGGCTTATATCAACTGACGATAACAGATCGCAACGAATGTGAAGTTATTACAGAAGTTGAAGTCTATGATGTTACCACACCTCTTGAATCTGATAAAGTTGATTTTTGTGATTATTCTACAGTATCTATTATTGAAAGCGATGGATATGGACCTTACTTATACAGTTGGCAATGGAATGGGGGACAATCAGTCGAGTCTGAGATTGAGATATTTACACCAGGTGAATATAACGTGTCAGTTGAAGATCAAAATGGTTGCATAAGAACCAAATCATTTACAATCAGTAATGTAGGGAGAGAAGTTGAAATTGATCCAAACTATAGTTGTGAAGAAAATTCAGTTCTTTTTAATGTCACTAATCCAGAATATCTGTACTTCTATGAATCAGTTGTTACTTCAGAACGTTATGATATTATTCAGGATGCAGGACTAATTGTCATTCCTATTCTAGAAAGTGGATACAGGTATTATTTTGGAGCTGAAGATTTAAGTATTGAGTGTGATAATAGAGTACTTATTGAGCTTCCTCATTTTAAAGGACTTCAAATTCAAAATATAGAAAACACAAGTTGTGATACTTGTGATGATGGCTTCATAAGTGTCTTCCTTGATAACAATCAAGATTGTACAGGAGGCTGTGTTACAGGAGAAATTAGAATTATTGATAAATTGTCTGGCGCTGATGTTACAAATATAAATGATCAAATAGAATTAGCGGCTGGAAATTATATAGTAATAGTTACAGATGAGAATACCGGCTGTTACATAGCACATGAAGAAGTGGTAATAGAATAGATTATTAACCTGAATAATAAGATTAATACAGTTGAATCTTGATAGGATCATAGAGGGTTGTAAAAAAGGCGAAAAGATTTGCCAAGAACGTCTGGTGCGCAATTATGCTCCCGGACTTTTGGCGATTTGTAGAAGATATTCAAGGGATTCTGAATCTGCAAATGATGCATTGCAAGAATCTTTTATAAATATATTTAAATATATAAATAGTTATAGTGGAGTGGGGTCATTTGAAGGATGGATGAAAAGGATTGCTGTTAATTGCACAATCACTTTTCAGAAAAAGAATTTCAAAATTCATTATGAACCTAATGTACTTCATGATAGTAGCCAACATTGCGAGATCCCTGATGTATATAGCACATTAGGTAAGGAAGATATACTATGTTTATTGTCAGAGTTGCCAAAAGCATTATTTGTAGTATTTAATATGCATGTAGTAGAAGGATATTCTCACAAAGAAATAAGTAAAATGTTATCCATTTCAGAAGGTACTTCGAGAGCATCTCTAAGTAGAGCGAGAGGAAGATTGATTGAGATAATAGAAGACAGACAAAATAAAGAAAATCAACGTGTGAAGTACTTACATAAGATATAAATCAAGTAGAAATGAAATATTCTGATTTTGAAAAAAGTATTAGTAGTAAACTAGGGGGAGCCCAGGAGACAGTGAATATCAAAGAACTGTTAATTGGTCTTAATTTAGATAATCTAAATCCAGAAAGAAAAACGAGACCTTTTCCTTTGTGGCTTATGATTCCATTGTTACTAATTGGATCATTTGCTTCTTTTTTAGCAATGGACGGTAGTAATATGTTTAACCTAAATCAAGTTTCTGATAATGCTGTAATACAAACCAAAAGTGAAAGTAAGATTGCCACAATTGATAATAATACAGAAATAACTAATGTAAATCAAAATACGGGCACAACTTCATTAAATGATGAAACAAAAAGTAAGGTCGAAAAAACGATACAAGCGACAACAATAAATACGAGTATTAATAGTGAAGTTAAATCATCTGAAAATACATTAACATTAAGAAAAAATAAATTAAATAATCTTCAAATAAATCAAGATTCACCCTCAAATTCATCCTCACATTCTAGTCAAAATTTAAAGAAACCTACTTCAACAATAACTGATGTACATGAAAGCGTCTCTTCAGACCCTTCATTGCCAGGCTCATCAAATTTAAGTGTTAATAGTTCAGTCGAATTGTCGAACGGTAATATAATTGATAATGACCGGTCATATTATGAATCTGCTGCAAAGACTGACCTAAATCTAATATCAAGATCAAGATCAAGATCAAGATCAAATTTAAGCTTGCCTTCTATTTCAAAACGATCAATTAATATTTCCAGTCTTGATGCTGATAGTGAAAACCTTTTTTCACGAATGAAAATCAACTGTCCTTCATTTAATCAAGCTCATTGGAGATTAGCAATGGTTCCTGAAATAGGTGTATTTGCACCTTTTAAAACATTAGAAAATAAAAAGTCAGATAACACTCAAGCGTTTGAGGAAAGACAAAGGTTGGAGAAAACGCTAGAAGGGATAAATTTAGGATTATACAGTATGTTGGTTCGAGATGGATTACCAATTTATTTGAAAGCAGGTGTGTCTTATTCTAGAATTTCTGAAAGGATGGATTTAGAATACAATTATACCAAGCTTGATACTACTATTGGTGTAATATCACAAACTGTTTCTGCCAACGGTGATTCTATTACCACAATAATGGGACCTATAGTTAGTGAAATAAAGCTTACTGGAAAAAATAGACAGCATAGCTACATTCATATATTCGATCTACCTGTATCTGTTGGGTACAATACCTACTTAGGAGGATTCGATGTTGGTGTTGAAATAGGTGTAAACATTAATTTGATGACAAGAGCTACGGGCAATCTATTAACTTCAAAGAGTGGCTTTACAAATTTATCTTTAAATGAGTTATACAAAAAGAGAATTGGGCTGAGCTACTTTGGAGGGCTTATGATAGGACGTAACTTTGGAAGTTTTGGAGATTTTTATCTTGCTCCAAGGTTTACGTATTATCCAACTGATTTTAGTAATGATAATAACTTTATAAGTCAAAAATATGTTAGCGTAGGTGTTAATATTGGTTTCGTATATAAGATAAAGTAGTGGCAAGTATCGCTATGCTAGAAATGAGCAAAGAAAAAAGCAATCTTTGATAAATAACTTTTTTTAATAAACAAGCTAATAAATGAATCTATCAGCATTGGTGATTCAATTTTTATACTTCACTATTCATTTTGAATAATTTCTACAATCTCTCTTTTGAATCTTATCCTATTCTCAACTCAAGAGACAATTGCCATATCTTCATCGTTAAAATTCATTAACTCATCGATTTTTAGTTTATAGATCCCTTCTTGATTATGTAACTCCTTTCATTTTATTATCTTCCAGCATTAATTCGAAAAATAAACTAGACTATATGATTACTAACATTAGTTGTAGGCGTTTACTTTGGATGATGGTAGCAATTTTTGGGAGTTTCCAATTTGCTCTAAGTCAGAATAGTAACGATGCAAAGGAAGTCACAACAACCTATTATGTGAAGAATGCTTTTGTGGTGCAAAAACCAGGAACAGTTCTTTCTAATACATCCATATTGATTAAAGATGGGATGATCAAATCAGTAGGACCTAATATTCCAATTCCGTTTGATGCTGAGGTGATCGATGCGGATTCCATGTATGTATATGCAGGTTTTATTGATGCTTGTTCTCATGCGGGCATTGCTAAAATAGAAAATAAAGAAAGGCCGAAAGTGACTAATCCTGGGAATCCACCAAAAGACCTTGCAGGAATAACTCCTCAATATACTGTCAGAAAGGCAATTGGAGATAAACTGGATAAGTCCATGGGAGAATTAAGAAAACTTGGTTTTGGTTTTGTCCATGTAGTTCCAAGAGGTAGAATGCTGCCAGGTCAAGGAAGTGTACTTTCTACCGGCGACCTTAAACCATCAAACTCTATCATAAAGGAGAATATATCCGAGTTTGCACAGTTTAAGCCAGCAAGACGGATGTTTCCAGCAACGACGATCGGTGTAATGTCTCAGTTTAGAGATTTGATAAAAAATGCAACGTTCAGTAATAATTATAAAGCTTCATACGCCTTAAATCCTAATGGACTAGAGAGACCGACACGATCAGAGGAACTAGCGGCACTTTATCCTGTGGTAGAAAAGAAGATGCCTGTGTTTTTCTACACCCCGAAGGTAAAAGATGTGAATAGAGCACTAATACTACAAAAAGAATTAGGGTATAATATGGTGTTGACAGGCGTACGTCAAGGATGGCCATTAATGAGTTCGATATCTGCAACTAGAAATCCTGTTGTCTTGTCTCTTAAACTTCCTGAAGAAATAAAAGATGAGAAGAAAGACGATGATAAAGAAGATGGAAAAGTAGAAGGAGACAAAAAAGTCAAGGAAGACGAAGAAGTCAAGAAAGGAGAGAAAGGCGAAAAGGACGAGAAGAAAGAGAAAGCTAAAAAGAAAAAGAAGCCAAAGAAAGAGGAAGATCCTGAAACAAAAATGCTTAAAGAGAGAAAGAAGAAATCTCATGACGAGTATGTGTCTCAAGCGGCAGTGTTCGAGAAGCAGAGAATCAATTTTAGTTTCTCCACACTTGATGCTAAAACAAAAGACATAAGAAACAACATCCTAAGAATGGTAAAAGGGGGACTTTCAGAGAATGGAGCATTGGCGGCATTAACTACAAATCCAGCTTCATTGCTTGGAATATCGGCTATGGCTGGTACAGTAGAGCAAGGCAAAATTGCAAACATTTTTATAACTGATAAGCCTTACTTTGAAGAAAAATCAAAAATTAAGTATCTGATTATTGATGGGAATGTAAAGCATATTAAAGAGGAAAAGAAAAAGAAGAAAAAAGGAGATGGTGAGAAAGTAGAATTGGCTGGAATATGGTCTTACGAAGTTGAGATGCCGGGACAATCACAATCTGGAACTATGATCATAAAAGGATCTGGTGACAATCTTGAAGTAAGTACAGATACGTCTGACGAGCCTGGAGATTTTATTGATGGTACGAATGTTAGTTTAGATGGTTCGGAATTGAGTTTTGATATCATTGTGGACGGTATGACATATTCTATCAGTGTAGAATTTGATGGAGAAGCATTCGAAGGAACTGTTGCTCTTGGCGAATTTGGATCATTTCCAATGACAGGATCAAAAAAACCAGAATAGAATTTCATTCTAACTTATTCTCAAAAAATAAATTCAAATAATGAAAAAATATATATTAAGTCTATGTGCAATGATGGTAGCCTTTATGGTGACTGCGCAAGAGACAGGAAGTATTTTAATCAAAAACGGAACAGTTCTGACCATTACTGATGGAATCAAAGAAAATACCGACGTTTTGATAAAAAATGGAAAAATATCTAAAATAGGTAAAAATCTAAGTGCAGATAGGAGCACACAAACAGTTGACGCAACTGGACAATTTGTGATGCCCGGTATAGTAGATGCTCATTCTCATATAGCACTGGAGACTGTGAACGAAGCAACAAACCCTGTTACTTCAGAAGTATTTGTAGGTGATGGGTTAGATCCTCAAGATGTAGCCATCTATAGAGCTCTAGCGGGTGGTGTTACTATTTCGCACGCGATGCACGGATCTGCAAATGCGATCGGTGGAGAATGCGAAACGATCAAGCATAGATACGGTACATGGGATCCGGATGATCTTAGAATGGAAAATGCGCCTAGAACTATAAAGTTTGCATTAGGCGAAAATCCAATAAGAGTACATGGAGAAGGAAGAAATATCACTCCAAGTACAAGAATGGGGGTCGAGCAAGTATTCAGATCTGCATTCTCAGAGGCGCAACTATACAAAAAAGCTTGGGGAGATTTTAATAGTAAGAAGACAAGAACTCCACCACACTACAGCCGTAGAATGGAGACACTTGTTGATATATTAGATGGCGAGATAATAATCCATTGTCATTCTTACAGAGCGGATGAATTACTGATGCTTATGAATGTACTAGAAGACTACGGAGTGAGTAGATTATGTTTCCAGCATGTCAATGAAGGATTCAAAGTAGCACCGGAGCTAGCGAAATTTGGAGCGGGTGCATCTGTGTTTTCTGATTGGTGGGCGTACAAATTCGAAGTATATTATAGTACTGCTTACAATGCAGCAATCTTGGTAAGAAACGGGGTGGTGACATCTATCAATTCTGATTCTGGAGAGTTAATCAGGCATCTATATCATGAAGCGGCTAAGACACAGCGATATGGTGATCTTACTGACAATGAAGCGCTAAGACTCATTACTATAAATCCTGCAACTCAACTGGGTATAGGTGATAGAGTAGGATCTATTGAGAAAGGAAAAGATGGAGATATCGCTATATTTAGTGCACATCCATTGTCTGTATATGCAATACCTCAAATGACAATCGTTGATGGAATTGTAAAGTTTGATTTGAAAAACGATCCTCAAGATATGCGAATCGATATCGACCCTGAAGAGAAGTTTGATGATTCATTTATCAATCTTAATGCCGAGGACGAAGAGAGATGTATGCAAGATGTATATAGCGAGTTATTCTTAGGAGAGACTAATTCTCACGCTGGACATAGGCACTGATTATTATCAATTTGATAGTAGAGATTGTAACCAAAGGTTAGTCAATATCTAACCTGGCGCCAGAAAACATGAACTTGCAACCACCTATTTACAGCTAGACTGGGAATAATTGTAAAAGGGCTTAATGAAAATTCGATCTCTCGCATCAAACAAAAAAAATAAAAATGAAAGCAATAAATATAATAATAGCGGTACTTCTAGTGACTTGTTCTATACAAGCACAAATGGTCGCAAAATCTCAATCAGGCACATTCCTTCTTAAGAATGCGTTGCTTCATACTGTCACAAATGGCACTATGAAGGGAGACATATTAATCAAAGATGGAAAGATAGCTGATATAGGCAGTATCTCTCAAGCGGAAGCAGGATCTACTACTATAGAACTAACAGGTAAACATATATACCCTGGGATGATTGATGGTGGTACTAAGTTAGGACTGTCAGAAGTAGGATCAGTATCTCTTACGCAAGATTATAGAGAACTAGGTGACTTTACCCCTCATATGCAAGCACTCACAGCTGTGAACCCAAACTCTGTTTCTATCCCAGTAACTAGAACAAATGGGGTAACAACGGTGATTGCAAAAACAGAAGGTGGATTGTTTCCAGGTACAGCGGCATTGATCAATCTTCATGGATATACACCACAACAGATGTATGCAGGATTCAAAGGAGTTCAGATGAACTTCCCAGCAACCGGTAGAAGAGGAAGATGGGACAGGAGAAAAGATGAAGACATCAAAAAGGATAGCGAGAAAGCTATGAAAAAGATGAATGGCATCTGGAAAAAAGCAGTGCAATATGCCAAAATTGATAGCGCAGCCACTGCGGGAAAGAAAAAGAGAGATGACTATAATCCACAGATGGATGCATTACTTCCTATTATAAATGGAGAAGCACCTCTTATGATAGAAGTAAATAAAGATAAGGATATCAAAGCTGCTATTAAATGGGTAGCGGAGAATAAAGTGAATGCTATATTTACTGGTGTGTCAGAAGGATACAGAGTAACTAAAGAGCTTGCTGAATCTGGAGTGCCTGTTATTACTGGTCCAGTACTATCCATCCCTGGAAGAAGATCGGCATCATACGATATTTCATATAAAAATGCTGGTATCATGCAAAAAGCGGGTATCAAAGTAGCTATCCGAACCAACGAAACGGAGAATGTAAGAAATCTTCCATTCAACGCAGGATTCGCAGCAGCATATGGCATGGGTGTAGAAGAAGCACTTAAAGCGGTGACAATTATACCAGCAGAGATATTCGGTGTAGCAGATCAATTGGGAAGCCTAGAAAAAGGAAAGGTAGCGAATCTATTCATCTGTGATGGTGATCCATTCGAAACGAAGACTCAAGTTGAGCACTTGTTCATAGAAGGATATAAAGTCCCTATCGAGAGTCGTCATACACTGCTGTATGATGAGTTTTTGAAGAGGGATCCAGGAGTGGATAAGTAAAGACTGATGGTCATATTTGGACCTCCGAGGTTTTCAAAACCACGGAGGTCTTTTTGGTTGTGTAGGATACGTCGAATTCCTAAGCTTGTAAAGATTATGAATCCGAATTCTTTTGTTTGCATTCAATTTGATGGTAAAGCCTTCTTTTATGGTAAATAATGAGCTTACCAATCCTAGGGGGCTTGGGAATCTCGGTTTTGAGATAACAATACACTTATGAGCAAATTCTCCCAATTTTATTTTTTACTGAAGTTTGCGGTATGTGTATTATTAATATGCCTCTTCTATCCGTTTGTGATGCACTTTTTCGATCTTCCCTACACATCACTATGGAAGTACATTATGATGGCATTTATTCTGCCTATTTATAGCATGACTTTTATGCCCATATTGACCTTGCTAAAAGTAGCGGATTATAAGTCAGAATTATTATTCATCACCAAAGATGCTAGTAAGAATTACGATATCCATTTTGGATCTTTGTTTGATTGTATTTTGGTGGATTATTTTAGGGTAAACGCGGAGGTTTCAAAGACCTGATGTTATTCTTTTTGGTAGATGGCATGCGGAATATAATCAAAGATGTAGAGGCTGGTAAGATTAATAAAGAAGCTGAGATAAGGGGGAGTTCGTATTTCTTTAATCATAAAACGGCAGCGAAGTTTGGCTTTCAACCTATGAAGATGAAGACAAGTCATAAGTAGATCTTAATTACTTGGAAATACTTCTCGTTTTTTCATTTTCCAAAGGCAGATTTGCACTTCCCAATATTGGAGATTTTAATTCTGTTAAAACAACAGGGGCTCAATTGGTACAGCATAAGGATTATGTGGAACGACTGCATGAAATATTGAAAACAAAGGTTAATCTTTAAGTCTAGACCTAGGAGGTTTTCAAAACCTCTTAGGTCTTTTACAAATAACAATATACCTCAAAAAATCGGATTCCCAAGCTGGTGTAATTATCCGGTTTTATGAATCAGAATACTTTTTTGTTTGATTAAAATTTTGTCCTTATCTTTAATAATGAGCTCCCCAATCTTGGTGGCTTGGGAATCTCAGGTTAAGATTCTAGGTTTTGTATAATTCAACGACCTAAATAATACATAATCCCATCAAATCCATTATTTTTGCAATCTTTACCTTTTGAATGTATTGAGGAGTTGATATCTATATAGTTATCTTCGTCTATAAAATAAATATTGAGCTATGAAATTTGAAGTATCATCCTCTGAGTTATTAAGTCAATTGCAGATCGCAAGTGGAGCAATCAACCCAAATCCAGTATTGCCAATACTAGAGGACTTTCTATTTGATCTTAATGACAATAATCTTACTATAACTTCAACAAACCTAGAGACGACTATAGTATCTAAATTGGAAGTATTAGGTAGCGAGAGTGGCAAGATTGCTGTTCCTGCTAAGATATTATTGGAGACACTGAAAGCACTTCCAGAGCAACCGATCACTTTTGTATTGGACACAGAAACAAACGGGATCACATTGAAGTCATCATATGGTGAGTATAAACTAGCGGGAGATACACCTGACGAGTTTCCTCAACTACCAGAAGAAGATAATGTAGACACGATTAAGCTAAATGCTAATATCATGTCTGAAGCGATTGCTAAAACAATCTTCGCTACGAGTAGTGATGAGTTACGTCAAGCGATGACTGGGGTATTTGTACAAGTTGATTTTAATAAGATCATATTTGTAGCGACAGATGCTCATAAATTAGTAAAGTACACATTCGGAGGAATCTCAAGTGAGAACACAGCTTCATTCATCATACCTAAGAAAGCACTTAACTTGCTGAAAAATGCGTTGAGCAATGATGGTGAAGTAAATCTTAGTTTCAATAATAAAAATGCATTTTTTAGTTTTGATGAGACCAGAGTGATCTGCCGATTAGTAGATGCTAAATATCCAGATTACAACGCGGTAATTCCGGTGGAAAATCCAAACGTACTTTCTCTACAAAGAAGAGACTTCCAAAATTCGCTTAGAAGAATTGCTATATACGCCAATAAGACGACCAATCAAGTAATCCTTAATATCAACGAGAATAGCTTGACGATATCTGCACAAGATTTAGACTTCTCAAATGAAGCAACGGAGCAACTTTCTTGTACATACACAGGAGAGCCTATGACAATTGGCTTCAATGCGAAGTTCTTAGGTGAGATGCTAGGAATCTTAGAGTCACCTGACGTAACGTTGAATTTATCAACTCCTAACAGAGCTGGCATCCTACTTCCTGCAGATCAAAAAGATAATGAGGAGTTATTAATGCTTGTTATGCCTGTAATGATGAGCAACTAAGAAAGTTTATCGTTAATCTTATAATTGGAGTAGCGTTGCTTTAATTCTGATCTTATTATAAATGTCCAAAAACATTTAATCAAATGCCAAAATCAAAGAAAATCGGTCTTTTCTTCGGATCTTTTAATCCTGTGCACATAGGTCATATGATTATTGCCAATTTTATGGTAGAGCATAGTGATTTGGAAAAGATATGGATGGTGGTTTCTCCTCATAACCCTCACAAAGAGAAGAAATCCTTAGCAAAAGATCATGATAGATTGCACCTTGTGGATTTAGCAATAGGAGAGAATACAGGCATCAAAGCCTCGGATATTGAATTCAATCTTCCGAAGCCTTCATACACAATAGATACACTGACTTATCTAAAAGAAAAATACCCAAATCACGAGTTTTGTCTAATTATGGGAGGTGATAATCTTGGGACATTCCACAAATGGAAAAATTACGAGAAGATATTAGAGAACCATAAAATCTTCGTCTACAAAAGACCCGGCTATGAGTTAGGAGGATTAAAAGAACATGAATCTGTAACTATTCTCGAAGCACCATTACTTACTATCTCTGCAAGTTATATTCGAAAACAAATCAAAAAAGGAAATAGTATTCAATATTTAGTTCCAGACTCAGTTTGGAAATATTTGGCAGGAAGTAGAATGTATCGTTGAACTTTCCGAATAATGAATTGAATTAGTTTTCCTGCCCGAGCCCTGCTAATTATGTTCTCCTTTTGGAGGCACAGAGGAACTACGCAGTAGGTCCGTAAGACTAAGATCTTGTAGTGTGTTTTCATGAAAACACGCGGGAGATTGAAAGGAGAATTAA
>CAJXUU010000035.1 GCA_913061325.1 uncultured Saprospirales bacterium | reverse complement strand
GATTTCTGCCTGTCTCGTGGGCTCGGAGATGTGTATAAGAGACAGGATCTACACTGTCCCAATACTTTAAGTTTTCTTTACTAGCTATATCTTCTGGATTACCGGCGTCCATATATCTTAGAAAGTACCAGCTTGATCCAGCAACGGCAGGCATCGTGTCTGTTTCTCTTGTATATCCAGCTTCTTCATTTACCCACGCTTCATTTCTAGCCAATGGTGATTTTCCTCCTACCGCAGGTTGAAAATCATCCGTATCAGGAAGTGTCAGTGGAAGACGCTCTAGCGGAAGTGCCTCAGCAATACCCTCAGAATTATATCTGATTGGGAACGGCTCTCCCCAATACCTTTGACGAGAGAAGTTAGTGTCTCTCATTCTGAAATTTATCTTTCCAGCACCAATGCCTTTTTCTTCTATGGCACTGATCGCAGCAGTTATTGCCTCATTTACTTTCATGCCATTCAGGAAGCCAGAGTTTATAATTTTGCCAACCTTATCTTTTAATGAAGCTCCTGGATAATCAGATTTATCGACAACATCTATGATTTGTAGACCAAATTTTGTAGCGAAAGCTTTATCTCTATCATCATCACTTGGTACAGCCATGATAGCTCCTGTACCATAATCCTTTAGTACATATTCTCCGATCCAGATTGGAACTCGTTCGTTGGTAAATGGATTGATGGCATATGATCCCGTGAATTCCCCTGTGACTTCTTTTACCTCAGACATTCTTTCTATCTCAGATCTACTATTCACATAAGTAATATATTCTGCAATCTTATCTTTCTGATCATCAGTAGTCAGTTCAGCTACCCAATCGTGCTCTGGGGCTAATACCATATAAGTAGCACCGAAGATTGTATCAGGGCGAGTAGTAAATACTTCGATCTTTTTATCGTTGTTTTCAATGTCAAAAAACACCTGTGCTCCTTCTGATCTTCCGATCCAGTTACGTTGCATTGCTTTGAGAGAATCTGACCAATCTACAGAATCTAAATCAGACAGTAATCTTCCAGCATAGGCCGTTATTCTGAGTGCCCACTGTTTCATGGCACGCTTTTCTACAGGATGACCACCTCTATCCGAAAGTCCATCTTTTATTTGATCATTGGCAAGAACAGTTCCTAGTGCTTCACACCAGTTTACATAGCCGACTTTTTGATAAGCAAGACGGTAATGCATTAAAACTTCACTTTTCTCTACTTCTGAATAAGCATTCCAGTCTTCTGCTGTAAAGTCATCCTCTAAACTAGTGGCTGCGTTCACAGCAGTTGATCCACCTTTACCGAACTTTGAAATAAGGCTTTCAATTGATTGAGCTTTTTCGGCATCAAGGTCATAATAATGAGCAAACAATTGAGTGAAAATCCATTGTGTCCATTTATAATATTGTGGTTCGCAAGTCTTTACAGATCTAGACCAGTCATAGTTGAATCCAATGTTTGATAATTGTTGGATGTATTTTTCGATATTATCATTTGTTGACTTAGCCGGATGCACACCTGTCTGGATAGCATAAGTCTCCGCTGGAAGTCCAAATGCATCAAATCCCATTGGGTGAAGTACGTTGTATCCTGACTGTCTTTTATATCTAGAGAAAATATCAGTCGCTATATATCCTAGAGGGTGACCAACATGTAATCCTGCTCCAGATGGATATGGGAACATGTCTAGTACATAATACTTAGGCTTTGTTCGGTCATCAGATACTTTATAGGTATCATTCTCTTTCCAATATTTCTTCCACCTTGATTCTATATCTGCCGTATTGTAATCCATCTCTTCTTGCTTAAATTATTAGGGCGCAAAAATAGATTAATTTTTTGGAAGGTGGAGGGGTTGAGAAGGAAAGGTGACGAATGGTGATTTTGATTTGAAAATAGATATAATTCCACCCCCTTCGCCCCCTCCAGAGGGGGATTAATTATTTGCCAATACCAAAGCCGGTTACAAATTCCCCCTTCGGAGGGGGCTAGGGGGTGGAAATACTTCTAATTGAATCAAGACTCAAAATAAATCTGGTGTTATTATAATATTTGAAATAGTGAAATCGATTTCCTTTTGCAAGTATTCTTTATCAATCATAAGCCAAATTCTTTCGAGTTTTTTTAAATAGAAACTTTACAGCTCTAACATCAAAAGTTTATATTAGTGATTTAGTATTGTAAACATAACCATTCTTCATATTGAACTATTGCACGCTATCAAAAATTAAAGACTACTAATGAAACTCCTTCCTTTAATCATAGCATTAAGCATCAGCTTTCTTTTTGTCTCTATTGAAGACTCATTGTTTGGTGAAACCATGGTAGTTTTTGAAGATGGACTAATTTCAAAATACAATTTTAATGGAAATGCAGTAGATAGCCTATCAGCTCACTCTGGAACAATATATGGAACTAGTGGCTCTTTCAATAGATTTGGACAACTTGAGTCTGCGCTTCATTTTGATGGTAAAAATGACAGTGTGAATTTAGGTTTGGACTTCTTATCCTACGATTCCATTACTGTGAGTTTATGGCTCTTCCCAAAAAGTGAGAGTACGGAAGATAGTGCTGGGACAAACCAATATTTTATATCCTCTGGAGAAGCAGGGGTTTCAAAAGGTATATATGGAATTTGGAATGAAGGGGCACTTTATACAGGCTTTACTACAACCGATAAAAGAGTTTCGAGTACGTATCACTCTTATCTACCTAAAGAAAACTGGTATCATATTGTATTGGGAATTGATTTGATAGAAGAAGTATCTCAGACATATGTGAATGGGATATTGGTAAATTCGGATGACTTTGAAGTTGGTAGTTTTTCTGACCCTGTAAGTAGTTTGATTGTTGGAGCGGCCAATTTTTCAGATTCGCTAGGTTTTTATGGAGGGGTCGATGATTTAAGTATCTACAGTAAACTTCTGACTAGTGAAGAGATCCAATCTTTATACGAAATCGGTTGTCAAGATTCTCTATATATCCCTACTCTGATTCTTGAACAGGACACCTTTCTGTATGCTCAATCTTCGGTTATCATAGACAGCTTACAAATCGACAGTACGTTTGAATTAAATATTATCGCACCCAATACAACTTTGGATACCGGATTTATAGCTGGTTTAGGCAGGTTGAATATTTATTCAAATATAGGTTGCAATCAAAAAGAGATTTTTTACAAAAGTCATTTTGATCATAGAGGTGTATACATTAATAATTTTGTCACTGATGGATATTTGGGAAATGATGTAAAAGAAGATTCTATTTTAGATTGGGCCGTTCGTCATGAATTTAACAATGTCTATTTGTACAATATTGGAAGTGCGATGAGTATGGGCATGCAAGAAGAGCTTGACACCTTTGTTTATAAAGCACATAATTGGGATTATCCAATAGAGTTAACCTTTGTTTCTGCTGGGTTTGGTACATCATTTACCAATATTGAAAATTACCATGATGATTATGATAATATCCCTGTTGGTATAGTCAGCGAGATTGAATTTTGGAATGGTTCTAAGACTTATGCTGATGATTTTGCTCCTTGGGTAGAGAAACTAAATAGTCTCAAGTTTGATACCGTCACTGTTGATTCTATTGTTAGAAATCCTGATTTGTACAGAAGGTTTTATATAGGAAAGATTAAAGACGGAGGAGAACCACCAAGCATCGATATCGCTGAGAATTTGGTCATCAATCATGATGAAATATTTTTAACAAATTACCATTCTAATGGCTATAACCTCTCCACCTCTTCCAGTGAAAACTCTATTAGAAATAAACTTTCCTTACTTGGAGAGGCTGGATATAATCTTGGTCAAAAAGTGAATATCGTTATCTTATTCAATGTCAGACAAGACTCACCAGCGCCACAGATTTGGGATTATTTTGAAGAAGTAGGAGAAGATCACTATTTCAAACATGCCTATGAATCGTTTTACAAAGATTTCCTAGAAGCTGAAGATATTGAGCACAAAAACTACTTAAATCTTAAAGGATATGGATTTTATAGATATACAGATGCGATAGAAGCAAGAGGGTGAATATCATTTTGTTCTGAATTATTAATAAATAAATCAGAAGCAACTTAGGTGTTTTTTGCATGTCATTTTATTTGTATCTTTCAGCGATTTGATAGCAATTCATAAAGCACATCATAGAGTCTTTAAAAGTCTCTCTATTTAACCTAAAAAAATATACCTGATGAAAAAACTTCCATTTGTAATCATATTATTCTTATCCATTCTGGACTTTTCCTATGGACAGACTGAAGCAATCTGGTTGCGATATCCCGCTATTTCGCCTGATGGCAATTCTATTGTATTTAGTTATAAAGGTGATCTTTGGAAAATAGCCTCCGATGGTGGTTTAGCTATGCCACTTACCTTACATGAAGGACATGATTTTCAACCTGTTTGGTCAAATGATGGAAAGCAGATTGCTTTTGCTTCTCACCGATATGGAAACTTTGATGTTTACACAATGCCTAGTTCAGGAGGAAAAGCCACTAGGTTGACATATCATTCTTCAAGTGATTACCCGAGTGGATTTACACCTGATAATCAATCTATTTTATTTACATCTAGTCGATTAGATGCAGTTGCCAATCAACAGTTCCCTTCTGGTGTTTTGCCTGAGTTATATCAAATCTCTACTAAAGGAGGAATGCCACAACAAGTGATTACTACTCCAGCTCAAAATGCGGTTTATTGTAAAGACGGTTCAATTATGGTCTTCCATGATCGAAAGGGATATGAAGACGAATTTAGAAAGCATCACACTTCTTCTGTCACGCGAGACATTTGGAAATATGAAACCAAAACTGGTGTATATACCAAACTCACGACCTTCAATGGGGAAGACAGAAATCCTGTTTTTGCATCTGATCAACAGGATATTTATTACCTAAGTGAAGAGAAAGGAAGTTTTAATATTTTTAAAATGAACATAAATTCTCCTGGAGTTTCTACCCAAATTTCTTCATTCAAAAACCACCCAGTACGGAATTTGAGTAAGAGTGATGATGGTGTATTGTGCTTTAGTTATAATGGTGATATCTATACCATGAAAGAGGGAGGTGAAGCTCAAAAAGTAGTAGTTCAAGTAAATTCTGATAGTCGGTTTAATCCAGAAAAAATTGTCTCAGTCAATAAAGATATTACTGAGATGGCACTTTCTCCAAATGAAAAAGAGATTGCCTTTTTACATCGAGGTGAAGTTTTTGTGGCATCTATTAAAGAAGGAACGACCAAACGAATTACCAATACTCCAGAGCAAGAGCGTAACATTAGTTTTAGCCCAGATGGAAAATCTATTTTGTATGCAGGAGAAAGAAATGGAAGTTGGAATATTTATCAAAGTTCGATGACTCGTGAAAGTGAAAAATACTTTTTTAATTCTACAATCATCAAAGAAGAGATTTTGCTGGACACTCCTGCGGAAGAGTTTGAACCAGCTTATTCACCTGATGGAAAAGAAATCGCTTACCTCGAAGAGCGTACAGAAATCAAAGTTCTAAACCTCGCGAGTAAAAAAACGCGTACCGTGATGACTGCGGATAAGAACTACTCCTACTCAGATGGAGATCAACATTTTTCATGGTCTCCAGATAGTAAGTGGTTATTGGTTGAATTTTTACAAGATCGACAATGGATTACACAATGTGGTTTGGTCGATGTTTCTGGAGGGAAAGACGTTCTTAATTTGACACAAAGTGGATATGGTAGTTTTGGCCCTGAGTGGGCAATGGATGGTGAAATGATGATCTATGGAAGTGATCGAGATGGTATGAAAAACCATGGTAGTTGGGGAGGAGAAATGGATGTGTATGCTATGTATTTTACTAAAGAAGCATTTGATCAATACAAATTGGACGAAGAAGAATATGAATTGAAGAAAGAAGATGACGAAGAGGATGATGATGATAAAAAGGAAGAAGACAAGGAAAAGGAGAAAGATAAAAAAGAGAAGGAAGAGGATAAGTCTGTTGAATCAATCAAAATAGAATTAGACGATATTGAAGAACGTAAAGTTCGGTTGACTGTAAATTCCACTCACCTTTCTGATATGGTTTTGGCCAATGATGGAAGTAAGTTGTTTTATATGTCTCGCTATGAAAAAGGAGCAGATTTGTGGCAAACTGATCTACGAACCAAAGAAACAAAGAAGCTTTTAAAAATGGGGGCGAGAAGTGTTGGAGATGTAATCATGGATAAAAAAGGCAAAAACCTATTTATTCTTGCCGATGGTTCTATTTCAAAAATTGATGTAGAGAGTGGGAAGAAGAAGGGTATTGGTGTGAGCGGTGAAATGGTATTGAATGAAACTATTGAAAGAGCGTATTTATTTGAGCATGCATGGAGACAAGTCGAAAAGAAATTTTACAAAATAGATTTGCACGGTGTCTCTTGGGATTTTTACAAAGCGGAATATGCTAAGTTTTTACCTCACATTAATAACAATCATGATTTCGCTGAGATGCTTTCTGAGATGTTGGGAGAGTTAAATGCTTCTCATACTGGAGCTCGTTTCAGGCCTAAAACTGAGAACGGTGACCAGACCGCTTCTTTTGGTTTGTTTTTCGATCAAAATTATTCAAAGAATGGGTTAAGAGTTGTGGAAGTAATGGATAGAGGACCTCTTGACAACAGTGATTCGAAAATTAAACCTGGAGTAATTTTAGAGAAAATTGATGGTATAGTAATCTCACCTTCAGAAAATGTGTATGGATTACTCAATCGAAAAAAGGATAAAAATACGTTGCTTTCTATTTACAACCCAACAACGGGAGAACGATGGGAAGAGACAACAAAACCAATTTCTTTAGGAGCGGAGAATCAACTTCGATACCGCAGATGGGTAGAGAATTCTCGAAAAATGGTTGACAGTCTATCCAATGGAGAAATTGGTTATGTGCACGTGAGAAGTATGAATGATGCGAGCTATCGAACAGTTTATGAAGAGACGCTAGGAAAAAATGGTAGTAAAAAAGCACTTGTCGTTGATACTCGATTCAATGGTGGTGGATGGTTGCATGATGATTTAGCGACATTTCTAAATGGGAAGAAATACATGAGTTTTGTTCCTCGGGATCAAGAATTAGGATCCGAACCTCAGTTCAAATGGACCAAGCCTTCGATTGTTGTTATGAGTGAAAGTAATTACTCTGATGCTCATATGTTTCCTTACACATACAGAGCCTTGGGAATTGGGAAGTTAGTTGGAATGCCTGTACCCGGAACGGGAACTGCAGTATGGTGGGAAAGATTACAGAATGGAATGGTCTTCGGAATCCCACAAGTCGGTATGGTAGGCAATGATGGGAAATATCTTGAAAATCAACAACTTGAACCAGACATCAAAGTGGCAAATGATCCTGCAGCAGTAAGCAAAGGACAAGATCAACAGCTGGAAGCGGCCGTTAAAGAATTAGAGAAAGAGGTTAAAAAGGAGATTCAACCGTAATCCTTTCTATAAATAGATAATGAAAAATCCATCTTCATGTAATTGAAGATGGATTTTTTTGTGAATTTTTCTGATAGATACTGGGTGATAAACCATATGTGCTGCTAAAATAGAACTCCATATTTTGCCAATTCAATTCCTGTGTAAAATTTTACTAATTATTGATAAACGATAATTATTTTGTGTTAAATTATTGTTTTACGATAATTTAGTATAGGTTTGTTATCGATAAACAATAACAAATTACTAAATATCAATTAATATGAAATCAACGAATTTGCTAAATGTCTTAATCAATGTGTTCTATTACATTATACTAAATGCGGGCTTAGTGATTACAGGTATGTTAATATATGCAGGAATTTTCGACGATAGAGTTGGAATATCAGTTGGTCGTTCATCATTTGGAATTGTGGATCGAGAATTCGCAAGTGCTTTGTCACCTAAAGATTATGGTAAAGTAATAATTGCAATATGTATAGTGATTTTATTTATAAAAACAATTTACCATCTCAGAAAAGCCACCTTAAAGATGATTAAAGGTGAAATGTTTGATCAGGTTGTATCTGAAAATTTGAAATGGACTGGTATCTCGATGATTTTATATAAAGTTTCAAGTCTGATAGGAAATCTATACAGTGAGGTTCTTTATCAGAATCAGTTTACGGTTGGCTTTGATTTTGGTGGTTTTGAATCCTTCATTTTCATATTGATTCTTGGGCTCTTTTTTATTCTACTTAGCAATGTCATCAAGAATGGAATCACTTTGAAAAGTGAAAACGATCTTACTATATAATCACCCATAAAACAAAAATATGAGAAGTTTAATGCTATTTAAATTAATGATTGATCTGTTTTTTTATGGATCTATAATGTCTGTCTTGGTAACTCTTGGGTTTGGGATAAGCACTGATTCATTTAATATTGGTGGACAGAGATTTGATGATTTAAATCCAACCATAATTACATTTATGATCTTTACTTTATTGAGACCTATCACATTCTTTATAGCTGTTTATCATATAAAACAATTGGCTAGTAGCTTTATCAAAGGTGAAATTTTCTCCGATCCCACATCTAGAAATTTAAAGATGATAGGTTATGGATTTATCTTGTATTCAGTAGTAGAATCTATTGGTGAGTATTTGAATTCTATTGTGAATAATATAGGCGATACTATCATGTCTGGCAATTTTATGGGATTCAATTCAGCTTGGTTTCAATTTACCCTAGGTCTTCTATTTGTTTTTATGGATAGAATATTTCAGAATGCAAAAGCATTAGAACAAGAAAACGAATTAACCATATGAGCATAGTAATCAACTTAGATGTCGTGCTCGCCAAGCGGGGAATGAAGAGCAATGAATTGGCCCAACAGATAGGCATAACAACCGCTAATCTTTCCATATTGAAAACAGGAAAGGCAAAAGCAATTAGGTTTTCGACGTTAGAAGCTATATGTGATGTGCTGGATTGTCAACCAGGAGATATATTAGAATATTTAAAAGCAGAATAAAATGACCAATTTAGAATCGAGATCATTAATTAATCAGCATTGTCGATGTTCTGCTATTGTGTTAAATTGCAAACTTATAAACAGACTGTAATGAAAGATAAAAATATACTCATAGCGCTTATAGCTTCACTTACACTAGGGTTAGCACCTTTTCGACCAGAGCCACATATGATAGGTAAAATCAGGTGGGTCATGGGCGGTGGAAATGGAATGGAGCTCGCAGATTATGGAGATTTGTTAATGCATGGAACTCCTTGGGTTTTTCTGATATATTTTTTGGTGAAGAAGTTTACAAAAACGAAACCTAATGTAAACTAAAGACAATAAACTGTTTTGTTGATTCTTGACGGTATTTCAATGTTTTATAAGAAATATCATAGGTACCTTTTATCTTGATTCTCAAAGTTGATGACCTAATTTGAGTAAGTGTTTTGTTCCATTCTTCATTATTGGGATTTCGGCTTAGGATGTTCAAAATAAAACCTACTTTTACGACAGATCATTAATAAGACAAATGAGCATAGGACAAATAATATTTACGCTTGTGGTGGTAGTAGCATTTTCGATAGCTGCGAAGAACTATAAGAAAGTATACCGTAACATTCGCCTCGGCAAAGACGAGGATATCTCTGGTGACGAAGGGAAACGATGGAAGAATGTTTTACTTATAGCTTTTGGGCAGAAAAAAATGTTCAAGCGGTGGATACCAGCGGTATTGCATCTAGCTATTTATGTAGCGTTTTTATTTACTCAGATAGAGTTGATAGAGATATTTATTGATGGATTCTTTGGTGTGCATCGATTTTTTGCTCCGTTTCTAGGGGGATTGTATACCTTGATAATAGGATCTATAGAAGTACTTTCTTTCTTAGCATTGATAGCTACTGTAGCCTTTTTATCGAGAAGAAATTTACTAAAAATACCAAGATTCGTGAAACCTGAAATGGGAGGATGGCCAAAATTAGATGCCAATCTTATTCTTTTCGGAGAATTGGCATTGGTTACAGGCATATTCATGATGAATGGAGCAGATGTAGTACTTCAACAACTAGACCCAGCACATTATCCTTCTACTGGTTTTTTACCAATAAGTAATATTATTGGGCCTATGTTTTTTGGAGACTTGGGTCTTAATGGTTTGCAATTTATTGAGCGAACAGGATGGTGGTTACACCTGATTACTGTTCTCGTATTTATCAATTACCTGCCAATATCTAAGCATTTACACATTTTCTTAGCATTCCCGAATGTTTGGTATTCCAAATTGACCTCAAGAGGTGAGATGGAAAACATGCCTGATATTATGAATGAAGTAAAAAGCATGATGGGTTTAATTCCTGAGCAAGAAATGGATCCAAATGCTGATTTTCCAGAATTCGGGGCAAAGGATATATTCGGTTTATCTTGGAAAAATATAATGGACTCATATGCATGCACTGAGTGTGGAAGATGCACAGATGTATGTCCAGCGAATATTACAGGTAAAAAACTTTCCCCTCGTAAAGTACTAATGGATATCAGAGATAGAGCAACCGAAATCGGAAATAATCTTGATACTGGTGCTATTAAATTCTTGTCTGAAGAGGGTAGAGCTGCGAATGAGAAGTTGACCGCAGATAATTATGATGATGGAAAATCACTATTCGATTATATATCTCGAGAAGAAATTCATGCTTGTACTGCTTGTAATGCATGTGTAGAAGCCTGTCCGGTTACAATTAATCCACTAGAGCCTATCTTAAAAATGAGAAGGTACGAAGTGCTTACGGAATCAGCTGGGCCAAGTGATTGGTTGCCGATGTTCACCAGCATAGAAAACAGTGGCGCAGTATGGCAAGTCCCTGATGACAGAGACAAGTGGGCGAAGGATATGAGTGAAGAGGGAAATGATAGTTGAGAATTTAAGAATGAATACAAGATTTTCAATTTTAAAAGTCGAGTGTTCATAAACGAAGGGGCATATTGTCCCGCATGTTTGCTCTACAGAGCAAGCCAAGCTATAACAAAATGCTGGTCCGTGTGTTTGCAACCAAACTGCA
The DNA here is from genome assembly GCA_913061325.1 of uncultured Saprospirales bacterium. GTDB lineage: Bacteria > Bacteroidota > Bacteroidia > Chitinophagales > Saprospiraceae > CAJXUU01. The sequence continues at coordinate 18,046 of CAJXUU010000035.1, read as the reverse complement.
CTAAGCATAAAATTGAATAAGCATATTGTCCCGCATGTTTTCTCAAAAGAGAATATATGCTACAACAAATACTTAATAAATGACAAAGATTAAAATAAATACAATGGCCGATTATTCGGCAGAAGGAAAAACTCCAGAAGTACTTTTTTGGGTGGGTTGCGCAGGTAGTTTTGATGCCCGTGCTCAGAAAGTTACAAAGGCATTTGTTAAGATATTAAATGCAGCGAAAGTTGATTTTGCTATCCTTGGGAATGAGGAGAGTTGCACCGGTGATCCAGCAAGAAGAGCAGGTAACGAGTTTGTTTTCCAGATGACTGCATTGCAAAATATAGAAATGCTCAATATGTATAAAGTAAAGGACATCGTCACAGCATGTCCGCATTGCTTCAATACATTAAAAAACGAATATCCTGCCTTAGGTGGAAACTATAATGTAACCCACCATACCCAATATATGAATGATCTCCTCAAAGCGGGTAGACTGACAATCGAAGGCGGAGAATTCAAAGGAAAGAAGATCACTTATCACGACTCATGCTACTTGGGAAGAGTGAATGGTATCTACGAGGCTCCGAGAGAACTGATCGCTGCATTGGATGGTGAACTAGTTGAAATGAAACGATGCAAGACAAACGGTCTTTGTTGTGGCGCTGGTGGAGCACAGATGTTCAAAGAAGACGAACCTGGCGATAAACGAATCAATATAGAACGTACGGAAGAAATTCTAGCAACGGGAGCAAGCATAGTAGCTGCCAATTGTCCTTTCTGTATTACGATGCTTTCAGATGGTATGAAAGCCAAAGAAAAACAAGATGATGTAATGGTGCATGACTTGAGTGAGTTGATTGTGCAGGCGAAAGGATTGTAATTAGTTGTTAGTTTATCTCCGCCCGAGCCAAACCACGGACATCCCCCTTCGGAGGGGGCTAGGGGTGGATCTTGGGAACAAAGCATAAAGAACAGCAAACAACCTTTCAAAAAAAACGTTAAAATAACACCCCAAAATCTATTTCTCTTTTAGAATTCGTAATTCTAAATTCAACATTCGAAATTCCTTAACAATGATCCTCGACCTTATAGCCCTAGACAACTCTTCCAAAGTGTGGATCTACCAGTCTGACAAGGAATTTACCTACGACGAATTGGATGATGCCAGAGAATTTATCTCCAATTTTTTAAATGATTGGACAGCTCATTCTGCGGAGTTGGATAGTTATGGAAATATATTTCATAAACGATTTTTAGCATTTTTTGTAGACGAATCAAGAGCGCATGCAAGCGGCTGTAGTATCGATACATCTGTACGCTTCGTGGAAGCGCTTGGCAAAAAGATGAACAAAGACTTCTTTGATCGGATGACCTATGCATATATGGATGATGAGGAGGAGATACATACGATTCATCACAATGAATTGCCAGCTGCTTACTCGAGCGGAAAAGTAACTGACCAAACATTCTTCTTTAATAATCTAGTAAAGACAAAAGGCGATTTTCTTAAAAACTGGATCAGACCATTGGATGAAAGCTGGCAAAAGCGATTTGTCTAATACTATATCGCTTTAATCAACAAATCAACAAATCAGCAAATCAACAAATCACCACATCACCAAATCAAACAAACCAGCGAATCAAACAAATGCAATCAACATCCTATCTAGAATCATTCGAACAAAATCTGATCGATAAATACCAAGTTCAAATCCACATGAATGCCAGAATTGCATTTGGCGAAGATCGATTTTGGGATGTAACAGATCCGTATTGTCCTGTACGTAGTGGCACAGCCTACGAAGCCTTTCATCTGTTCATAGAAAAATCAACTTCTGAAAGCCCGGAAAAAGACACCTTCCGCACTATCCTCCAAGAACTAGACTTGGTAGACAGCCTTATAGAAGTAACTCAACTTAAGAATGCGGACCTAGTCCCATATCTAGAAAACAAAGAAAAACGAGCTAGATACGTTGAAGTAGATTATGCCATAATAGCCAGTACGTTCGCTCAGATTGTGAAGTACGGCAATGTCAGTGACGGGTTCATGAAATTGTTTATCATCTCAATCCTGCGTCAATTGAATCCAATACTGAATGAATTTGTTTGTAATGGAAATCAAGAAGAGATAGATCGGAGGTGTAATCTGATTGAGGATTTGTCGAAGTTTGTGGTGAATATTGTAAAGGCGGTGAGGTGAAGAAATAAGTAAGTGAACAAGTCTATGAAATTAATGCTAACCTCTATGGTTGGGATCAGATAATTACTTAAGTGTACAACTAAGAATTCCAAGTTCTATAGTTTGAATTTATTCGTATTTTAGCATCAACTACAACTACATCAGAAACGATAAATGATGTACGGTTCACAGAACCTAATTACAGATCAACAGAATCTAGCGGGGTAGAAGTGAGATTGGGAGTTAGAGGAGAATATAATGAACCATGATGAAAAAATCCGTAGTATAACAGGAGCATATCAGATAAGACTTCCTTTGGTCGTCCGCTCGATATGCCGAACGTAATCAATAAAAATAATAATTATGAAGAGATTTGATTTTAAAGAAATAATTGAAATTACTTGCCGTCTTTATGTATTTTTTTTTCTAACTGCCTATGGAGTGGGAAAGGTTATAGGAGGACAATTTTATACCGCTGCAAGAATGCCAGATGGGTTGGAACTTATCCCAATAGGACAAGTTTCAGACTTTGATTTGGCTTGGGTTTTCATGGGGCGATCTTTTGGATATATGCTTGTGATAGCTCTTGCCGAAATCCTTGGAGCGGTTTTATTGCTTTCTAATAAAACTAAACTAATAGGAACCCTTATTTTAATTCCAGTTATGGTAAATGTAATTGTATTCGATATTTTTTTCCTAGACGAATACGGTGCATTGGCAGGAGCAACTTTATACTTATTCATGCTATTTGCAATCCTTGTTATCAACAAAGAAAAAATGATCGCTGTTTTTAATGACCTCATAAAAAACAAGAAACCGACTAAGACATCATCCAAAGAAAAATTCTACAAATATTTGATAGTTGCAGTTATAATCGTTTTAATTTTCATAGGAGATCAATTAATCGTGAACTTCCTAGGGTATGGAAAAGGATAATAAATAACTGATTTCAACAATGCATGCAGCGACCGTGCCTCCCTGCAGGTCGATGCTAAGTGTTATAACCAAGCGGATAAAATGAAATGCAAATGAATCGAATTCTGTCTTATTTATTGATTGGATTAATTTTCAGTTCATGCGCAAGCAAAGAAATTAATAACATAGAAAAAACTGTAGAAGATTATTATAAAGTTTTCAATAAACGCCAAGATTTAGATAGGTTCATGAGTTTTTATGATGAGAGTATTGTACTCGAAGATATGATAAACGGGGACAGAATTGTTGGAAAAGAAGCATTGAGAAACTTTTTTGACTGGGATAACTCTGACTTTAAAAATTTAAGTGCTAACAGTTTAATAGTAAGTGAGAAAATAACACAAGAAAACAAAGCAGTTGTCAAAGGATATTTTACCAGGTTTAAATGGAATCAAACTGAATTTGAAGCAATGCATTTTACCACAATATTGACTTTTGATGAATCAGGAGAAATAGTCAAACAAGTCGATTGGATAAATTACCCTTCGACACTCGTTGACTACAATAAAAGAAGTAATTCAAACAAGTGGATTAAATAAGAATTTAAACCTGGCCATAATATAAGCTAGGGCTATAATGTCCTCGATTCTTCGGCCACTCCACATAGCCGAATCATTTTTGTAACTAGAACGAACTAATATGAAAAATACAGCTTATTTAAAACATAAAAACCCTGATGATTTACATGACGTAATTGATTGGTTGAACGAAAGATACAAATCTGGAAGTAGATCATTTAGTTTTGTAGATAATATGAATGCACTTCGAGTTATTCGTATTGACTAAGAAGTTGTTAAAAAAGTAATTAATTTGATTCGTGATAAGAATTAGATAAAAGGCAAATTAAATACAAAAAATGAAAAAAGCAATTTTACTCTTATACCTGATAACAGGCAACTTTACCACACTGGTGGTTTGCCAAAGTTTAGGCACTATTCAAAATAATACAAATGAAGCGCTGCCAGCTTCCTATAACTTTCAGGAATATGTATTTGCGGAACCTGATGACCAAGGAGACTGCCTAGGAATACAAAATAACTCGGCACAAATTGAAGAAATATTTTTAGCTCAAACACATAGACATGCTATTGGACATCCGCTGTTCTTTACCATAGGCCATCGTCCTGCATTGCTCCAATTGGCAGTTACAGGAACGGGCCCCTCTCCAGATGTAAAAGTAGAAGGAATACTCAATGGAAACTCATTGGGAACTTTATGTTTAGCGGGTCCCTCTAATCTAAGTAGTGTAGTTGATTTGAATCTCCCAAACTTCGAAGAATATTTTTCTGTAACGCTACCTAAAAGCTGGGTTCAAGACGGATTGGAATTGATGCTTACTGCTGGGAATGAAAATATGTCACTGTCAAATACTGATTTGAAAATAGGCCCCTATACAGAAATGAATTTAGTCATGGTCAACATGGATGTCATGGATTATAATGGCGCCCCTCATCAATGGCCAATATTTAATGATTTTTTCCAAGAACTTGCATCTGCTATTCCCGCTAGTGTCGTTCGTTTTGGCATTTTTCCAGAAACATTGGTTTTCCCTGAAGTGATTGCCAATAACGATACGGAACAACTTGTTCGTTTAAGTAGCGCTAGTGTCATGGGGGATAATGGGATTTTCAGTGATGGATATATTAACTCAATTGCGGCTTTATTCTTGGGGAATCTTCACCGTAGTACTGGCGATTATCTGTCTACTGTTTATTTTGGCAACACCTTGAATCTGTCACCCGGGGGCTGGGGAGGTGGAAAATCCTTTGTTGGTTTTGATTATACCGATATTTTTATTCACGAGTTGGGCCATGCTTTGAGTTTGCCACACTGGGGACAAGGGTCTTACGAAAATCCAGACCCAAATGAATATGAATTCCTATATCCGTATGGCGGTGAAGGTGATGACGGTGGAGGTAGAGGACAATCATGGAATTTCATACAAGATATCTATGAATTTGTCGATCCTGAATGCCAATATGATAATAATGGAAACCTTGGAGAAGAAAGAAGTGACTGCATGCAAAGAAATAATGCATGCCTAGAAGAACGCTCTGACGGACCAGGGCCTTGGGACGGATATGGTGATTTTTCGGCCTTGGCCATCCATCGTTATTTAGTAGGTGCCAGTGTACTTACTGGGGCAGTAGTTGATAATCAAGAACCAAAGGATTTCCAATTCAATATGCAATCGGGTTTTCCAATTATGACTTTAGACGCTGGAGAGCGAATCTATACGCGCGATACTTTGCAAGCACAAGAGGCAACTTTTGAAGAGAATTTTGACTTGCCTGGAGATGAACAATTAGAGCAAGAAGTATACCTTATTTATGGCAGTGCCCATGAATCTCAAACGCAAGCTAATATTGTTTATAAACCGATTAAATTCAATGGCACACTGCCTCCTGTCATAGACCCAACGGACCCTGCAACTTTTGCCCAGCTACAAGGAGAGACTTACCTGCCTTATCTTTATGGCACGCGTGATATTACCTTAAAACTTACCTATGAAGATGGAAGCGTATTACATGCGCTTAATCCATTTCATTCTTATGCAAGAGCTCCATACACTTGGGGATATCATATCTGGCGAGATGATGTTTGCAACTTTTCACTAGTAGTACCTGGCGATAAAGTTTTACAAAAGGTAGAAGTGTATAAGCGTCCTTTTTGTATAAGATATGATGACAACGATACTGAAGGCAATATAAACTATGCTCCTCATAATATTACGGCCGAAAACTTTATGGATGATGCTGTATTTCAAGCAGTATATGAATTTGGCCAACCTCAAGTACTAGGATCCAATACCATAGGTAACAGAGTTTGGCACGACCTTAATCAAAATGGGCTTGATGACCAAAATGAGAAAGGAATTCCTGGCGTATCTTTAGTGCTTTGGAGAGATGGAGACGGGGATGGGATTCCAGACTGGATGGGCTTCGGTGGTGTACAAGTAACTGATGAGAACGGATATTATAGTTTCTCTGGCTTAGGACCTGGGAATTACTTGGTATTTGTTTGGAGTGTAGACAATTGGGAAGCAGGAGAACCATTAAATGGTATGATTCCTATTGAAACCTATATTGATGACCCCAATACCGACATCAACCTAGACAATAACGGAAGACCCGGTAATCTATCTTGGGGAATTACCAGCCAGGATATCGCTTCCGGAATGATTACGTTAACGGCCGATGGAGAACCGCTAGAAGATGGTGATCGAACGGATTGTTGGTTTGATTATGATGCTTCTGGAAATATGACCATCGATTTTGGTTTTTATGTAGAGGGTGCGATTGTCAGTGTTAATCAGAATCAGGAAGAATTCGCAAAAGTATACCCCAATCCTTTTAACGATTACCTCATCGTTGAGACAGAGGTCTTTTCTGATCATTCACTTAATATCATCAATACTAATGGACAAGTCGTTTTTCAATCCCAACTTTATGAGCATGAAAGTAAAATTGATATTAGCAATATTCCTGGAGGCATATATATCCTGATTCTAAAAAATAAGAATGGGGAAATTGAATGGACCAAGAAATTGATAAAACAGTAGTAAGGGCTTGCAGGAAAAGGGATACAAAAAAGGGTGAATGTTCTTATATAACCTGGTTTTTATCATTCTTTAGCAGGGCTCGATAACATCAAGACGGATTCAATTAGTAATAAAGGATATAATGGCAAATCGTCAATTAGATTTAAAAATAATCCATTGTTGAACGAATTATGTAGCATCCATTTTCTTAAAATTATATTGAAGAATAGGTTTGTTTCTATGATTTATTTAATAGAAACAAACCTATTCTATTTTTCTAATTTAGTACATCATTGTTCCTATTTTACTGGATCGGTCTCAGGAGTAAATCCATCTATGAAAACATCTACAATAACTGTATCTTCATTAATATTCATACTCAAGCCTCCATTGACAGAACCTTTTTCGAAATTTAATGGGAAAATTCCATCTGCACTTATAATATTAAATGAATAAAAGCCACCGGATTGACTTATAGTAATTCTGTCATTGGACCTAACGATGACAGAATCGATTGCGTTTCCACTACTATCAAATATGTGTCCGTTTATGTTCATACTAGGTGGGGTATGGCTCATTTTAGGTTTCATGTGAACATGTAACTTTTTAATATTTTCATAATTGTTAAATTGGATTAATTGAGAGGTGAAACCTTGTTTTATGAAAGTATATTTCTTTTCACTTGCCACTCGCATTAATGTTGCTTCACCATCTGCGTTTGTCCTATCATGACCAGTGGTAACACCTCCTGTTTGTATCTCAATTTGTACATCATTCATCGGGCTATTTTTAGTGTCGTATACTATTACTGATATTGTATCACCATCTTTAGTGCCGCTCATTTCTTTATCAGGTTCATTATTTGATGTGTTTTTTTGGACTGTTTTTTCTTTGCATTGAATAAATATTAGGGCGAAAGAAAAAAATAAAAAGAAATTGAGCACTTTCATAATAGGTGTTTTAGTTAGTCAATTATTGAATTAATTAGAGAAATATTTTTTTATTAAACTTTTGTACACTGCTTCAGAACGGAGAGAAACAAGCATAGGGTCACTTTCAATTTTTTGCAGATCTTTAAATCCCTTCACTAAGGACTTTTCTAATTGTTCTAAAGCTAGAGATACATTTTGATTCATTGCACTCACTTTAGCCATGTTAAACCATACATTAGCATTGGGATCCATATATTTTATAAGTTCCAGATATTGAGATTCTGCTTTTGCAAAGCTTTCTGATTTGACATAAAATTTTGCAAGAGCAATACGAATTTTTTCATTTTCAGGATTGATTTTTAGTGCACTTAGGTAGTTGATTTCAGCCGCATCATTATTGCCCAATCGACTTTCGACAATGCCAAGATAATAGTAAGCATTATATTGACTACTGTCTAATTCCAATGTTTTAATCAAGGCCTTTTTGGCTTCTGGATAGTTTCTAAGATTTATATTAATTCCGCCCATATTTAACCAGGCAAATGGGTCTTGAGGTGTCAATTTTAACACTTTTTGTCCAACACTCAAGGCCTGTTTAAAATCTCGCTGATATAAATGCCAAGAAGTCCATCCCTTCCAAACCAAAGCATTCATCGAGTCCATTTCTGTAGCCTTATCTAAATAAATTTTTGCTGTATCAAAATCTTTTGAATTTTTGGATAAATAATATGCAAGATTGACATATGGTCTTGCCCAGGATCCTGCATATTCAGATGCTTTAATGGCGTAAGAAATACTTTGTTCTGAATCTTTTACTATTCTACTGTAGCAAAGGCTAACAAAGAAATGAGTAAGCGCCATTTCTGGTTCTAACTCCAATGATTTGAAATAGTAATCCAATATCTCTTGCCCCTGTTCGTCACTAGGGTTTTCGAAAGAACTGTATTTCATATACAACAAAATACCATCAAAAAGATATTCCCGGGCTTTGATATTGTTGTATAAATAATGCTCTTCACCCAAAAGTTGGCTCGCTCTATTTAGGAGTTTTGGAAACCCACTAAATTTCTTTTGATATTCAACATTTGTATTGTAGAGCTTGTTTGGGTCTTTCTCCAAGATGGCATTGATCGACTGTTGTGCATCATCTTGCAATGCAACTACATAACGTCGAGTTACTTCAGGATGTAAATGACTTATTGTCTTATCCGATATTAATTGGTTAAAATAAAATTCTGCGCATAATGAATCTGGATCTAAAAATTCTTTTCTCAAGAGCGCATTTTCAAAATCAACATACGTTTGGTAAATATTAGAATCCAGAAGTACTAAAGATTGAGACAAGTTTGATTTTCTAGCAATGTAGTTTATGGCAACATCAGAGGTTTGATCTATAATTAAAAGATCAGCAATTGAACGCTCATCAACTTGTGCCACAATTGTTCCTCTTGATCCAACTACCATAGGGATTTGGCTAAGTGGTGCAACTTCAGAAGATACATTATCCTCAAGATATCTTCCTATTTCTAAAAGCTTCACTAAATTATCTTGATCGGCATCGGCTTTTCCTATCAAACCTTCGATCAAATGGAAGGAAAATGCTCCTCTTCCTCCTCCCCACTGTAATCCTTCAACACTGAACTCATCAGGTTGACAGGATAAGATTTTTATTTCATTTTCGTATTGTTGGGCTAAGTTGGCTGTCGTCAATTGAGGTCCATTGACTGCGCTTCCCGCAAGATGTCCAGATCGACAGGCATCTGCGATCATAATAACCTGTGCTTTTTTTTGTAGGGAGATTGAAGATATCATGTTTTGCAGATAATATAGGCTATATGTACCTCCTGCCATATAAATTTTTGGCCCACTGTCCCAGCATAATAGAAAACCAAGTTGATTGATTCCTTTTTTTTCTACATCACCATGACCAGAAAAATATATAATGGCCTGGTCATTTTTTTCAACAGAATCGTACAACCAATCGATAGCTGTCGCCACAGCTGCACTTGTAGCTTCTTCATTTATTAGCAATTTGAGATTAGAATCTTGTAGATTGCCGCCAGCTGGTGATTTGAGAAAATCTGCAAATGTCTCAGCATCTATGTGCGCAAATGAAAGATCAGGTATCTCTGGGTTTTGGTAATCTGAAATACCTATAATTACGGCAAAAGTGTTTGATATTTTAGGTTGTTCTACGATCAAACCACTGACACCTTTCTTTTGAGCTTTTAAATTTGCTCCAAATAATAACAATAAAGTTATAATTGAGAAATTAAGGTACGAAGTATTAATATTCATAGATTATTCTATTATCATGCTAAATATAGAGATTCTTTACTACATAATAAAGCTATGACGAAATAATGAAATATGACTAAAATGTAATAATTGGATATTAAAAAAAATGGAGACAGTAAGTATTTTTTATATGTTTCTATATCACGAGTAATCTCAATTCAGTAAAAATAACTATTGACTACCAAAAATTAAAGATTATTTTAGTCACATAAAGACTATACGTACACGCCAATGAAAACCTAAAAGCACTTGTGCATTATTAATGCTGCTATATTAGAAGTCATCTATAAATAGTAATTGACAAAACCACATTTTCTTTCTTTTTGGGTGTTTCCCCTTACTTTTTCACCCTTTGATTGCTGTATAATTGGAGTATTAAAAGAAGTGTAGTATGAAATTGATCTTTTTGTTTTTTTCTATTCTTGGTTTTGGAACTGTTGATTTTCATTTAGACAATTCCTTAAAGTCAGATATTGTTACTGGCATATCTGATGATATGGAGATTCTAATTTCACAAAAGAGCGAATACCGGGTGTCAATGGGTACTGATTATAATGTAGGACCGGGCCAACCACTTACAGCAATCTCAGAAGTGCCTTGGGCTACCTTGCAAGCAGGTGATCGGGTTTTCATTTATTGGAAAGCTACTCCATACAAGGAAAAATGGGTGATCAACAGAATAGGTACTGCAGCTGAACCGATTGAAATCATTGGGGTAAATGGTCCATTAGGCCAACAACCAATCATTGATGGTAATGGAGCTGTAACTGTTGCAGGAGTTAATTTTTGGAATGAACAACGAGGAGTGATTAAAATTGGTGGTTCAAATACACCGGCAGATGGATTACCAAATTACATAACGATTGATAACCTCGAAATTATTTCAGGTCGACCTCCGTACCAATTTACAGATGACAATGGACAAACGCAAACCTATGTTGATAATGCAGCTTCAATATACGTAGAAAAAGGCGCCAATCTGATTATTAGAAATTGTACATTGAGTGATTCAGGAAACGGTTTGTTTATTGGAGCTTTTGGTGGTGCGTCAGAGAATATCTTGATTGAGAATAATTATATCTATGATAATGGTATAGATGGTAGTATTTTTCATCACAATACCTACACAGAAGCATTGGGTATTACCTATCAATACAATCGATTTGGACCTTTGAGGACAGGAGCATTAGGAAACAACTTAAAAGACAGATCAGCAGGATTAGTGGTTCGGTACAACTGGATTGAATCAGGCAACAGACAATTAGATTTAGTAGATTCTGGGTCGTTTACTTTGATCAATCATCCGAGTTACGACACTACCCATGTTTATGGCAATATTTTAATTGAACCAGATGGAGCAGGAAATAGTCAAATTACTCACTATGGAGGGGACAGCGGTTCAACTGCAAATTATCGTAAAGGGGATTTATTTTTTTATAATAATACTATAGTTTCAACCAGAATAGGAAACACCACATTGATAAGGCTATCTACAAATGATGAAACAGCTGAGGTGTTCAATAACACGATATTCACAACAGATACGGGTAATAAATTTGCCATGATAGATGGCAACGGAACATTCAATATGGATCACAATTGGTTGAAAACAGGATGGGTTGACTGTCATTGTAGCCCTAGCGGGACAGTGAATGATCTGGGAAATAATGTTACAGGCACAGACCCACTTTTTGTAGATTTTAATGTCCAAGATTTTGGACTACAAGATAATTCTCCGCTAATCAATCAGGGAGATGTCATTCCGCCATCCTTGCTTCCTGATCACAATATAACTTTAGAATATGTAAAACATCAAAATTCAGCAAATAGAAACACCATAGGAAATCTGGATATCGGTGCCTTTGAATACCAAAGCCAAAATGGTGGAGGGGCCGGAAACGTTGGAATTGGTACTACTTCTCCTCAAGGAGTTTTAGATGTTGTTTCTAGCAATAGCGGCATTATCTTACCAAGGGTTAATTCTACTTCAGATGTGGAAAATCCTGTAAATGGAATGCTTATTTATGATATTTCTACGCAATGTGTCAAAGCATTCGAAAATGGAGACTGGGGTAGTTGTTTAAGCAACTAATTAGAATCCGGTGGATATTAAAGATCTCTACGAGATGCGACGATTACATATATAAAGGCATTAGCCAGAGTTAAAAAACACTAATTGAAGTTAGTAATCCATAATGCACTTTTAGCATTGTCATTCCGAGCCCCAAAAAGCACCTTGTTGCATTAGAATAAAAGTAATGAAAAGAGAATGAATTGATATTTGAATTGCCTGCAGGGCAATAACCTTTTAGCATGGGGAGGAACCCCATGCACGTAAAAAAAATGTTTTTGTATCCTGAAGGGATACCACTAATTTCAATCTACTGCAATCAATTTATTTGCTCAAAGGCTTTATAAAACAATTTTGTGCATTATGGTTTATACACCTAATAGAATTGCAAATTCTAAAGTTTTAAAATATTTGTATTTTAGCACTAATTACGATTTTAGAAGCAAAAATATAGTAGACAAGCTAGTTCCGATTATATTCAAATAATGCTCATTTAAACACTGTTTATTTTTTCAATGATATTTTTAAGTCATATTTTGATTTTCGGCAAATTTACAACGCGATTAAATTTCTGGCAATATGTAGTTGGACGGATGTTTACTCTGAAAGAAAAAGAGATTTACGCTATAGCACGAATGTAGTTTTTGTGTTTTTCCATACTTCGACCAGCGAGAATAAAGGTTTGTTGGAATCTGATGTTGAATTGTCTGAACTCTGGAATTGAATCTTCACAGCGTGTTACAATCGCATCTTTTTTTTCATAACTTAGTATTAAGAATAGTGACAAAATAGTCAGTTAGTCTTGAGCAAACTATATGCCTAAAGTTACCGAAGGTTTTGTTCAACAAGCGATTAGGACGATCATAGGCTAACGCCTACGACGCCTATCACCATCAAGTTGTGTGCTATTAAAATTAACGAATATGAAAAGATTATTAATCATTGCCATAATGTGTCTATTTATTTCTTGTACAGAAAAAAGCCATATGAATAATACAGACAATTATATTGTAGAAACCACAGTAAACCTGAAGGAGGGAAAAACAAAAGAGGTTTTGGAACTTTTTAAATCAACTAACCCACAATTAGTTAGCGATGAGTTAGATTGGATTAAAGCATCGTTTTCTTCTGTTGAGGAAAAGGATATTGTGATAGTAAGGGCAGAATGGAAGAGCAAGGAGTCTTATTTGGAATTTTCAAATTCGGAAAAATTTAAATTAACGATGAGGCAATTTGGGAAGTACTTTGTGGGAAAGCCGAAAGTAAGGTTTACCAAAATTTTGTTTGAGATGTAAATAAAAACAACAGCAGACACAACGCATACGGCAGCCAGCTTCCCTTCCGGTCAGCCGTCGCGTATGCAACCGTTAGTCATTTTATTTTTCCAGAAACAATGAAACAAATTACTCCAACAAAGGATAACCAAAATAAATGAAATTAGATATGTCAATACAAAAAGAGGCCTATTCGTGACATCCTTGACTTTCATATGAATCAAGAAGAATTAAATTTTAAACTAAAAAAAATGAAACAGATTTTAACTATTGTGTTGCTTGTATTTTTGCAATTGGCTATTAGTTGCCAAGGCGGCAATAAAAAAAGTAAGGCAGTTCAAAACACGACTAATTCTTGGAATACAGATTTCCTTGATGATTTTGATACATATAATCCAGACAATTGGCAGGACCAAAGAATTTGGGTGAATAATGAAAATCATTGCTATGTACCCGATGGTGAATTTGGTACCCGAGAAGTAAGTGACGGTACATTAAAAATCAAAGTGGTTAATGTGGGTAAAAAGCAACCTTGCGATAATTTAGATAAGCATGGAAATCAACACCCCGAAACTGAATATGTCGCTGGTCGTATCTGTTCTAAAAACCGCAAGGAATTTGTAAAAGGCAGATGGACAGCCCGTCTCAAGTTATCGAGTAATGGCGAAGCAAGCATGTTCCCAGCATGGTGGTTGCTCGGTGCCCAAAATAACGAATCTCCTGTGCAGGAAGAGAACGAGAATATTTGTTGGCCTTTAACCGGGTCTGGCGAGATAGACATATTTGAACATCATGGTGACCATATGAAAGATGAGTTTACAACAGGAGCCATCGTTAGTTTAGGTGAATGCGACAAAGGAGACTGGCAAAGTGCACGAAAAAATTTTCCAGCAACACTTAATGAGTTTCATGAATACTCCGTCGAATGGGAAAAAAGTGACCTGGTTTATCGATTGGATGGCAAAGAAGTCTACCGCAATGAAGGTGAAGGAGATAAATATCCTGAGCCCATGTTCGCTATTTTAAACTTCGCCAAAATTACCGACTCACTTATGGCAGGTGAATGGGTTATGGAAGTAGACTGGGTAAAGCATGAATATAGAAAGTAATTGAATATCTAAATATTATAGAGATAGTTGTAGATAAAAACCATTGACATGTTGGTTAGTTCAAGGGAGAATATTTTAAAAAACATATAAATATTAAACGAACGCACAACAATAAGGTATAACGATCTCAAATCAACAATACCTAAACAAGAAAATGAAAGTCCTGAGCAGACTATTCTATCAAATTACTTCAGGATCGAACATGAAATTTTCTAATGGGTATATTTATGATTAGCATAGGAAAATAAATTAAAAAATAGGCTCTGATAATCAACTTAGAGAACGTTAGTCAGGATAAAAATCAACAATGAAATTTAGATTAATACATACAGTCATTATTATCATAATTGGAATGGGTATTTTGAAAGCCCAATCTAACGGAGAGATTACAATAGGCACAAAACATTTCATAAAATCTGAAATCTTATCTGAAGAAAGAGAATACTGGGTAAGCCTTCCGAATTCATATGATGTTGAGCAAAGTGGGTACAAAAAATATCCTATACTTATCCTACTTGATGGGAATAGCCACTTTCATTATATTTCAGGAATGGTTAATTCAATGAGTAGTGGAAATACAGATAAACGAGAAATTCCAGAAATGATAATAGTTGGAATATTAAATGTGAATCGAGAAAGAGACTTTACACCCGATAAAATAATAACTAAGCGAGAAAATCAGACAGGTGGTGGGGACAACTTTTTAGCATTCCTTGAGAAGGAGGTCATTCCAAGAGTTGATAGCACATACAGGACAGAACCTTACAGGATGTTAGTCGGACATTCTTTAGCTGGGCTTATTACTACTCACTCTTACATGAAGGAGAACAGCCCTTTTAATTCCTTTATTTCAATAGATCCAAGTTTTGGATCTTGGGATGATCAGGTAATTGATAAAAAAACAACCAACCTAAATGAAGTTATTTTTAAACGGCCTTTATTCTTGGCTACCGCCAACTGGGGAAAACGAAATTTAAGAAATAGAGATAGACATATTCAATTCTTTGAAACCTTACATTCTAAGTCAAATAGAACGTTCAATGCCAAACATCAATATTATTCTGACAAGAATCACAGCTCGGTTCCAATTCTGGCAATTTATGATGGGCTTTCCTATATTTTCGAAGGCTACAATCAGTCTTATAGAAATGTGACAGAGATAAACAAACTAATTCAAAATTATGAAGAGCTATCTGAAAAACACGCACATGATTTTCTTCCTCCAGAAGAATTAGTAAATCGAATAGGTTATAGACTTTTGCGAAGTTCAGAAATTAAAGATAATGAATTAGCCTTGGAGTTCTTTAAACTAAATACAGAGAACTACCCTAAATCGTACAATGTATTTGATAGTTTAGCTGAAGCACATTACAAATTGGGGAATGAAAAAGAAGCCATTGAAAGCTACGCTGAATCAATAGTCTTAAATCCTGAAAATGAAAATGCTTCAAAGATGATTAAACAAATAAAAGAAACGATTGATAATAAGTGATATGAGACCAGATTGGCTATTGCTAAATTCTTTCCCATCAAGGTCTAATCAACAAGACCTAAACAAGAAGACGAAGTCCTGAGCTGACTATTCTATCGATTGACTTCAGGATCAAACTCAAAAATTTCTATATTACTGATGAAGTAAATCGAATTCCAAAAGAGATTTTCTACTATTTATTATATAGCCTTCCTTCAATTATTATGGTGTGTGAAAACAAGTATTTGTACGCTATAACTTCAAATTGAAAAACCATAATTTTAGCAATAGGATTTACATCCACACTTTAGATTCTTTTCTTTTGAAGGACTACTTTTTGAAAAGTGCTAAATTCCAATTGATGAATTTTCATGCACTATTCAATTCTACAGCGATGTAGTTAGTTTGATGAATGGAGTCCACATCAAAACCATAATAAATAAACGTACTTGTCCCATTCAGTCGATTCAATGGGAGGCGCAAAACCGAAAAGCCATACGAGTAGGAATAAAACCTTAATTAACCATGAATACCAAAACTAAGACCAAAAGATCATTGGGATGGGTAACGAAAAACCATGTCGAAATAGAACAATGGATTCAAAAACTCAAAGAAAGTGCCAAGAACAATCCACATGCATTGATTGACCCCATTCAAGAGCTTAAAGAAATGGTTTATACAGATCCTGTGCTCTATGCAAACGTTCAAGGCATGTTTGCCGAAGCACACAGATACAAGAAAAGAACCCCACTAGCATGGGAACCCGAACCAATAAACTTTGAAGAATTCTTAGAGCTGCTCAATGCAATTATGTATACTGCGCCACAAGCCTACCAAAAGGGTAAGGGAGACAGTCAGGAACCTGCAGGAATGATTGGTTTCCCGATCAATGCACTCTTGGCTTGGCCAATGGCTACTGATTTTGGTTACGATGTTTTCTCTAATTCTCTGATCAATCAGCAATTCAAAAAAATCCTTACCCATTGGGCAAAGTTTCTAGTATCTGAAGAGTCCCGCTATGTCTTGGTAGAAAATGATCCTGCCAACAATGCTATAGCCTGGTTAAGCCCAGATGCACAAGAAGAAATGGTGGAAGTTGCAAAATCAAGTCTCGGACCAGAACCCAATCCAATCTCTGTTGATGCAGGATTTGCTGATATCTTTGAATGTGATCCCAAGGACAAATATTACGGTTTCAAGTGTTGGGACGATTTCTTCACCCGCCAGTTTCGTGAAGGTATCCGCCCAGTGTATGAACCAGACAATGACAATATAATTGTTAATGCGTGTGAGTCAGCTCCTCTTGGGGTTGTAAAGGACGTTGCATTATCAGCAAAATTCTGGCTAAAATGTCAAACTTACTCCCTTGAAAACATGCTCAATTTTGATGAATTTGCTCCACAGTTTGCTGGAGGAACAGTATACCAGGCATTTCTCAGTGCTCTGAGTTTCCATAGATGGCACAGCCCTGTTAATGGGACCATAGTTAAGGCATATGTGGTTAATTGATCCTATTATCTCGAAAATCAGGGACAAGGCTTTTTCAATACAGAAGAAGGGCCTGACTCATCAGGACCAAATAACTCACAAGCATTTCTGTCGGCTGTTGCAACGCGTGCTATCATCTTTATCCAAGCCGACAATCCAAAAGTTGGATTAATGTGCGTAATGCCGATCGGTATGGCAGAAGTATCAAGTTGTGAGATCACAGTGAAACCAGGCGACAAAGTTAAGAAAGGAGATGAACTTGGAATGTTCCATTTCGGCGGTTCTACCCATTGCCTCATATTCGGACCTGATGTAAAACTTAAATTTGATACGTATGATGAAATCCCTAGCTTGGATGCAGGCAATATCCGGGTGAATACTAAAATTGCTGAGGTGATCACATAAAATAAGCGGAGCACAATTTACCGATTATACCGTTTTAATACCGGCACTTAGATTGCCCCGAGTGCTGGTGTTAAAACATATCAATCATTTATTTCTAAACGGTAAGTCATGCACGGGATATTCATGAATGTGGAAACAAGTTATACCATTTACGGTTTGGTGTCGGAATATAATTTAGAATTCTTCAAAGCGAGCCAAGGCAAAAAACGCAATGATAGACAAATGGCTTGCACAGCAAGCATGGCGGCTAGTGTAACAAATCAGAGATTTGTGGGCCAGCAATAGTGAATACAACGTAATCACTCACCAATAAAT
>CAJXUU010000034.1 GCA_913061325.1 uncultured Saprospirales bacterium | reverse complement strand
GCGAGGCTTTTTAACGCAGAAGAAGGGAAAAAGATCAAGCAGAAGAATGTAACTTAATTATTGATTCATTCCTTAGCTGAAGCGTAGTACTAAAACTAGAATAAAATGGGAATTAAAAAAAGTAGTAAAGTTTCAGCAGAGTTCAATATGTCATCATTGACAGATATCATCTTCTTGTTGCTAATATTTTTCATGCTTACTTCTTCATTGGTCACACCCAATGCATTAAATCTGCAACTACCAGGAAAAAGTAAAACTTCCGATGCCCCTAAACAAACTGGCATTGCTCAAACGATCAAAATAGAACAAAACGGTACTTATTATTATAACGGGACAAAAATGTCACTAAGTGCTGTCGAGAAAAAAGCAAGAGCATATAAAAAGTCTAAAGGAAAGGATGCTGTCATCACGATCAGTCCACACTCTAGAGCAACTAATAACAAGGTAGTCGCTATAATGGATATTGCATATCGATACGCAATCACTACAATACTGACCGAACCTAGGTAAGCTAGATGGCTATCTGATCCATAAATATCGACGAGATAGCCATCTATGTTAATAACAAACCAACCCAAGAGTAACAATAAATTAATAGACTGATAGCTCAGGCTAAATACGATTGGTATGGAGTATACAGCATTACATAAGGAGGAGGAGAACAAACAAAAAGGAATCATTGTAAGCGTGGTTATCCACCTACTGATGCTATTACTATGTATGATTCCATATATGACTATGGAGGAAAAACCTGAGCAATTGAGTGGCATATTGGTGTCATTCGGAAGTCCAGAGAATGGTTCTTCCGAAGCATCACCCATATCTGATAATGATGAGCCAACTGAAGATAGCAATCCTTCTGAAAGTGCCTCAACTGCTGCTGACTTAAAATCTACAGCTCTAAAACAAGAAGATGCGGTAACTCAACCAAAAGAAGCTTCCGTTCCAGTCAAAGAAATAACACCAATCGCAGAAACGTCTGATGTAGCTGCGGAAGCAGCAGTACAAGAAAAAAACGAACGAGATAAAGAAGCTGTCGAAGCCGATAGGCTAAAATCCCAAGCCGAAGAACGAGCTAAATTAGAAGCACAAAAAAAGGCTGAAGAAGTAGCACAAAAAGCTGCATTAGATGCTAAAAAAGGACAATTTAGTGATCTTTTAGGTGGTGGAAAAGGAAACAATAATAATTCTGGAAACCAAGGTGATCCTGGGGGTGATCCAAATGCAAACGCTCTTGATCAACTTGCTCCAGGCTCTGGAAGAATCGGCGGTGGGCTCAGTGATCGAGGTGTTGTTTTCGAACCAGAAATCAAGGACAATTCACAGAAAACAGGAAAAGTTGTGATCAAGGTTTGTGTAGACAAAACTGGGGCCATATCAGAAGCAAAATTCACACAAAGAGGATCAACTACAACTGACAAGTTTCTTGTAGATGTAGCGACAAAAGCTGCAAAGCAGTATAAGTTCACGCCCTCAGATATTGAAACTCAATGTGGGAATATTACGATTGACTTCAAAGTACAATAATTCCAATTGCTTAATGATATCATAATAGTATGTCTTTAACTAATAACATATTAAGTTTTTCGTTAATTTCACTGCGTGAAAAAACTAACTTTACTACTTTTACTTTGTGCTCATTTCGTAGCCCAAACACAACAATCTCTTGATATAGATATCCCCAAGATAAGTGAGGAAATTATACTTGACGGATCATTAGAAGAAAGTGTCTGGAAATCAGCTTCCGTATATGCCAAGGATTTCCAACAATATTTCCCTACCGACTCTGTTATTGCTGAAGACAACACCACCATCAGAATGGCATTCGATGATGAGAACCTATATGTAGCCATCGAGTGCTTCACAAGAGGATCAGATTTTGTTATTCCGACCCTTAAAAGAGATTATCGTGCAGGTGGAAATGATAATATAACACTTCTTATCGATCCATTCAGTGATGGGGCAAATGCATTCATGTTTGGCACAAATCCAGCTGGAGTGCAAAGAGAAGGACTGATATCAAGAGGAGGAACCGATATACAAGGCTTCACCACTAGTTGGGACAATAAATGGAAATGCAAAACCAAAGTCTATGATAATAAATATGTAGCTGAAATGGCTATTCCGTTTAGTACACTGCGATTCAACAAGAATGTCAAGCAATGGAAGTTCAATAGCTATAGATTTGACATGCAAGCAAACGAAAGATCTACTTGGGCACCTATCCCAAGAAACCAATGGATCTTCAATCTGGGTTATATGGGTAATATGAACTTCCAAGAGGAGATCACTTCTACAGGTAGTAAAGTTTCAATAATTCCATATGCAATAACTTCTTATGAAAAAGATATAGAGGCTGGTACTGATTCGAATGTTGATTATAACTTAGGTGGTGATGCTAAAATCGCAATAACTTCAGGCCTAAATCTTGATTTAACAGCCAATCCTGACTTCTCTCAAGTTGAAGTAGATAGGCAAGTAACAAACTTATCAAGATTCGAGATCTCATTTCCAGAGAGGAGACAGTTTTTCTTAGAAAATGCGGATCTATTTGGCTCATTCGGATTTCAAAATATCAACCCGTTCTTCACTAGACGAATTGGTATAGCAGTTGATACAACAACAGATACCAATATTCAAAATGCAATATATGGTGGTGTCCGATTAAGTGGAAAAATCAATAGCAATTGGCGATTAGGCCTTTTATCTATGATGACTAAAAAGGAAGAAAACGCTGGTCAACCAGACTTGAACTATACAGTAGCCACTGTACAGCGAAAAATAGGAGAAAGGTCTAACATAGGCGCTATTATAGTAAATAGACAAAGTATCAATCCATCAAACGATGACATCACTGAGAAGTATAATCGAGTCGTTGGTTTAGATTATAATCTAGCCACAAAATCAAACCTTTGGTCTGGAAAAACCTTTGTTCATAAATCAATATCCGTAGATAATAAAAGTGATGCTATAGCACATGGTTTTGATTTGTCATTCAACAAAAGAAGGTTTCTAGCAACTTGGCAACACGAGTATGTTGGTGATGGATATGATGCACAAGTAGGATTTATTAGAAGGACTGATTATTATAAAATAGGCCCAGAATTCAGATATTTCTTTTACCCATCTAGTGGTATAATTAATAGAACAAATCTATTTATGGAATATCGTCAATTTTGGATTCCAGGAACTGGAAAAACAGATCAAGATTTTGCCACTGGTGTTAGTTTAGAGTTTAGCAATAATTCAAGATTGAATTTTGAACTAGGAAGAAAATATATCTTTCTTTTTGATGAATTTGACCCTACAGGAACTGACTCTACTCCCCTTCCCGAAGATTCGGAGTATTCTTATCATTTTATGAAGGCGAACTACAACTCTGACAATAGCAAACCACTGTCCGTTAGATTTGGTCCATATGTTGGTCAATATTTCAATGGCATGCGATATGGAGCTAGAGGTAGTATTAATTATCGAGTAGAGCCTTATGGATCTGTATCACTGAACTACAATTACAATTTGTTTGACATGCCATACCTAGATGAAAAAAAATCTACTATTCTTTTGGGACCTAGGTTTGACTTTTCATTTACAAAATCTGTATTCCTGACGGCTTTCTTCCAGTATAATAGTCAGAGTCAGAATACAAATATCAATACTAGGCTTCAATGGAGATTTGCTCCTGCTAGTGATTTCTTTCTAGTATATTCTGACAACTATTTCTCTGGTAATCCTGGTGATCCTTCGGATAGGTTTGCATTTGATTTGAGAAATAGATCAATTGTAGCAAAAGTGACTTATTGGTTGAATATGTAGAATATAATGAAAGTATTATTTACTAGGCTTTTAGAGCTTTATTGATTGCTTTGGACCTAGAATTGACATCCAACTTGGCGTATAGCTTTGTAATATGTGTTTTTATTGTATTTACAGAAACGAATAGTTCTTCAGCTATTTCGGCATTACTTTTTCCTTTCCATATATTTTTAAAGACTAAATATTCCTGAGGGCTTAATGCTTTCATCAAAGAGTCGTTAATCGCTTCTTCTGTTGGAAATGCTTCGCCAAAATTCTTTTTTGCAGTAACAAAAGCAAGCGCTATTGCTGGAGCAAGGTCCTTTTCTTTGAATGGTTTAATCAAATATCCACATGGATTAAGACTGACCACTTCTTTTATTGTTTCTTGATCGCTAAATGAAGTGAGAAAAATAAACGGTATTTTGTATTTAGTATTTAATAATTTTGCTACATCTAAACCTGAGCCATTACCTCGGAGTGAGATATCTAAAAACACCAAATCTGGCTTTTTTGCAGCCAATATTTCTACTGCTTTTGCATAAGAATAAGCAATACCTATCACCGTATATCCCTCTATCTGAATGATATCTTTGAGATCTTGAGCAATTGCTGCTTCATCTTCTACGATAAGTATATTTGTTTTGGTCATTTATAGGATTTCTTGTCCATTCTAAATTAACTACTCATAATATTTACAAACTTTACTTTATTACAGTTTGTTTCTATCAAAAACAATGGATATATCTGTCCCTTTTGTTTTTTCAATTTTTAGTTCCCCTTCTAATCTTTCAGTAAATGAATCTATCAATCTAGCTCCAAGAGAGCCTTCTTTTATTGGTATTGTATCCCCCTCAAAACCTACTCCATTATCTGCAATCCTTAGTTTGAGTCTACCGTTTTCATCTTTGAATGATATATCAAGAACACCTGATGTTCTGCCAACAAATGCATACTTCAATGCATTACAGATCAATTCATTTGCAATTAATCCTATAGGCATCAATGTATCTATATCTAAGAATACTGAATCTATATCAATATTCACTTCAATGTTGTCTTGTATTCTGTAAGTATCAACTATATTTTCTACCAATTTTGACAAATATTTATTAATATCTACTTCAGTAAGATTTTCACCTTGGTAAAGATTTTGATGCAGAATGCTCATTGATTGTACTCGAGTCTTACTAGAATTGAGGGCATCTTTGGTCTCTCCATCTTTTATATTTCTTGCTTGCATACTCAGCAGAGAACTTACAACCTGAAGATTATTTTTTACTCGGTGATGGATTTCTTTGATAAGAATTTGATTTTGTGCTAGAGCTTCAGAAACTTTTTTATTCTGGATCGCTAATTCTTTTTGGGTTTCTTGATTCTTAACATACAATCTATATAGACCAAAAAGAAGTCCACCTAATATCAAAAGCATGCTCCCTCCCATCCACAAAGCAGTATTTCTCACGGCAAGTGCCTTATCTTGAGCTATATTGACATCATTTAAGTTTTTAATTTCTTCATTCTGTTTATCCCTATTGTACTCAGATTCTATTCTGTGAATTCTTAATGATTGATTTCTACTCCGAATAGAATCTTGAGCGGCAACAAGTTTTTTATAAAAAGACAGCGCTAATGTTGGGTTACCCAACTGCTCATTGTATTTATATTGCAGTTTATAATAGGCCGTATGATTTAACTTGTTTTCACTAATATTAAAATCATTTAGAAATTTTTTAGTATTGTCAAATTCGTTTATACCTAAAGAATAATTAGCTAGCATAAATTGAGAATCATTACTTTTTTTGCGATTATTTAGATTGCTAGAATCAATAGAAATTTTTAATTTGGTAAAATCTTCTTGATCAAGATGCAACTTACCTAACTGAACATATGCAGATTCTAGTTTAAATTGAAAATTGACCTCTTTATATTTATTTATTGCTTTATAATAATACTTTTTTGCATTAGAATAGTCCCCCCTTCTCCTAAAAATGCTGCCTTTTAGTACGTCTGCATCAGCTTTAAAAAGAGAGTATCCAGCATCATCTGCAACTACCATAGCTTTATTAACATAATACTCCGCTTTCTCGAGATCATCAATTTGCAATAATAGAGCTCCAATATCTTTATAAATCCGAAAAGTATAAACTGGATCAGGTATTGAGGTCTCAGCTATTTTTTCAGCATCAAGTAGTAAGTTTAATTGATTTTCATATTGATTAACAAAGTGCAGTTTGATCCCTAATTCAAGTCGATGAACAATTCTTAAACTTGGTTCATTTGTTCTATCGGCAATATTAACCGCTAATCTGCCGAACACAATGGCAGAATCACTTAATGCCTCTCCCCATAGATAATCTGAATGACTAGAGTAAGATTGACAAACCATTTCAATAGACAATCTTGTCGTATCAATATTATCATAAATATATTTTGCTTTCCTATGAAACTCTTTGGAGTCGTAATTTTTAAACATTCTATCTTGTGCAATTCGCTCAAAATATCCTCTTAATTCTAAATCTAGATTTCCACTTTTATTAGCTACATCACTTAATATTCCATTGTAATAATATACAGAATCGAATTCCATTTTACTTCTATGGTAATCAAGTACTTTCAAAATTAGTGGCTCACAAGCTACCCAATCTTCTGCATTTTGGTAATCTTTTATTTGATTCCTTACTTTAATTGCATCGGCATCGGTTAATAGCTTAGTGACATCCGTTTGTGCTATCGAGTTATTCGCAAAAATAAAAACCAGAAAATAAAATGCACACTTAATCAGTGGCTTTAAATAAAAACTGGAATTTGACTTCATATTATTCTGTCGTGTGATTCACTAAATATACAACACTATTGTATTATTTATTCATATAAAAACAAATATACATAGCCACTCCAAAAACAAAGTCATACTTTAGGGTGATATTCCTGTGAAAATATTAATTCATTAACTCACTTCTTTATCTCGTCCTCCTATATATTAGAATTTTATTATATTCGACTCGAATTTTAAATTAACAAAAACACTTGTTCTTCTTAATTCAACAAAAGAAAAACATTAATTAACACATTCTACTATGAGATCAATCAGTTTCCTTCTCCTCTTTTTCCTCTCTTTTTCACTAGCGAGTCAAAAATCACATCAACATATTGACAAATGTGGTTATGAGGAATGGCTAGAAGAATATGAAGCACTTAATCCTGGTTACACTGAAATGATACAAAAAGGACTAAGAGATTTCAGGGACAAAAAAATCTCAGAAAAAAGATCCTCAGTATTTGTTCAAATACCTGTCCATGTGATATTGGTTCATCCACCAGGGCAAGCTGAGGGTACTGGAGTTAACTTCACAGTGGCACACGTACAATCACAAATTGATGTCTTGAATCAAGACTTTGGTTTCTATAATTCTGATGCGGGGAATACACCTAATCAGTTTCCTGCTGGTGATACAGGAATACAATTTTGTCTTGCTACAGTTGATCCAAATGGTGCAGCTACTGACGGAATAACTAGATATGGCACGAATACCAACATGGGAAATAATGCTGGCAGAACGGAAGTAATAGCTGCTACAAAATGGCCAAGAGAAGACTACATGAATATATGGTCAGCTCCAAATCTTCCATTTTTAGGACTTGCAACAGTTCCAGGCACCGGTGGCTTGCCTAATTCGAATCAAGATTTCGTTCTAGTAGCATCTACAACATTTGGTGGCCCTGGTTATGGTACTAACGCTCCATATAACCTTGGAAGAACTACAACACATGAAGTTGGACATTGGCTTGGTCTTTTTCATATTTGGGGCAATGGAGGCTGTTCATCAGATGATGGAATAGCGGATACTCCAATTCAATCAGGGAATAATTTCGGATGTCCCAACCATCCAAGTCCTTCGTGTGGAAATTCTGGAGACATGTTTATGAACTATATGGACTATGTAAATGACGCATGTATGTTTGCTTTTTCTCTTGGACAAGGTCAATATATGAATACGATATTATCAACTTCTAGAGCTAGTCTACAAGGTTCTGCAGCAACAGCTTGCGCTTTTGTTATACCGCTTACACTCACCGTATTGAACCAGCAAGATCCTAATTGTACAGATTCTAATGATGGTTTCATATTAGTAGATGCTGCAGGTGGCTCACCTAATTATTCTTACTCTATCGATGGAGGCCCAATATCAAACAGTGGACTTTTTACTGACTTATCAGGGGGTTCTCACTTCATTGAAGTTTTTGATGCTGATGGATTGTCAACAGATGTAACTGTATTTCTTAATACTCCTCTAACTCTTGTTGGCAATGCAGAAATAACTGCAACTAATCCATGCCCTAATCAGTCAATTGCGGAAATAACATTAGAAGTTTCAGGAGGAACAAATCCGTATTTTTTCTCTTTAAACATGGGATCTAATCAACAAACACCTACATTCGATGAGCTACCTAATGGTTTCTACACTTATCAAATCACTGATGAAAACGGATGTTCTATTGAAGGAATAATAGAATTAATTGGATCAAACGATATTGAGATAACTGTAGATACTACTCAGAACACAACTTGTAACGGTGACGATGATGGTATAATCGATCTTTCAGCATCCGGAGGAAGTGGACCATTATCCTATGCGCTAGGAGAAGATGATTCGCAAGAAGAAAGCATATTTGAGGGACTTGAAAGTGGAGATTACTTAATTTTTGTGACTGACTCGTTGGGCTGCTTTGATAGTG
This sequence comes from uncultured Saprospirales bacterium, assembly GCA_913061325.1. Taxonomy (GTDB): domain Bacteria; phylum Bacteroidota; class Bacteroidia; order Chitinophagales; family Saprospiraceae; genus CAJXUU01. Next base: position 20,687 of record CAJXUU010000034.1, on the reverse strand, counting down.
TATCAGTTACAATTGAAGAACCTACAGAAATTGAAGTACAAACTGATGTTTCTAATGTACTCTGTTATGGTAATAGTGATGGAGAACTCAATATCACAGCAGATGGTGGTGCAGGAATGCCATTTAGCTATAATGTCAATGGAAATGATGAAGAATCAGGAGATATATTATCCTTAGCTGTCGGAGAATACATAATTCTTGCTACTGATACTTTGGGTTGTATGGGTCTTGATACTGTATCTGTAACGCAACCGGATTCACTAATTGCTGAAGTTGGCTCTATAGAAGATGTTTCTTGTTATGGAATTGATAATGGATCTGTAAATATTCTAGTGTCGGGTGGCACAAGTGCGTATAAGTATATCCTAGGTACAGACACAATGACAAGTGGGTCGTTTACAGACCTAAGCGAGGGAAGTTATTCTTTAAGTGTCATTGATGCAAATGAATGTGGTGTTGAAGTTCTTTTTGAAATAGCAAATGTACCAGCTATCCAAGTGGATGTGACTTCAGAAAATGTAACTTGTTTTGGTATTTCTAATGGATCGTTTACAATAGATGCCGCAAATACAAATGGAACTCCAATGTACTCACTAGACGGAGGCCCTGCACAATCAGATAATACTTTTGCTAATCTTTCTTCAGGTGACTATTCCGTAATAATATCAGATGATACAGGTTGTGATGCTATGGCCTTAGTTACTTTAACTGAACCGAACGAGTTATTACTTGATGTAGAAGTTACAGCTGACGTATTATGCAAAGGGGATAGTGATGGCCAAGCGATCTTTAACGCTTCTGGCGGAACCGCACCATATTCTTATCAAATAGATGGAAACAATCCTGATCCAAATGGGCTTCCTGCTGGAGAATATAATGTGATCGTTTCTGATGATCAAGGATGTGTAACACAATCTTCGTTCACTATATCAGAACCTGACTTAATTTTAGAAGTTTCGTATGAAGTGAATGGACCTGAAGTAACTATTGAAGGAGTTGGTGGTACTGAACCCTATTTATACTCTTTTGATGGAGGGGACTATACTAGTAACAATAATACATCCGCTTCTTCTGATGTGATAATTGCATCAATAAAAGATGCTAATAACTGTATTTCAACTATTGAAATAGTAATGAGCAGTTTGTCTGAATTACCAGATGCTTGGGAAATAAGTGCATTCCCTATTCCTATGATAGATATTTTAAATCTTGAATTAAACTTTAACAAACCATTAAATGCGTCGATACAAATTTTTGACCTTAATGGAAGGTTAGTAAACAATATATTGAGTAAAAATTATCAATCAGGAGAAAATTCTGTAAAAATAGACGTCAGCAATTTTGCTAGTTCAATCTATATTGTTAAAATTGCATCAGCGGAAGGTTACCGCTATATAAAAGTAACCAAGATGTAATTGTAATTCTCTTAATCTTTTCTAGCCTCAGGACTTGTAACCCTGAGGCTTTTTTTGTTTACCTGCATGATTCCTTCAAGTTATAGCAAATTAGTCTTAACTATAATCCAGAGGCTCTTATATTCAAAAATCAGATATTATTACATATATATTATAGGTATTTATACGAATAAATATTTATTTCAACCATTGTGTATTTGCATTTATCAAAGATGTGTTACACTTGTATCTAATTATCCTATAATCGTTATTTACAATATTGTTATGTATAATAGGATATTGATGCCTAGATTTGATAGCGATAAAATTAAAAAAGGAAGTCCACTTTCTTACCAAAATAGACTTCTAAAAGATACCCTAATTAATATAAACTCAAGCACATATAGTCTATGCTAATTCTTTGCATGGTTCTATAATTGCAATAATATTATAAGTACTCTATTAATATCTGTTTCAGTATAATAATGGGTAATAAAATATAACTCAAAAATAAACTTGATTTATAATTAGGACAATGAAGACACAAGATAATAGTTAACCACATAATACATTCATGACAAATACACGACACTTATCGTTCAACAAATCGCCAAGTCGACATAATGTTCTGAGCGATTTGTCATAACCGAAATGTAATTACAAGTAAAGCAATTCAGATCACAATTAGTCAATAAAATTGCTAATTAATAAAATAATTGAGCTTACAGTCTTTGACTATCTTTCAGATATATCCAGACACCCAAATAAAATAAAAAAGCCCCAAAGCGGAGAGCCCGGGGCAACATATCTTATTAATGTAAAATAAGATAAGACGATTAAAAAAAGACGAAATTCTTATAAATAGGACAGCTGCTCTTAAGATGTCTAGCTTCTCAAGTTAATGGCCCTAATAGTGCACTTATCAAGGGCAAATTGAGGTGTGTATTGGATCTATTTTAAGCTTGTGCTATGTTAGAGAACCATTCGTTTAGCTCGCTAAACTCATGAACCTCTGCCTTGCTCAATCTCAAAACCCACTCAAATCCAACTCCTCACTTACCACTTGTTAAGCACTAGTTATGTTTCAATATTATTTCAATGCTTTTTATAACTCCGCATTGTAGAGATTGAAGTCTGTCTTTATGAAAGACTAATCTACATTATCATGTAGAAATGAATTTCCTCCAGAAACTAATGGACCATCATCATCCATAGACACTGTATATCTGCTTTTATTATTATCTTTATCAGTATCTATATCATCCAATTTCACATTTCTTCTCGCATAAGCAGGAAGTGACTCCATATCAGCTACTACTTTTGGGCTGTCAAGAGGCACACTAGAATTCTTTCTAGCTAATTCTCTTCTTGTAGCTTCCATTTCTTGCTCTTTCCTCCTCTGTTCGTCTCTAAAAAGCATGTCCTCATCACTCATGACAGGTTCATAGTCACCTTGTTTTACACCAAGAGTATTGATCGTCGAACGGATATCATCCGTTTCAAAATCAAAAATATTTTGAGGTGCAACTTCTGGCTCTTTTGAAATAGGTGATATAGGCTCTGATCGTGTAATAGCACCAAATACATCTTCATCTAAACCAACTTTAGTGATTTGACCTCTTTCTTGAATAGGTCTTTTCGTTCCACCTTCACGGAATCCTGTTGCTATTATAGTAATACCTACTCCTTCTCCTATAGTATCATCTTTACATACTCCCCATATCACATCTGTACCATATCCAGCTTCTTCTTCAAGGTAATTTGTTATTTCACTCACCTCATCCATCGTTACTTCCTTTTCACCAGATGTAATATTCAGAAGTATATGTTTCGCTCCTCGGATATCATTATCTTCAAGCAATGGAGAATTTAATGCTGTTTGGATTGACTTTCTAGCTCTATCTTCTCCCTCAGCTATAGCATGCCCCATAATTGCAACACCACTATCCTTCATTACCGTATTTACATCTTCGAAATCTACATTGATATTACCGATAACTGTAATAATTTCTGCAATACCTTTAGCAGCTGTAGTTAGGATATTATCAGCTTGAGAAAATGCTTTAGAAAGTTCAAGATTACCATGAATTTCTTTCACTTTATCATTTGAAACTACCAAGATAGAATCAACATTTTTCTTCAACTGTTCAAGCCCCTCTATTGCCTGTTTATTACGCCTCATCCCTTCAAATTTGAATGGTAATGTGACGATAGCTACAGTCAAGATATTCATCTCCTTAGCAGCTTTGGCAATTATTGGTGCAGCCCCTGTTCCAGTTCCTCCGCCCATTCCTGCAGTGATGAAAAGCATCTTTGTATTATCTGATAAGAATGTTCTCACCTCATCAATTGATTCTATACAAGCTTCTTTACCAATTTCTGGTTTGGATCCAGCGCCTCTGCCTTCCGTGAGATGCGGCCCTAATGATATCTTTACTGGGATATTACTGTGATCCATTGCTTGTGCATCTGTATTACAAATCGCAAAATCTACTCCTACGATTCCTTGCTCATACATGTGAGCTACAGCATTTCCACCGCCACCACCGACACCTATTACTTTGATGATTGAGCTATTATTTTGTTGTAAATCAAATTCCATGATTATATATTTTCTTTATTATAAAATTGAGAACTACTGTTTTATCTCAGTAGTAAGTGATGGTCATATTAGAATTCTGAATCAGGAGTTGCCTCAAAGAATTCTTTTGTAAGTGTATAGAATCTATCAAAAAACCTACTGCCACGCTTCTTTCTTTCCTGCATCTCTTCTTGTATGTTATCATGATTATCATGATCTTCTACTTCTTGTTCCACTCCAGCAAAATCCAGTCTATCTTCTTCTGTAGTTACAGACTCTACGAATTGTCTGTCCTTCATATTCTCAATTGTATTCTTAAGTAATCCAACTGCTGTCGCATATATCGGACTTGCCAATTGAATACTGTATCCATGAGCCAAATGTTCTACTGGCTTTCCCACTCTTGCGCCTAGTCCAGTATGATACTCAGCTAACAAGTTTATATGTTTCAATAATGATCCACCTCCAGTCAAAACTATACCTGCTATCAATTTATTTTCATATCCAGATCTCCTGATCTCCCAAAGTACATAATCGAATATCTCTTCTACCCTAGCCTGAATGATCCTCGCTAGATTTTTTTCTGATATTTCTTTGTGTTCTCTCCCTTTAAATCCTGGAATAGTGATTATTCTGTTGTCATAGATTTCGTTCGCCATTGCAGAGCCGAACTTTACTTTCAATCTTTCAGCTTGGTCCATCATCACAGTACAGCCTTCTCTGATATCCTTAGTCACAGCATTCCCTCCAAAAGGTATCACAGCTGTATGACGGATTATGCCATCTTTAAAGATTGTGATATCAGTCGTGCCACCACCTATATCTACTAATGCTACACCTGCCTCTTTCTCCTCATAACTAAGTATAGATGCTGCGCTTGCTATAGGTTCTAGTGTTACGTCCGCTACTTCTAAATCAGCCTTTTCTACACATCTCATGATATTTCGCGATGCAGATATTTGACCAGTAATTATATGAAAGTTAGCTTCTAATCTGATTCCAGACATACCTACTGGATCGATGATATCTCTCTCATCATCTACTGTAAATTCCTGTGGAATAACATGTAATATCTTATCTCCAGGAGGCAATACTAGCTTATGCATGTCTTTGACCAACATCTCTACATCATCGTATGATATCTCATCATTAGCATCATGTCTAACCCTTACACCATGGTGGTGAAGCGATTTAATATGTTGTCCTGCAATACCTACATGCACCAACTTGAATTTCAACCCAGCATTCCGCTCAGCGATTTCAATAGCTTCTTTAATTGCTCTTACTGTCTTATCAATATTGGATACCACTCCACGTGATACGCCTTCTGATTTGACTGTTCCGACGGAAATTATTTCAATCTTCCCGTACTCGTTAAGGCGCCCTGCAATGGCGCACACTTTAGTCGTACCTATATCCAAGGCTACGGCTATTTCATTTTGGATATTGTTGTGATCATTCATAAACTATAATTTTATCGAGCAATTCGCTCATTAAAAACATATGTTTTGTGCAATCCCGAGCTTTTCAATTCTCTTTCTTGCTATTTTATTTATTTATTTTCCTTCTTGACGTTCGTCGAGGTATGTAACCTCGATATTATATAATTATCTAAGTACACGCCTAGTTTTACTTTTCTTACTATATGATCGTCGAGGTTTTTATCCTCGATGCTATACGATAGTCTAGTTACCCCTTTCGATTCACAGCACTTCCTTCACTTCTGTTTCAATCAACCTGCATCTCTCTAGATGTTGACTTCCTCCCCCTCGCCCCCCTCTGAAGGGGGATATTAAACTTGGCTCGGGCTGTGAACTCAATACGCTCTAATTCTTAGCCTTCTTTGTGGCCCAAATAGCTGAGTAATCTTCATTTTTTATATCATACTTGAGTGTAAGCATTTCATACTTTCTCCAGCCGACATGTTTCATTCCTTCTTTATACATCTGCTTCATCATATCGAATCTGCGAATCATTTCTTCTTTCTCATCAATATTAATCTTTCCAATTGCCAATTTCTGTCTTCCAACTTTTGGAACAAGGATAATCTCTCCATCTTCCTGCACATCAATCTGCTCAATTAATGCTGTTAAAAATTCATCCTTATGTACATATTTCGCAACTGCAAATACATCTTGTAGGTTGTTCTTTTTCCTACTCTCTAAAAAATTAGGATGGTATTCATCTATATTCCCCGATGCAACCGGCACTCTGATTGTAGATCCTTTGTATGCAGGTATTTCAACTCCGTCGCTATCTAAATAATAACTTGTATTATTCTTACTGAATATTCTCACAATTGGCTCTCGTTGCTGAATCGCGATATATAGTCTATCTTTATTGTCTATAAATACTTCAGCCTCTTTGATTCGATCATCCTTTTCAAGCATCATTTCCATATCCATGAGATCAAGATCACGAACAGAACTTTCTTTTAGATCATATCCTAGGTAGTTACGGAACATTGTTTTCACTCCTTTCTTAGTGATCAAATTTTTACCACCTTTAATTCCTCTGATAGAAATACCCACTTTAGTAATCGTAGCATTCTTCTTACGTTCTATAGCCATAAATAGCACACCCATAATGACAAACGTCACTATAGTCCAAACTAGGTTTTTCTTCCAGTTGGCTCTTTTTGTGTTATAAATTTTTCTCTTGGCCATAACTCCATTTTTACGAAAAGCCTGCGATGCCTCTCTGTAACACCAAAGTGTTTTTTAAGTATTCTTAGCAGTTAATAATTCATCAATTCGAACAATAAAGGTGTCAATATCCCCTGCGCCAAGGGTTATCAAAACTTCTAGTTCTTTATTTTTTAATTCGTCCATTAGTGTCTCTTTAGTCACCAATATTTTATTTTTTGTTTTCATTTTATCAAAGATGATCTTGGACGTAATACCCTCAATCGGTACTTCTCTAGCTGGGTAGATCTCCATCAATAAGATTTCATCTAACATGTCTAGAGATTCAGCGAACCCATCCACAAAATCTCTTGTCCTAGAGAAGAGATGTGGCTGAAACACACCAGTTATCTTCTTATCAGGAAACAGCTCTTTAGCAGCTCCTATAGCTGATCTCAACTCTGTGGGATGATGTGCATAATCATCTATGTATGTCACAGCATCATCTTCATAGATCATCTCGAATCTTCTTTTGATTCCTTTGAAGGATTGCATCCCCTCTCTCACCGCTTCGCCATCTAATCCTAAAACAATAGCAATCGTAATCGCTACTAATGCATTCTCGATATTGTGCCTTCCTGCCAGATTCGTTTGTAAGCTACTGATCGATCCATTTTCTGATTCGTAATCAAAGAAGAATTTCCCTTCCTCTACTCTCACATTTTGTGCACTGACTTCAGTATTTGTTTCAATACCGAAAAGGACAACATCTACATTTTTCTCTGCTAAGACACCGATCACAGCTTCACTCAAACCTGCGAGCATCTCATCTTTTATGATGAGGGTACCGTCTTGTTTGATCTTCATAATAAATGCTTCGAATCCTTCAATCATTTCAGTATGATCACCATAAATATCCAGATGGTCTGCATCCATACTCATGATAGCAATGATGTCCGGAGACAAGTGCAAAAATGATCTGTCATATTCATCAGCCTCAACTACTATCCAGTCCCCATATCCTTCGATATAGTTGCTGTTGTAATTTGACATGATTCCTCCAATAAAGGCTGAGACATCTTCTTTTCCATGTTTCAATAAGTGAGCTGTCGTTGCACTTGTAGATGTCTTGCCATGAGTACCAGCGATCGCAATCGTTTTCTTCACTTGGCTCAATCTTCCTAGCATTTCAGCACGCTTGATGACATCAAATCCATTATTGATGAGATGATTCAGTTCTAAATGACCTTCGGGAATTGCCGGTGTATATACAACCAAGTCCATTCCTTCTGGTATCTGATTCACATCATCTGTATAGTGGATTTCCATGCCTTCATCAACCAACTTTTTGGTCAATGTTGTTTCTGTTTTATCATACCCATAGACTTTCTTTCCTTGCGAAAGCATGTATCTAGCAATGGCACTCATGCCTATTCCTCCAATACCTATGAAGTATATTTTATTTGTTTCTTTCATTATTCTAACCGCTGGCAATTGGCCTTTAGCTTTTCTAAATCAAACTCTTAACAATTCCTGCTATCTCTTTTGCCGCATTCGGCTTTCCAAAATATCTGATATTGTCTTCTAACTGTTTTCTTTCCTCATCATTTTCAATCAATTCTAGCATTACTTTTACTAGCTTCTCTTTTCCTTCTTCATCTCGCACCATCTTGGCAGCACCTCTATTTACAAGGGCCATTGCATTCTGGGTTTGATGATCTTCTGCTACATTCGGAGATGGAACTAAGATCGCAGCCTTTACCACAAGGCTGAGCTCGGAGATCGTCAATGCACCCGCTCGACAGACAACAAGGTCAGCAGCTTTGTAAGCTGAGGCCATATCCTCTATAAAGGGAAGCACTGTCACATTTGGCATTTTTGCTACTTCAGAGTTCTTATAATCTTCATAGTAGAATTTACCAACCTGCCAAATGACATTAATCTCGGAGTGCTGTCTCAGTAATTCAGCTCCCGACTCGATAGACTCATTAAGCGCTCTTGCTCCCAGGCTACCGCCAAAAATCAGGATGGTTTTATTACCAACTTCTAATCCTAGTTTAGCCTTTGCTCCCGACGTAGTTATGTCGTTTTCAAATATTTCTCTTCTGACCGGATTTCCTGTGAAGACTATTTTTTCAGCTGGAAAAAATTTCTCCATACCGTCATACGCTACACATACCTTATTCACCTTTCTACCTAAAATTTTATTCGTCACACCTGCATAAGAGTTTTGCTCTTGAACGAGTGTAGGAATGCCATTGGCTGCAGCCATCTGAAGTGTTGGTCCACTTGCGTATCCACCTACTCCAACAACTACATCTGGGTTGAATTTCTTGACCACCTTTCGAGCTTTCCACATGGATTGAAACAACTTGAATGGAAATGCCAAATTCCGCAATGTCAGTTTTCTATGGAAACCTCTTATTGGAAGTCCCACTATTGGATAGCCCGCTTTCGGAACTCTATCCATTTCTAATTTTCCTTCTGCCCCTACGAATAGGAATTCCGCATCCGGATTTTGTTTCTTTATCTCGTTTGCAATTGCAATTGCAGGAAAGACATGTCCTCCCGTTCCTCCTCCACTAATTATTACTCGCATCCTCTTTAGCTTCTAATTTCTCTAATGCTAACCTCTGCTTGTGTGCTTCCTCTACATATCTACTCACACTTAATATCACCCCGATACTCATGCAGGTAAATAATACCGAAGTACCACCCATGCTCACCAATGGTAACGTCAATCCTGTAACAGGCACCAATTGTACAGAAACCGCAATATTTGCAAATGCTTGAATCACCAAATTAAGACACAAGCCCATTGCTAATATCGCGCCGAATGCCTTAGGACATTGAGTAACAATTTTTATACATCTAAATAGTAATCCTAGATATGCAAGTATGATTACCAATCCTCCGACGATTCCGTATTCTTCACATATAATGGCATAAATAAAATCTGCATATGCATATGGTAAGAAATTCTTTTGCATACTGTTTCCAGGTCCCATTCCGAACAATCCACCATTGGCGATGGCTATTTTAGACTGTTGAACTTGGAAATCACCGTCACTAGCACTCAAATATTCTTGTACTCTAGAGATCCAAGTCTCTACTCTAAAGACTTCAGGAAAGACCGTTCCTATAATAAATAATGCTCCAAACACAATCGCTCCGCAGAGTACTAATAGTGCTACATATTTTAAAGAGACTCTTCCAATAAACATCATTAACAAACATGTCGTAAATAACAATGCAGCGGTACTTAAATCCGCTGGCATAATCAATCCACAAACAATCACTACTGGTAGAATGATCGGTAAAAACGCACTCTTAAAATCTTTTATGAAATCTTGTTTAATTGCTAATGATCTGGCAACAAATATGATCAATGCAATCTTTGCAAAATCAGATGTTTGGAAACGTTGATTAATCCACGGGATATTGATCCATCTTCGAGCATCATTATATTCTGGCCCAAACAATAAGGTATAGATCAATAGCGGTATGGCAATAGCCAATAAAATCGGCGCCAATCGACTGTAATGTAAATAGTGCAATTTATAACATCCATACGCAAACCCAATCCCCAATATGATGAAAAAAGCTTGTTTCATCATGTAAAACTCGGTATTTCCACCTGCATACTTATACGCCATCGCCCCTGCCGAACTGTAAACAGCTAGTACAGAAAACAAACCTAAAAAGCCCAAAATGAGCCAGATGTATTTATCTCCACGAAGCGTATTATATAGATTTGTTACAGTATTCATGTTTTATTTTTAGACTTCGAATTATCGTTGTTTTGAGTTTCCGAAACTTTTTATTTTATATTTTTTTCTTTTGTTTGCCATACGATTATCTAAGTACATACATCATTATCTCTGTACACATCTTATTACAAATCATGACGTTGACTTACTCCCCCTAGCCCCCTCCAAAGGGGGATATTATGAGTGGCTCGGGCTTTTTACATTCGTGCCTTCACCGCTTCCTTGAACTGCTCTCCACGATCCATGTAATTATCAAACAAATCAAAACTTGCACAGGCTGGGGACAGGATAACCGTATCCCCTGCCTTTGCTAAGTCTATTGCTGTGTCAACAACGTTTGAGACCTTAGTTGACTCAATAATTAATGGTATATATGTTGCAAAAGTCTGCACTATTTTATTGTTATCTACACCAAGACATATGAGTGCTTTCACTCGCTCCTTGGCTAGTTCATATAGAGGGCTGTAATCATTGCCTTTGTCAGTACCACCAGCGATCCAGATGATATCTCCGTCGATGGAGTCAAGAGCGTAGGTTACTGCATCTACATTAGTAGCTTTACTATCATTGATGAATGTGACTCCATTGATGGTAGTTATTACCTCTAGTCGATGTGGTTCATTGACGAAGGTGGCAAGTCCTTGTGAAATATCAGATTCTGATATACCTAGGATTAGAGCTACTTCAACTGCACATCGAGCATTAAAAAGATTGTGCTTTCCTTTGATACTTATTTCAAATTGTTTGTCACCCTCCTTTGAGGTAATGCCATTTATATAATCCGCTTCTTCTATTTTATGCCTTTCGGCTCTAATAGGAAGTTGACTGTTCATTTCCTTGATCAATTCATCAGTTCCATTGAAGATATAGTGATCCTCGGTTGTCTGATTTTCTGTGATCCTCATTTTTGCCGCTGCATAATTCTTAATATCATAATCATATCTATCAAGATGATCAGCTGTGATATTAAGCAGTACTGCGATATCAGGTCTGAACTTATGTATGCCTTCCAATTGAAAACTACTGAGCTCTAGAACCATATAGTCAGGATTCTTATCTGTAAGTATTCTTGCGAAACTTACGCCATAATTCCCCCCAATTTCTACATCCAAGCCAGCGGTTTTCATAATGTGATAAATGAGTCCTGAAGTGGTAGTTTTCCCATTGCTACCAGTGATAGCTATAAGTTTTCCAGAGTAAAATGAATAACCAAACTCAATCTCTGAGACTCCTCTCAGTCCCTCTTTATTTAGACTGCTGAGGATGGGGGCAGTATCTGGCACTCCAGGGCTCTTTATCACAAAACCTGCATCAATCAATCTTTCAATAGTATGTCCCTTTTCTTCAAAAGGGATATTGTTTTCTTTTAATTCGTCTTTGTACTTATCAGCTATCTTTCCATAGTCGGATACAAAAACTTCGTAGTTATTTTTCTTAGCTAGTAGTGCAGCTCCAACTCCACTCTCAGCTCCACCGATGATGACAACTTTTTTCTTATCCATTGAAATAATTTATCTTATTTTCAATGTGATCATTGTCACGATCGCTAACATTATGCCTATTATCCAAAATCTAGTAACTAACCTAGATTCGTGCATTCCCAACTTTTGGAAATGGTGATGAATAGGAGACATTTTAAATATTCTTCGGCCTTCACCATATTTTTTTCTTGTGTATTTAAAGTAGCCCACTTGAAGAATCACTGATAGAGTCTCTAAAAAGAAAACTCCACATAGTATCGGTAGCAAAAATTCTTTTCTCAAGAAAATAGCCATTACCGCTATGATTCCGCCAATAGTCAAACTTCCAGTATCGCCCATGAAGACTTTCGCTGGATAAGCATTGTGCCATAGGAATCCAATACATCCTCCTAAGAAACATGCTGCAAAAATCACCATCTCAGAAGAGTAAGGGATATAATATATATCTAAGAATTCCGCTATTACTGAGTTTCCACTTACGTAAGCTAGTATCGCTAAAGTGGCAGCTATGATTGCTGATAAGCCAGTAGCCAATCCATCAATTCCATCTGTTAAGTTCGCGGCATTAGAAACTGCAGTAACAATAAATACTACGATTGGCACAAAAACAATCCAAACAAACTTAATTGCATTGTCACCCAAGAACCATAATAGCCCGTTGTAATCGAATGCATTTCCTTTGAAGAATGGCACGTTAGTCAATGTCGTTTTCACATAAGCCATTTCGATCATTTCGCTAGCCGAATTAAGTCTTGGCACTTCGATAGTGAAGCTTTTGATCACTTCATAACCAGCCAAAATTGCATCTGACATTGGCATTCTTACGACTATATCATTATGCATTAGCATAACAGCCGCTACTATTAATCCTAATAATACCTGACCTACCACTTTAAACTTTCCAGCTAGTCCATCTTTATTCTTTTTGAAGACTTTTATATAGTCATCAGTAAATCCGATAGCAGCCATCAATAAGGTCGTAAAGATCAATACGACGATGTAGATATTTGTCAAATCAGCCAATAGGATCGCTGGAATTAATGTCGCTAGAATAATTATGAATCCACCCATAGTTGGCGTCCCAGTTTTCTCTAACTGCCCATCAAGTCCGAGATCTCTGACTGTCTCTCCTACTTGCATTTTTTTCAATGAACGTATAATCCGATTTCCAAACAAAATCGAGATAATCAATGATAAAATGATCGCTACTCCTGATCTGAAACTTATATACTGGAATAAGCCCGCACCTGGCAAGTTGTAATTCTCCTGTAAGTATTCAAATAGATGATAGAGCATCTTTTCAATGTTGAATATTGAATGATTGAATGACTGAATGGCTTATAGAGCTTATACTTAGACGTACTCCTCTACTAGCTATTCGCACATAGCAAACGCTCAATTCTTCTTTTTCTTTGTAGAATAAGGGATTGGAATGAATAATTCCCATTTCCAGATTCTCGTCTTTTTTAAAAAATTGAATAGTATATATACTACTCTGTCTTTTGTCAGTCACAAGAGGAAAATAATCCTCAGTTCCACTTTCATGGAAATGACTGATACGAGCGAGATTAGAGGAAATTATTGATCTAGGATGTTACTATCTACTATTCGATAGCTTTGAGAAACTAACTGTAGTGTTGAACGTAGATAAGTAAAAGTTGTAGCTTTCTTACCTTGATCTCCTTTCGTCTTTTTTCGCTATTGAGCTAAGTCCAATACTTTTAAGAACTTAATTCAATGTGTGTCTATTAAACATCTAAGTCGAGCTTTCGCTCTTTTGGTATACTCGTGGTCAGTGATTTTTAAAAACCTGCAAAATCAAAAACTCGTACACCCATTCTCTTAACTCCGTGGAGTTAAAAAATTAACAGTGCAGGAGGCAACACTCTACTTTTAGAGCGGGTTCTCGCCAACTGCAACTGTTAAAACCAACCTGAGAATGATAATAGAACCTATCTTTAGGATCTTCCGAGCATCGCAACTCGAAGTACCTGTTTATCATTAAATGGAGTCTTTACTCCGTTTATTTCTTGGTATTTTTCATGTCCTTTTCCAGCAATCAAGATCACATCATTGTCACCAGCTAAAGACACCGCTTTTTGGATCGCTTCAGCTCTGTCTGATATTCTAAGCATATTGGTTTTCATTTCTGAATCCAAACCAGCTTCCATATCATCAAGAATTGCTTCAGGATTTTCTGTTCGCGGATTGTCACTTGTGATAATGTATCGATCACTCTTTAGAGCTGCTATTTGTGCCATTTTTGGCCTTTTTGCTGCATCTCGATCACCTCCGCAACCTACTACTGTAATGATCTTACTATTTGAAGATTTCACTTTAGCGATTGTCTTGAGCACATTGTCCAGCGCATCCGGTGTATGTGCATAATCGACTATTCCAATTGTACCTACACCTTCAACTTTTATACTTTCAAATCTCCCTTCAGCACCCGTGATATTAGAGAGATGCAGTAATACTTCTGATGATTCGAATCCGAGCTCAATCGCCGTACCGTAAACAGCTAGCAAATTGTATGCATTGAATTCTCCTACCAATCTGAAGTGAGCTTCATGTCCATCAATCTTAAGTTGGAGACCATCTACTCCGTTACTAATTATCTTCGCCTTGTAACTAGCTCCATTTCTCAATGCGTAAGTCACTTTTTTGGCAGAAGTATTTTGCAACATCACTTCACCTCGTTTGTCATCCTCATTTACCAAAGCAAATGAATCTGAAGGAAGGGTATCGAAGAACTTTTTCTTCGCCCATATATATTCTTTGAACGTCTTGTGATAATCCAAGTGATCGTGTGACATATTAGTAAATACTCCACCAGAGTATATTATGCCTGCGATTCTTTTCTGATCTACAGCGTGCGAGCTGACTTCCATGAAGACATATTCGCAACCTGCATCCCTCATCTGAGCAATCAACTTATTCAAGCTAATCACATCTGGTGTGGTGTGTGTTGATGGTATAATTTCGTCTCCAATTTTATTTTCAACAGTAGAGATCAACCCTACTTTGAATCCTAGTTTAGAAAACAACTGCCACAATAAGGTAGCTACCGTCGTCTTACCATTTGTACCTGTTATTCCTACCATTTTGACTTCTTCACTTGGAGAGTCATAATAATAAGAAGCAGCTGCGGCCATTGCACCTCTAGTGTCACTCACTTGCACAACCGTTACCCCAAGAGTAAAATCGAAGTCTGTATTTTCACAGAAAACAACTTTAGCCCCATTTGCAATCGCTGATTCGATGTAGTCGTGACCATCTGAGGCAAAACCCTTTATGGCAAAGTACACATCATCATTGTTCACTTTTCTAGAATCTAAGTGCAGTTCATTAATCACTACTTCCTTGTCTCCTATGATCTGAACAATCAGATTATCATCAAGTATTTCAAATAACTTTCGTTTTTGAGACATCCTATCTAGTTTAAGTAGATTTTGATGTCTTGTCCTTTTATTTTAGCTCCTGGTTTGATGGTCTGCTTGACCACTTTCCCTACTCCATCAACCTCTACACTCATCCCTAGATTCTCTAAAACATATATCGCATCTCTTGCTCCCATGCCTTTCACATTGGGCACCTCTGATTTGGTTATTTTCTTTTTATCAATTAACATCTTTGTTTCAAATGGATCCACCTCTACCCAGCTTCCTTTCACCTTAGACTTATATTCTAAGCCAACATAATCGAACACACGTTTGAAGTCATTTCCAAAACCTGCATTAGATTCTGGCAATTCTGCTGTAGCTATCTTCTGTGACTCTTCTGAGTAAATCAGATTGTCAGACAATGTCGTTATTCGCTCCGCAATCTTCTTATACACAGGCCCAGCTGCAGATGCTCCATAATAAGCATTCCCTTGAGGTTTATAGATTACAACTATCATCGAATACTTCGGATTTTGAACTGGAAAGTACCCTGCAAATGATGCATTGTATTCCTTCTTTTGATCCTTTTCATTATAGTTCACTCTTGTTGTACCCGTCTTTCCAGCTATATCTACTATCGAAGACCTTAATTTTCTTCCTGTCCCACTTTTTACTACACCTTCCAACATTTGCTGAGCTGCTTTTACTACTTGTGGTTTTACAAGTTGCCTTTTTAACACTCTTGGCCTGAATATCTTCACAGTACTTTCACCATCTAGTATTTCACTCACTAGGTATGGCTTCATCATTTTACCATCATTTGCAATGGCATTATATAAATTAAGCGTCTGTAATGGTGTATTCATCAACTCATAACCGTGAGCCATCCATGGAATGGTCGTACCATACCATGTATTTTTATTTTTTACTGGGTGTTTAACCAGAGGCTTTGATTCACCTACTATTTCTATCCCCATTTTACTTGCCATACCAAGAGATCTTAGTTTATCTACAAACTTGATTCTCCCTTCTGGACTGTTATAATTGTCATGAACCAGCTTAGCCATCCCAACATTAGAAGACTTCTCAAAAACCTCCCTTAAAGTTACTCGACCTAAGCCATGCATATCTGAATCATACATTGTAAGGTCATAAAACCTCATTTTACCTCCTTTGAGATCGACAGTCGATTCTAGATCACAGTACCCATCATCCATCAATGCAAGCGCACTTGCCAATTTGAATGTAGACCCTGGCTCAGATAATCTTCCAATAGCATCATTATATATTTCAGCGTAATTACCATCTTCCAATCTTCTGAAGTTTGAGATTGCCTTGATCGCTCCTGTCTCTACATCCATTACGATTGCAGTACCAGCTTCCGCTTCTATTTCAGCTACTCTTGACAACAATTCATTGTGTACAATATCCTGTATATCAATATTAATCGTAGTTACGATATCATTCCCTTTACCAGGTTCGAAATCTTGAAGATCATATACTGGCACCCATTCGTTATTGAGCTCCGACACTTTCTTCATCAACACTTGCGTAGAATCTCCCGCAAGAAATTTATCAAAGTAACCTTCAAGGCCGATTTTTGAAGCATTCTGTCTATCCTCACCTATCGTTCTACTAGCAAAACCGTTATAAGGTTTCGATCTTTTTGAAAATGACTCAGCAATTAACCCTCCTTTATACTTATTTAATCTAAAGAGAGGAAATTTCTTAATTTTTCTAAGTTCATCACTATTGATCCGCTTAGCAATAGGGAAGTATTTCTTTTTCTTTTTACGTCCTTGAATTAAGCTCCTTCTCCATTCAGAACTGGTCTTATGCCTACCTATTGATTGACTCAAATGATATGCAAGAGAATCAACTCCTTCATTGAAGACTTTATCCTTTTGGACGGATAAATCCATATGAATGTCAAAGAACTTTAGTGAGGTACTCAACAAGTTGAAATCCTCAGAATATATGTTGCCACGCTCTGCTCTCAGAGTACGCATCTTTACATTTTTATTACCTTTTTCTCTCCACTTATCGCCTTCGATAAGAGATACCTTTACCACCCTAGCCATGATCACCACGCTTAGTATTATGAAGGCCGCAAGTACGGCGTACACCCTTACTAATAGTTCTTTCTTTCTATCCATGTTTGCGCGATCATCAGTTCTTGTCTGATATCTTAATAGGCGCGTTTCGGATGGGTTTAAGATCCAATTCCGCAACTTTTTGTTCAATTTGCGATTGAGTGCTACCGTACATTATATCCTTCTTGATATCCATGTATCGCCACTTAGTGTCATTGACCTCAGCCTTTAGAGCCTCTATTTTTCGAAGATTTCCTTCGACACTATGTGCGCTGTATATGTACACCCCGATAAGTAACGCGAGGTAGCACACAAAAGGCAAATTCATAAAAAGCCATTCGATTCCCTTGAACCTTGTAGAAGTTGTAGTTTTCTTATGTTGACTCTTAGTCTTCAAATGGTTTTCCTTTTATTCGTCTCAGCTTTCTTATGATGCGGGAACGAACTTCTGTGATTGATACAGATCATCCACTCCCTTGCATGCATAAGCGCTAATTATTTTCTTTTTCTCCAGTTAAGAACAAGATTAAAAAGTAGATTTCTTAAAGCTTTTCGGCTATTCTTAACTTTGCACTTTTTGCTCTACTATTTCTCACCAACTCTTCTTCGCTAGCTTGAATTAGCTTCTTATTTATTAACTTAAATGGCCGATCAATGTGTCCAAAATCATCTTGAACGAGTTTTCCGTCTACACTTCCAGACTTAAAGAAATTTTTCACACACCTATCCTCTATTGAATGATAGCTCATGATTACAAATCTCCCACCTGGCTTTAGCACCTCAAGCCCCCCCTGCAACATTTCTTCAAGCACTTGCACTTCCTGATTTACTTCCATCCGGAGCGCCTGATAAACTTGTGCGAAATATTTTGGTCGAGTACCAAATTTTAACCTTTCAAGTATTTCATTTAACTGAAATGTAGTTTTGATCAGTGACTTTCCTCTTTCAGAAACAATCTCTTTAGCTAAGGTTCGTGAATTTCTCACTTCACCGAATTTACTAAACAGAAGCTGCAGATCATCTTGACTATACTCCTTTAGAATAATAGCTGCCGTTAATTCCTCAGCATTATTCATACGCATATCAAGATCTGCATCAAACCTATATGAGAAGCCTCTCTCTGGAAAATCCAACTGCCAAGAACTCACACCAAGATCAGCAAGAATGCCATCAACTTCCCTCACACCTTCTACACGCAAAAATCGTTTGATATGCCTGAAGTTAGCTTTGATAAAAGTAAATCTTGGATCGTCGAGTTGATTTGCAACTGCATCATCGTCTTGATCGAAACCATAAAGATGACCTTCGTCACCTAAGTTTTTTAAAATCGATTGGGAATGTCCACCAGCACCGAAAGTTACGTCTACATACTTTCCGTCCGGCTTAAGATTTAGACCAGCTATACACTCGTCCAACATTACGGGCACATGATAATCACTCATCGGCTATATCGGATTGAGGCTCTCCTCCACCCTGCGCCAGAGTCCCGAATATTCCGTCCGCTATTTCGGAGAATGATTCAGGTTCGTCATTAAGCATGTCAAAATACTTCACTTTGTCCCAGATCTCAATCTGCTCGTGATATGCGAATAGGATTACATCTTTCTTTAATCCTGCATAATCGATCAGATTACCTGGAAGCAAAATTCTATCAGCAGAATCCATGTGTAACATAGAAGCTCCTCTATAGAAGTATCTCATTGCTTGCCGCTCTTTTGAATTGTAAATGTTGAGCTGGTTAAATATTTTCGTCTTTCCCTCCCAAACTGTTTTGGGATACATCATTAGGTGCTTTTCAAATCCTCGATTAATCGCTAACTCAAGAATTCCAGTAAATCCAAACTGCCTGATAAGAGACGTAGGTAACCTTAGACGCCCTTTGGCATCAAGTTTACACTCATACTCTCCTGTCAGTTGGTATTTATTCACACGTATTATTTATCGAATATCAGCATCGTCAAAGGCCTTTATTCTCACTTTCGGTATTCTTAGTCACTTCTCGTCTAAAAAGTAACTCTTCCCACTTTCGGTACTAATGATAAACAAATGTAACACAGAATTACACATTATAGTACCAAAACGCCACTTATTAACACAAAACATGATAATAAAATATAATACGTAGGAGTTTGTAGTCAATATGATTACACATTATGAAGATTTTGTTGATAAGGACTTGAAACGTCCTTTGCTCTGAGGATATAGCGAGCGCTCTAGGTTGGTTGTATGTAAAAGTGGACTAACGAGAACCATGCCACTTATGAACGCGAATATACATATTATATTTATATCACATGTGTAAATATCTAATAATTCGGTATTTACTTATTTATCTGAAACATTTTGCCGTCAACCTATTAGAATTATTGAATGTTATCAAG
Organism: uncultured Saprospirales bacterium; assembly: GCA_913061325.1. GTDB lineage: Bacteria > Bacteroidota > Bacteroidia > Chitinophagales > Saprospiraceae > CAJXUU01. The sequence goes on along the minus strand of CAJXUU010000034.1, from coordinate 980 downwards.
TAATTGAGTTTGTATTATATTACAAATAACTTAATCAAAATACAATTACTTTTTCAGCATGGATTTGGTAGCAACAATAGATTACATGTAGATATACTCTAGGTTTAGATAATTCATTTTCAATATACTGGTTGTCTTCGTTCGGATATACATCTATTCTCACCAATTGCCCATTTGTTCAGAATACCTCTTGAAGAAGACAATTAATTGATTTGGTTATTTTATTATAAAAAAGAACCATAAATGTGATATCTCCTTTCATTCGCGTCAATGATAGTATAATGTTGTTATTAAAATAAGATAACAGACCACCTTGGTCAAAACCAAAATAAATATGGCAAACTTAATGAATGAAGTAGCAAGACACCTTTCCAATGAGGTTATCACCCAACTCTCAAAACAACTAGGTGCACAAGATCCTAATCAAGTAAAAAGAGCATCGCAAGGTGTTTCTGAATTACTACTTAATGCTATTTCTAGAAATGCTAATAACCCTCAAAGTGGAGGTGGAATATATGGCGCTATCAAAAAAGATCATGATGAAGGCATCCTAGGTGATCTTATGCATGTACTTGGAGGCAGAAAGCAAGTGAACAATCCAAAGACTATGAACGGAACAGGAATAGTTAATCATCTTCTAGGTAAAAGACAATTAGAAGCGGCACAGATTGTACAGCAAATGAGTGGTCTTGACATTTTCAAATCTGGTGTATTAATGCAATTGGTAGCACCTGTTATAATGGGAGTTGTAGGTCAGTAGCAAAAATCTAGCTCTCTTGACCTTGGAGGTCTTGCGAAGGTTTTGATGGGCGGAGTACAACAGCAACAGCAAGGTGGATCTAAAAGAGGAGGAAGCATATTTACTAAACTTCTAGATATGGACGGAGATGGAAGTATGATGGATGACCTCTTGAACATAGGAATGAAAATATCTGTCTCTTATACACATCTGACGCTGCCGACGAAGAGGATAGTGTAGA
>CAJXUU010000033.1 GCA_913061325.1 uncultured Saprospirales bacterium | reverse complement strand
GAGATTTCTGCCTGTCTCGTGGGCTCGGAGATGTGTATAAGAGACAGGACATACAGTTCAAGATCGTCCACTAAATATCTCTGATAGTATTCTTCCAGATGAGATAAAAGTAGAAAGAACTGATATTATATCAAGAGCACAAACAGAGTGGCATTTTGTAGTATTATCTGCCAAACTATACGAAATGTATCGTACTGAATTAGAAGACTTCTCAGAAGTTGTAGAAAATCTCAAAGAATACGATAATAAGCTATGGAATGAGATGAGAAATTTCTGGACAAAAGTACAAGAGCAGGTAATTGAAAAAAATCTGTTCCGAGACCATGCTTCAACACTAAAATCAAAAACAAACAAACTTTTTGATAAGCTAAAAGCACTGAAAAAAGAAGTAGAGGCGCAATACGCAACCAACTCAGCGAAGTACAAAGAATCTATCATGACCGAACTTGCAGATATAGAAGCAAGAATAGAAAAAGGTCTAGGCCTTAAGCCAATATTCGAAGAATTGAAAACACTACAAGGTAAACTTCGTGGCATGAAATTCACAAAAAAAGATAGAGATCAAATTTGGAATAAACTGGATGCTGCCTTTAAAGTAGTGAAAGATAAAAGATTTGGCGATAAAGGTAATGATAACAAAGGTGGAAATTCAGCCGTTGGAAGACATCAAAGAAGATACGATGGGTTAGTTAATGCCATCCAAAAAATGGAGAAATCCATCTCTAGAGATAAAGACGACCAGAAATTCCAGGATAGAAAAATCGCAACTACTCATGGTCAACTAGAAATGCAAATTCGACAAGCGAAAATCAAAATGATCGATGAGCGAGTAAAGTCAAAAGAGCTCAAGCTTGAAGACATGTACAATACTCGTAAAGAGCTAGAACTTAAAATAGCAAAGGAAAAGGCAAAAGCTGAGAAGCAAGCAAAAATGGATGCCGCCAAAGCTGAAGCAGAGGCTAAAATAGCGGCAGAAGTGAAAAAATCAGCTGAAAATGCTGAGGCTTCCGCTGATAAACTTACAGAAGCAGCAGCAAAAATAGCTGAAGGTAAAAAGCCAAAAGCGAAAATTCCTGCTGTGGAATTGCCTTCTGAAGATGAAAATGTAGTTACAGAAACTAAAGATGAGGTGAAGGAAGAAACAACCGAAGAGCCAAAAGTCGAAGAGAAAAAAGTGGAAGAAACTAAATCAGAAGAGAAAAATGAAGAGGCGAAAGATGACAAATCAGATGATTCAATCTTGGGTGCTATAGCAGCAACTGTTGGCGAAGCACTTGAAGGTGTCGGTGAAGCATTGGAAGATGTGGTAGATACTGTGAAAGCGGTTGCTGAAGTAGTAGAAGACAAAATTGAAGATGCAGTGGAAGACTTCAAGGAGAAAATGAATGAAGAGGAAGAATAATAATTTTAACTTCTGTTGATGTTATTTGATAACATAGAAAACAATTGAGATCAGTAAGAAATTACTGGTCTCTTTTTTTGTCGAAATGATTGGATGGACCACTAGATTCCATTAAGTGTATAATTGTAGATCAATATTATTATAACCTTCTTCTTTTTAGTGCTTTAAAAAATTTAGTACTGTTTTTTAGTCTAATAAAACGATTTAGTTAATGCAAAACTAGGAAGAAAAGAATACTCACATTGATATCTGAAACGAACTAATATTTAATGAAATGAGAATTGAAGAATTAAACTCTTGCCTCTATCTATATTCCTTTTATTCTCGCAAATAAGTCTTCAAATATTTCACCCTCCCTGCCCCTCTTTGGACCACCTATAGCTTGTTGCAACTGATAATATCCCTTTTCATCTTTATCTAAAATGAACCTGAAGATATAGCTATCTTCATCCGTTTCTTCACCATCAAAAGTACCGTATCGTATATCATTGATTTGTAGAAGACCATCTTTTCGTTGTATTACTGAATAATAATCTTTGCTAAACCATTGAAGTGTCTTTATTACTTTATCATCGGGTTTGTAGTCTAGAAGATCGTAGTTCTTTGGCACTTCAAATAGTTTGAACTTTGGTTCTTTATCATTAAAAGAATACAGCCCTGTATAATAAGAAGAATCAGTCTCCGCTGTTGCTGACCATAATAAGTTATTTAAGATTGTTGGACCAGTCATATATCGACTATACTTGATGTTTTGTTCAGCAAGTGTGTGCTCCATCACCTTATTGATCTTAGCTTTATTGTAAAAGGTCCATCCAAGATAAAAGCTACTAATTATTATTCCAGTGGCATTTACATAGCTCCTTAATTTATAGTTTGCCCACGTCAATCGGAATGATTTACCAATGTTGTTTTCTGATTCTTTATCATAAAACCTAGCCATAAGTGAAGCGACCATCAAACAGATCAAAAACGGGAAAGTATAAGCTGGATCGGCTACAGAAATACTATTGAGCGCAACACGATAGTTGGAAAACGGAGCAAAGAGCTGTGTACCATAAACTGTAAAACAATCCAATAAAGGGTGTGTAAATATTGCCCAGAAAAACAATTTGTACCAAAACCAGTATCCTACGTCTATTTTTTCTTGTTCAATATTGAGGTAACCTTTGACAAGTCGAGCACCAAAGTAACTTACTAAACCTAAAGTCAATACAGCACTCACAATCATTCCAATTGTGCCTCCAAGTGATTTACTTATAAAAATCAAAATTGCAGAGGTCAGAACCATAAATAAAACACCAAAGACAGTAACCAGTATTTTATAACCTCGTTTGCGATGATGCTCTTTGCTATACAACCAATTGGTATAGAAGGCTATCAAAAAAGAGAAAACAACTGCAAAAAAGATCGAATGCGTAATCGCTCTATGAAATGCTAAGCCATTGATCTCATTCATAAATAAACTGCCGATCATGACATCTAAGTCAGGGATAGTACCCGCAATCGCACCCCAGAGCATTGCTCTATTTCCTATTTTTCTACCCGCGACTAGTTCACCTACTGCAGCACCAAGAATAATTTGTGTTAATGAATCCATGTCGTGATTAACGTTAGCAATTATGCAATGTTTACAATTAAAGCTAACGAAAGTATAGAATCATTTTTTCTAACCAAAATTTTGGGGTTCTACTTATAAATAATTAATTTATCTAAGTCAATCCAAACTAAAGGTCTAATTACCAGACTTCTTCTTAGTTTTTTTTGTTCCCTTTTTCCTTTTTGTTCCGTTCCCTCTTTTTTTGACCTTGGTCTTGGATTTAGTTTTCTCGGCTTTCACTTTGCCGTTTTTGTTTTTCTTTACCGTTTTAGTTTTTGTCGATTTTGATACAACAGTATTTCCTTTGTTCGTTTTGCGAACTCGCGTTACAGTTTTTGATTTCTTCACTACAACTTTAGAACTTTTTCTCTTCGGAGTATAGATCTTTCTAGCCTTGACTATTCTACGTGTTTTAACAGGTCGATAGTGATGATTGTAACGCAGTCTTTTTCCATGATATACACTCCAAGTCAATGGTCTCCATGGTCTCCAAATTTTTGGATATACTCTCCATCTAAATGGTGACCTGTATACTACATAGTTGGGTCTGTAGATGTGTCGTATTGAAGGCCAAAACCATACATTTACAACAATACGGCTTACTGTATAATCAGCTGAAGGTCCACCGTCTCCATTTGATGTAGCATCTTCTTCAAAAGGCTCAATAAAATAATCGTCACCATATAAATAGTCATCTCCTACAATTTGTAACGTCGCAGATTCTTTTCCAGTTTTTTCGACTTCAATTACAGCAATATCTTGAGATTCTTCTTCAGATATAAGGGCTTGAAGGATTATTACATGAACATCACCCTCCGTATGTTCTTCTACTCTTATATAATCAATGTCTCCGTCATCATTAAGATCGAGGTTGTTTACATCTGAGTCTTGGTTGTTGAGTTGTTTTTCAAAATTTTCTAAAGTAGAAGCATTTTTAAAGACATCTAATGCGCCTTCCAAGCTAAAATTATCTCCCAAGAGTCCTGTAGATTCTTCTTGAGCACTTAATTGATTGTCTATCGAAAACAAGCTTAATACAAGGCAAAAAATTATTAATCGTTTCATATTTTATTTATTTTTAATCACAATTGAGACTACAATAAAGCCCGAGGGTTTAAATTCAGGTGAAACAAAATACATTTAAATTTTAAAAAAGTCAACCTTTAATTGAAAAAATGATAATTAAAAGGAACAATTTATAACCATAAGAGCACATCTTGTATTATGTTTTCTAGAAAGATAGCTCTTGGGTAATTGATCTATATTTCAGAATTGATTACGAGCGTCACCTAAGATTTCTATCAAATAGCGATAAATAACTTTTCTAGTTTGCTATTTCAATAATCCGTTCTTTCAAAGTCACATCATCCCCACTTGTAACTTGTTCTGATTCTTGACTATAAATAACCCAGCCTGAATTACTATGAATATCTGATCCTCCCCATATCTGCTTGGTCACTGTAGGGAAGTCTTCATATGACGGCAACGAACCTTCAACAATGTTTAGAGATTTTAAATAATCATAAGTCACAGCTGTCAATTGCTGAGGATTGATGTTCTGAAATGCCTTTATAATTGAGGTATTATTCTCAGGAAGTAATTCATCCAACACCATTGCTGCTTTAGCATCTAAAGGATCTTCACCATAATTATTAGGAATCTTAATGTCTTCTGAAATCGTTTCTCCAAGTTTATATTTTGCTCCGTGATAAGCAAAATATTGAATTACATCTCTGATCACAAACGTTTCGATCGATGCCTTAGAAATGTACTTACGTTTTGCTTGGTTGATCTTAGTCAAAGCAGCTGGCTGATCTGCATATTCAATAAGCAAGGGAATACATTTGTCATTTACGTCCTTTGATAAAGTTTCCCAATTAAGTACTTGCACATTACTGTCATAAACATCTGTTGTTAAAATAATAGGAATATCTGAAAGTATCGCTTGCAGTTGAACATCAAGCGAAAGACTATTAGAAAACTGAAAATTTCTTCTTGTCCATTCAATTATATACCCTATTGAAGTAGAATCTGTAACTTCTATTTCTATCTCATATGAATTATCTAGCACAGACACCGTATCATCTTTGGTCATTACGGTCTCAGATTCTGTCAGATAGTATTGTTGTACGTCACCTAGCTTCCAATAAGAAATAACCTGTACTGTAGAATCACTCATATCAATTTGCGCTGACAAGTGTCCAACACCTAATATTGTCAGTAAAAAAAGTAGTATCTTTTTTTCATATATCTTTTTGAAGTCTTTTCATTATCCACCAGAGACTAGTGCCATCAACTGTGCACAAATCAATGCACCATAAGTCCCTAGCGCATATCCTAATACAGCCATCAATACTCCTACAGGAGCCAAAGAAGGACTAAATGCTGAAGCAACGATTGGCGCAGATGCAGCTCCACCAATATTTGCTTGACTACCAACAGCGACGAAAAAGAATGGTGCCCTGATCATCTTTGCTACAAATAGCAATATTGAAACATGGATAAGCATCCAAATAATTCCAATGGCAAATAACCCTAGGTTGCTAAATACTTCTCCAAGGTTCATTTTCATACCGATAGTAGCTACCAAAACATATATAAATATTGATCCCCACCGCGAAGCACCGACTCCTTCCAATTTTTTAGCTTTTGTAAAACTAAGGAATAGACCAATAGTAGTGGCAATCACAACCAACCAGAAAAAACCTGATGTGAGAGATGTAAGATTCCATTTGGCAAGAGTCTCTTTGTGGGCTCCAAGTGCTGGAGAAATAATGTCAGACCCTAGATGCGCTAGCCCCACCCCACCAAAAGCAACCGCCATAAGAACAAATAAAGTTGTCGTGGTAGGCATCTCAGAGATACTAGCCCTATAGTCAGCAACTTTGTTTTTTAGATCTGTGATAGCACTGTTGTCCGCTTTGAGTTTTTTATCAATTTTATCACTGATATTGGCACCATATAGTAAAAATCCCATCCAAATATTAGCTACAACAACATCAACGACAATCATAGTACCAAACAGGTTATCTTTTACTTCGTATATTTCTTTCATAGCTGCCTGATTGGCTCCTCCGCCTATCCAGCTTCCCGCTATCGTTGATAATCCTCTCCAAAGTTCATCAGGATTAGCTCCTATTACGTCTGGCATTAATTTACTAGCAGCTAACAATGCAATAGGTCCTCCGATTATAATTCCTACTGTAGCCGCTCCAAACATAATGAGTGCTTTTGGCCCTAAATTGATAAGTCCCTTTAAGTCGATTCCTAGACATAAGAGCAATAAACTTGCAGGCAATAAATATCGGGAAGCAACAAAGTACAACTGAGAATGCCCTTGATATCCACTATACAAAGCCTTGTCTATCCCATTAGTCTCAAACAAGGAAGTGATATCATTGAAGTTCATATCCTGAGTGAGAGAAATGCCAACGGATTGTGCAAAATCATATATACCCGCTTCATACCAATGAGGCGCAATTAACCCCAAAGGCCAATTCAATAGCGCTGGAACAAAATAACAAAGCAATAATGAAGGTACATATGTATAAAACTTCTTCCATCTAGGAGAATCTAAACTACTCGTATGAAAGATAAATGCAAGTACTGCCATGAGTAACCCAAGCACTACGGCATCATTGGTAAATAATGGTCTTGCATCTAGTAAAAACATCAAAGAGGACATATATTGTTTGTTTTTTGAAAGGGTAAGATAATAAAGTTGTTTGTTTAGTTTTGTGAATAGGTGGGTAGAAAATATAAAATGAAATTCGCACGAGATAAAAAAGCTAATATGGGTATTGAAATAGAAAGAAAATTCCTTCTTAAAAACGAAGATTGGCGTTCAGAAGTAAAGTCGAAAACTATAATAAAACAAGGATATCTCAACTCGCAAAAAGAGAAAACCGTTCGAGTGAGAGTGAGAAATGATAAAGGCTATCTTACAATAAAAGGAATAAATTTAAATGCCACAAGACAAGAATTCGAATATGAGATTCCAATAACCGATGCTGAATTGTTATTGCTTCTTTGTGAAATGCCTATCATTGAAAAAATCAGAAACATAATCCTTGATGATGGTAAAATGTGGGAAATAGATGAATTCGAAAGAGAAAATAAAGGGCTGATTTTAGCAGAAATTGAATTGGACTCCGAAGAAGAGAAATTTAGAATTCCATCATGGTTAGGTGAAGAAGTTACTCATGATACTCGGTATTTTAACTCTAATCTGCTCGCTCACCCATACTCTACATTTAGTTAATTGATTATAAATTCTTGTTAAATCAGCAATCCTAAGTACTGAACGCGCAACATTCTGTAGTTTTATAGCTGTAAACGAAATCCGATATGAAAAAAAGTACGATGTACCTCATCATTTTTGTCATGGCTTTGTCCATGATTGGTATAGGTATGATCCAGTTTATTTGGTTTGCGTCTTCTGTCGGGCAGGATAAGAAAAACTTTGATGACAAGGTGAAAATAGCCATGGGAATCGTCAAGGAACGTCTTATGAAAGATGCTCAAGAAGGAGATGTGATGATGAAGAAATGGGACGAGTATAAACGGAATAAGAAAAGTAAACCACTGTTACTCAAAGAGTATAGAGAATTCCACAATATTGTAAAAAAAATAAAGGACAATAATAAATATCAAAATATTGACTTAAATGGGTCTGACATGTTGGTCAATCCTAATTCGTTTCTAGAGCGTATACAAAAAGACAACCTTGACACATATCTAAAACACGAAATAGAACAACAAGACATTGATTTAGATTTTGACTATGGTGTATATTCTAAGAAAGAGATGAGTTTCATCATTATGAATGGTCACTTTACGGCCTCCATAGGAACAACGAATCAGTCTACAAATGTAGAAACAGGTAATGACCTTTATAACAGTGAATACAAAATACCTTTATTTGATAATGCAATATCAAATGCGGCGGAAGGAGATCCAATTGAAAATGCTCCAGGATATCTGCAAGTTTATTTTCCCAGCAAGGAGAAAGCATTGTGGAGTGCTGTAATTCCGTCCTTAATGATGAGTATATTATTTACTGGTTTGGTTCTATTTTGTTTTGGCTTTGTGATGTATGTAATCCAGCGTCAAAAGCAAGTCTCTGAAATGAAAACCGATTTTATCAATAATATGACACATGAGTTCAAAACGCCTATCGCTACTATATCCTTAGCCTCTGATTCTATAGGAAGTCCAATGATAATAAACAATCCAGATAAGGTGCTGAGATTCACAAATATTATAAAACAGGAGAACAAAAGGATGCTCAGTCAAGTGGAAAAAGTACTTCAAATGGCGATGTTGGACAAAAAAGATTTCCAATTGAAGTTAAGTACAGTAGACGTGCATGACCTGATAAATACAGCTGCTGAACACATGAATCTTAAAGTTTTAAAAAGAAATGGTATATTGTGCACCGATTTGAAAGCAAATTTAACAACGTTAAATGCTGATGCTACGCACCTTAGTAATATCATCCACAATTTATTAGACAATGCTGAAAAGTACTCTTCTGAAAAAGTAGATATTCTAATAGGTACTGAAAATACAAAATCTGGAATTATTATTAATATTTCAGATAACGGCATTGGAATGACAAAAGACCAACTAAAAAACATTTTTGAAAAATTTTATCGTGCACATACAGGTAATATCCACGATGTAAAAGGCTTCGGTCTTGGACTTAGCTATGTAAAAGCTATCGTAGATGCACATGGGGGTACTATAAATGTAAAAAGTGAAATGGGAAAGGGAAGTACCTTTTCAATATACCTACCTCAAAATGCTGCATAGTTTACCCTTATGTATTATTTAATTAATTGAACAAAACAATTTTATTGTAAACCATGGCATTCAAAATTTTATTAGTAGAAGACGACCAGAATTTCGGAGATGTGTTAAGATCATATCTTGAAATGCATGAGTATGATGTTACTCTTGCTACTGACGGCGAAGAAGGACTTAAGGCCTTTAAAAAAGGCGAATTTGATCTTACCATTACAGATGTAATGATGCCGAAAAAAGACGGCTTTTCTCTCGCAAGAGACATCAGAGAGGAAAATAAGGAGATGCCGATCATATTCCTTACTGCAAAGACACTCAAAGAAGATGTTTTAGAAGGATTTAAAATCGGTGCTGATGATTACATCACAAAGCCATTTAATTCGGAAGAGTTACTGTATAGGGTGATGGCAGTTCTTAAGCGAACTCAGAAAGCCCCAGATCCAAAAGAAGAAATCAAAGAATTCGAGATAAGTAGTTATCATTTTAACTACCCACTGAGAATTCTAACGTATACAGGAAATGGTGAAAAGACAAAAGAGAAACTATCTCCAAAAGAAGCTCACCTTCTTCGTATGTTTTGTATGAACAAAAATGATGTCTTACCAAGATCTGAAGCATTGAAAAAAATCTGGGGAGAAGACAATTATTTCACAGCAAGAAGTATGGATGTATTCGTTACAAAGCTGAGAAAGTACTTAGCACAAGATGATGACATAGAAATCGTAAATATACATGGAAATGGATTCAGGTTATTGGTCAAAAGCGAAGTAGAAGACTAAAATATCGCCTAAATTAGAAACACATTCTGTGTTGAAATATAAATACATAAAAGTGGATTCCTGATTTCAGGGATCCATTTTATATTTGAGTGGTTTTCGTATCAAATATATCGGTATCAATAAAGTAAATTATGGCACCAAACACCGAAATAGAAGAATTAAAGCAAGCTGTTTCTCAATCTCCCGAGAATACTTATTTGAGGATGTTATTGATTAGGAAAATGCAACATTATGGTGAATATAAGGAAGAACTTGAAAGCCAAATAAATATGTTGCTACAGTTTGATCCTAATAATAAAGACGCCAAAGAACTGTTAGCTCAGATCGCTTTTGATAAAGGTAGAACATCAACTTGTATCATTATCTTAGAAGAACTTGATAACAATGATGTATTATCAACAAATGGTAAACTGACTCTTGCAAAAGCCTATCTTAAAGAAGAAAACCATGATAGAGCAAGAGAACTATATGAAATGGTGCTCTTAATGGATCCAGATGCCACGGATGAAGATCTGGATAATGCATTCAGAATGAGAGCTACTAAATCTAATGACAACCATGACGATTCTTTTTTAGAAAAACCAGATATAAAATTTGCAGATGTAGGAGGTTTAGAAAATGTAAAAAAAGAGATTGATCTTAAAATCATAAAACCCCTTGATAATGCAGAGTTATATGCTTCCTACGGTAAAAAAATAGGCGGTGGCATATTACTCTATGGACCTCCTGGATGTGGTAAGACGTTTCTTGCGAAAGCTACAGCAGGAGAGATCAATGCTGCATTCATAAATGTAAGTTTGAATGATATCTTAGATATGTGGCATGGAAATAGTGAGAAAAATCTCCATAATATTTTTACAAAAGCTAGACAGAATACTCCATGTGTAATCTTCTTTGATGAGATAGATGCATTGGCCGCTAAGAGATCAGACATGTTACAATCAGCAGGTAAAAAAGTAATCAATCAGTTCCTAAATGAATTGGATGGAATACAGCATGATAATGACGGACTGTTAATCGTTGGAGCAACTAATACCCCTTGGCATCTTGACTCTGCATTTCGACGACCAGGAAGATTTGATAGGATCATTTTTGTGCCTCCACCAGATACCGCTAGTAAAGTAGAAATATTACAGTTGAAGTTAAAAGACAAGCCTACTGAAAATATAGATTTTAAAAAAATTGCCAAAAGAACTAAAAACTATTCTGGTGCGGATATAAATGCACTTATTGATATAGCTATTGAATCAAAATTAGAAGAAGCACTTCAAACAGGTATACCAGAGCCAATCACCACGAAAGACTTAATAGCCGCTTTAGGTAAGCATAATGCATCGACAATTGATTGGTTCAATACAGCAAAAAACTATGCGACATTTGCAAATCAGAGTGGATTGTATGATGATGTGATGAAGTACATCAAAAAGGAGTTATAAACAATTGACAAGATCTATATTGATGCAAATAGTTTTCAAGGATGGTACGAACAAATCTCAGAGATTATAGATAAATCCTTAGATTTAAAATGTGTAAAGTCAATCTTCTTAAATTTGAGCCTCATATCAAATCACTTATGGTTGTCTTACTAGATGAGTATTGTTACATTTTGTAGAAGGTTTGAAATGTTTCAACTCATAGAAATCAACTAGTATTCAATAATGTCCTACTTTGCACACTATTGCAACATAAAACAACTTATTTTTGTATCCTTTTAGAAAAATTCAATTATATGAGCAAAGGCTATTTTCAACCAGAAGACCTAAAAAAGTTTCCGCAGATTACTGAATTCCAAGAAGAAATGGGAAAGAAGTTCTTTGATTATTATGGAACAGTCTTCGAAGAAGGTGCATTGACTAAAAGAGAAAAATGTTTAATCGCATTAGCTGTAGCACATGCTATTAACTGTCCATATTGTATGGATTCTTATACTGGAGCTAGCTTATCAAACGGAGCGGACGAAGAGCAGATGATGGAGGCTGTCCATGTAGCAGCAGCAATCAAAAGCGGTGCAACATTAGCCAATAGTGTGATGATGATGAATCAAGTGAAAGTAAAATTAATGTAGTCCGGAATGGGAGTAAAACAAAGAACAAAATCACTCAAGAAGTCCAAAAATGCATTGTCGGATACTTTCATGCAATTGAAAGTATTGAACGGAACAGATGTAGAAGGAAAGGATTTCGAAAAGTTCGGTGATAAGGTTGGATATCCGATCAAGCCTAATCCTGTTGAGATATTTCAACTTAATATAGGAAAGCTTTGTAATCAGACTTGCTCGCATTGTCACGTAGATGCGGGACCAGATCGGAAAGTAGAAAATATGGATAAAGAGACACTTCAAAAATGTCTTGATATTGTGCGAAAGCATAAAATACCAACCGTCGATATCACGGGTGGCGCTCCTGAAATGAATGCTCACTTCCGGTGGTTTGTAGAACAGTGCACGGCCATGGGTGTTAGAGTGATGAACAGGTGTAACTTAACAATTATCAAGGCTAACCCTAAGTATGCAGATCTCCCACAATTCTTCGCTGATAACAATGTTCACATCATATCTTCACTTCCATATTTCACCAAAACAAGAACCGATAGTCAGAGAGGAGATGGTGTATTCGAAGATAGTATAGCTGCACTCCAAGAACTCAATGCTGTAGGATATGGAATGGAAGGTTCAGGGTTACAAATGGATTTGGTGTTTAATCCATCTGGTGCATATTTGCCAGGAGACCAAGCCTCATTGGAGGCAGAGTTCAAAAGACAACTGAAGAGAAGATATAATATTGAATTCAATAACCTTTTTGCAATTACAAATCTACCTGTTGCTCGTTTCTTGGATTATCTTGTAGAATCGGGCAACTATAGTCAATACATGACTGAAATCATTGAAGCATATAATCCTTCAACAATTACTGGGCTTATGTGTAGAAACACCATTAGCGTATCATGGGAGGGTTATGTGTACGATTGCGACTTTAATCAAATGCTAGATCTTAAGGTAGCTGCAAAATCACAACATATCGATGATTTTGATATGGAAGCATTGATGGGACGTGACATTGTACTCAATCAACATTGCTATGGATGTACAGCAGGCGCTGGAAGTAGTTGTGGAGGGGAGATAGCATAGCACAATTACCTGATTATTAATAACTTATATTTCATTGAACTAAATTACCTTTTTTAATCCTCAATTCTTGCTCATTAAATAAAATTTAGAATTTTATTTCCCTTTTTCACCTTATTAAAAAGAATAATTTAGTAAATAGCGGTTGTAACAAATTTACTGCTAATGGAAACTAGGTTATTCGAATATATAGAAAGGCAATTGGAAAAGCATCCTCTTGAAAAAAGTATAGGAAGAAAAGAAGGAGATGGATGGAAATTTTGGAGTACACAAGAAGTGATAGACTCTGCACATAGACTTGCATCTGGGCTTATAGGTCTTGGTCTCAAAAAAGGAGATAAAGTATCAATGGTTGCTTATAAAAATAGACCTGAATGGTATATAGTGGACCTAGCTACACAATATTTGGGCATAACCAATGTCCCACTGTACCCGACGATAAGCTCTAACGAGTATGTTTACATTCTTAATGACTCTGAAGTAAAAGCTTGTTTTGTAGGTGCCGATGATCTTTATGAAAAAGTAGAAACAGCTAAGGCAAGTGTAGATTCCTTACAACATATCTATACTTTTGATAAAGCAGAAGGAAAGCCGTTCTACGAAGACCTATTCAACGATAATAATAAGGATGCAGTTTTATTATTAAAAGACACAATAAAAGCTCAAGATCTAGCAACGATTATATATACTTCTGGCACTACAGGAAGCCCAAAAGGGGTAATGTTATCGCACAAAAATATCAGCCACGTGGTTGATGTTACATTACAGTCATTTCCGCTTACTCCAAGTGGTAAAGTACTAAGCTTCTTACCTTTCTGCCATATTTTTGAGCGAGCATGTATATATGGATATTCTGATGCTTGCGTGTCCGTATATTGTACAGGAACGGATAACCTTGGCGGTGAAAATGGTGATCTAAAGTCAGTAGGTCCACAATTCTTCACAACCGTGCCAAGATTACTCGAGAAAATTTACGAAAAAATATACAATAAAGGCCTAGAATTAACCGGATCTAAGAAAAAACTATTCTTCTGGGCGCTTAGTCTAGCAGATGAGTATGAGCATGGAAAAACCTTCTCTGGTATGGCGGCTATAAAAAGAAAAATAGCAGACAAACTTATCTTTTCTAAATGGAGAGAAGCTCTAGGTGGCAATGTAAAAGGAATAGTCACTGGAGCCGCACCTTGTCCGACAAAGATCATCAAAGTATTTTCTACTGCAGGTATCAAAGTTCTAGAAGGATATGGCTTGACTGAGACAAGTCCTACCCTGTCCGTTAATAGGTTCGATGGATATGCCAAGGTAGGGACTGTAGGGCCCATAATAAAAGGTGTAGACCTGTACATTGACAACTCTGACCCAAATTATGCAGATGGTGAAGGTGAGATCCTTGTAAATGGTCCAAATATCATGCAAGGTTATTACAATAAACCAGAAGCAAATGCCGCAGTTTTTACTGAGTTGGGAGGTACGACATATTTTAAAACTGGTGATATTGGTAAGTTAGTAGATGGCCCAAAAGGCAAGCAATATCTTAAAATAACAGATCGTAAAAAGGAACTCCTAAAGACATCTGGTGGTAAATATGTAGCTCCCGCTCCGATAGAGAATAAACTCAAAGAAGACTTCCTGATAGAACAAGTTATGGTCGTTGGTGATGCTCAGAAGTTCGTATCCGCTCTCATTGTACCTGCAGAAGAAGCACTCAAAGATTGGTGCGAAAACAATGATGTGAATTGGACAGATCTAAAATCTGCATGTACCGACGAAAAAGTGATCAATTGCTTTCAAGAATGTATAGATAAAGCAAATCCAAACTTCAGCCATGTAGAGCAAATCAAGAAATTTAAAATACTCCCTACCACATGGGAAGCTGTAAGACCCAATGGTGAAAAAACTGAACTTACACCTACCATGAAACTCAAACGAAGAGTGATCGCTGAGAAATATGGTAAGGAAATAGAAGAAATATATTCTTGATTAGGAATGATGCATTAATAAAGTGCGTTTTTATGTGCGGATATTTATTCATTCCTTAATTATTATTTTGAATAATACAAAAGTTAATGCCAAGAAAAATGAGCCACCATGCCCTTGCATGAGTGGCTTATCTTATACAACGTGTTGTGCCACATATCATACGGGATCATCAAAACCAGAGACAGCAGAGCAACTTATGCGATCAAGGTATACTGCCTACCATATGGCATTGGTCGATTATCTAGTGAACACAACTCACCCTGATAAGTTAAGACCCAATTATAGACATCAATTAGAAAGTACAAAAGATGATATGGATTGGTCTGGCTTAGAGATAATAAGCACTTCGATGGGCACTAAATTAGATAAGATTGGTAAGGTGCGTTTTATTGCTCAATATGTTATGAACACTGAGAAGGGTTCGATGGAAGAGCATTCCAGGTTTAGAAGGTATAAAGGAGATTGGGTATATTATGATGAAAAAGGGTAAGAGAACTGTTTCCTAGTTAAATTACCATTTTTATTCACTCAATTCATTCCCCCAAATAATACTATCTTGGTCATCTTAAATTAAATTCAACCGATGAAAGTAAAATTTTGTGGAGCAGCACAGTTTGTAACAGGAAGTAGTCACTTGATTACGCTTGATGATGGATATAAAATATTGTTGGATTGTGGTCTTTTCCAAGGAAAAGGTCGACATATCTGGGAATATAACAACAATTGGAATTTTACTCCAGCTGATATAGATTGTCTTATCCTATCACATGCACACATAGACCATACAGGTAGAGTGCCTAAGTTAGTTAAAGATGGATTTACGGGCGATATCCACTGCACACATGCTACGCGCAGTCTTTGTACGATCATGCTTCTAGATAGTGCTAAGATCCAAGAGCGTGATGTAGAATGGCACAACAAGAAGATTCTCAAAAAGAGAAGAAAAGATCTTTCAAAAATCAGAAGACCTCTATATACTAGTGAAGATGTAACACCAACATTAGACCTTTTTATTGGATATAATTATAACCGGTGGCACAGAATCAATGAAAAAGTGTCTGTCATGTTTAAAGATGCAGGACACATCCTTGGAAGCTCAAGTGTGACGCTCAAGATCACAGAAAACGGAGAAGATAGGTTTGTTGGATTTACAGGAGATATAGGAAGGCCTGAAAGACCGATCCTGCGTAATCCGCAGCAAATGCCAAAGGTAGAATACCTAATTTGTGAGTCTACTTACGGAGACAAAGACCACCAACTTCCACCAGAACAATCAGAAGAATTTCTCGAAATACTAATAGATACATGTATAAAGAAGAAAGGTAAATTAGTGGTGCCCGCTTTCAGTGTTGGTCGTACTCAAGAAATCGTTTATATGCTTGATAAACTGGAAACGGCAGGCCTCCTACCAAAACTTCCTGTCTACGTCGATAGTCCATTAGCTGTGAATGCTACTATGATCTTTGGTCAGCATCCAGAGTGCTTCGACAATGAACTCAACGAATATCTACTCATAGATGATAATCCGTTTGGATTCAATGATTTGAATTATATCAGAGATGTAAAAGATTCCAAAGCGCTCAATGATACGGATGAACCGTGTGTGATAATAAGTTCGTCAGGGATGATGAATGCTGGTCGAGTAAAGCATCATTTATTCAATAACATTGAAAATCCGAAAAATACATTCTTAATTGTGGGATACTGTTCACCTTCTACACCAGGTGGTATGCTGAGAGATGGAGTAGAAAGTATAAAACTATTCGGAGAATGGAAAATGGTGAAAGCTGATGTAAGAGTAATGGACTCATTCTCTGCGCATGGAGATAGAAACGAAATGCATGATTTCATATCTAACCAGACTGATGTGAAAAAGATATTCCTTGTGCACGGAGAACTAGATCGCCAAGAAAGGTGGAAAGCATTCCTTAATGAAAGAGGCTTTAATGATGTAGAGATTCCAGCTGAAGGAGATGAGTTTGATATGCCATAGAAGATAGTCTATTCACATATGGTAATCTGTTAATGCTTTGTACAGTAAAAGGGCTATGGTCAACATGTAGTATTACATCACTACGAGAGATCTCTTGCGGTCTGTACTGAAGTACAAGACGCCACTTACAACAGCCAAGAGGTCTGCAATTCCACAAAGCGTGACCGCTAAGATGGCCTTCATATATTAAACCTTATTCCAAGATTGTACGTCGCAGCTTGTCCGCCTGTGTCCGTTAAGAATTCATTGGTAAACTTGGTGTACAATAATTCAAGTTCGAGCTTTGGTGTAAATTGATATTTGGCACCAGCTCCAACTTGTGCGAAATAGTCAAAATCTGCCGCCCAATAAGGAGAAAATCCCCCTAAAGTATATATCGAAGTCTTCGAGTTAGGGTTATAACTGAATATGAGCGTTGCAGGTGTAGAAAATCTATTTATGTGACCATTATCAAAACTTCCAATGTCTTCAAGTAAAACATCTAACTCAGTAAAGAGAGAAAAATTCGTTCCAATTGGGAAATCATTGAAGAATTGTGTAGTCCATGTAGCACCACTCCAATCTAAGTAAGGTTGTTTTGGATCTCTACCTGCTAAATTGCTACCTATAGGAAACACAAATGAAGACTGGATTGAGAAGTTTTCCCATGATGGTACAGGTGCATACCTAATCTGTGGTCCAAATGCTGTTAAGCCTGATCTAGAAGTGCCAATTTCATCAGAACCAAATACTTCAAACGCTGAAGACGGAAGAGATTGATTTCTCACTTTTCTAAATCTCATTGTAAATCCTATGTTTAATCTATTGTTCAAACCATACAACACATTGACAAGTGTAGTAAAAAAAGAAGAACGATCACTAAGATCGCCAATACTTCCTGTTTTTTGAGAATAAAGATTGTTAAAAATTTTTACCTCAAATGATCCCTTTCTGATGGTGGAGGACACTACATATCTACTCGCATTGGCAGCTTTTACTCCTTCTGTACTAGCTTTTTTTTTTGCTGAATCGTTCAATGACCAATCATATTGATAGTAGCTCACTTTTTGTGATTTACTTATTGGTGCGTTTCTGTATTTATTAATAAACTCTATCACGCTACTCTTGCTACCCCCAAAATCTCCTACATACCACTTGAAAATCTGCGATAACTCTGCTTTTCCATCTTTTATTTTTATAAATGTGGGATTATTTATAGCAACCTTAGTTTGCTTTTCCAATTGACCTTCTAGGCCATCAGGAGTATAGGCGAAATTTGTAATAGGAGGGCAACCCATAGCTCCGCAAACTAAAACAAAATGAAATCTTGCATCACCATATGGCTTAAGTAAATTGTCTTTTTCTAATTCATTAAGCGTTATATTTTTACCCGCTACTTTGATTTTTTTTCTATCAAAAAACCCAGCAATATCCATTGGTGATTGCGTTGGGTAGGCCTTTTTTACAAGGTTGATTACATTTAGATTATATGCATTTATGAAAAATGCTTTTTTAGTGTCCTTGGAAGCCCCTGTAAGGTCTGCTGTTTCAATCTTCTGGATCAATGCAGTCAATGATACATCCGAAGTAACTTGACCATAATCTACAAGACCATTTGTAACTGATTTTTCTAAAAAGCTATTCACTTCATTGAAAAAGGAATTGTCAATTTTCTGGGCTTGTGCCTCCCCAAAAAGCAGAAATGTAAGTACAATTATATTAAAGAGATATTTCATTTATTATTTCACTTTGAAGACCAATCACATTGAAATAGCAAAGACGTGGTTATCTCCCATATTTTCATGTACTGTCTTGATTAAAGGTTTGTCTTATTAATCATTACTTCCCTATACTTCATACAAGTTAATATGGTTGCCTCAAATAAGATATGAATATAATCAAAATAAAAATTGACGAAACTCTAAATTCTTCAAAATGAAAAGTCCCGACGTTTTAGTCTATTGGATATAAGGAGAGAAAAAGTGAATTGTACAATATAAGTGGATATAAAAGCCTTTTGATAATTGGTCTAATGACCTTTAACACTAAGGCAGATTATTTTTTCCTTTCCGCTACATATTTTATGAGCATTCGAATAGCTTCTCTTGATTCATTTTCAGGAAAAGTATTCAAAAGATCAAAGGCCTCTTGTTGGTATCGGTTCATAACATCTTTTGTATATTGTAGGCCACCACTATTTTTCACAAACGATATGACTTCTTTTACTTTTTTAGGGTTGGTGCTGTCCTTTTTTATAATATTAATGATCCTTTTTTTCTCTTTAGAGCTAGATTGTTGTAGTGCGTATATAAGAGGAAGTGTCATCTTCTTTTCTTTGATGTCTATACCTTTTGGTTTGCCTATATCTGCATCACCATAATCAAATAAGTCATCTTTAATCTGGAATGCCATCCCGATCTTCTCTCCAAGCAACCGACCTTTTTCAATCATTGCTTCGTCCTTATCTACAGAAGCAACTCCAAGACTGCATGCAGATGCTAAAAGACTGGCCGTTTTATCTCTGATTATTGTATAGTATAGGCCTTCATCGATATCTAGCTTCCGAGCTTTCTCAAGTTGGAGGAGCTCCCCTTCGCTCATTTTTTTCACTGCATGGGAGAGGATATGGAGATGTTGGTATTCTTTATTGTCTATAGCAAGAAGAAAACCTCTTCCAAATAAGAAGTCTCCAACTAATACTGCGATTTTGTTTTTCCACAGCGCATTGATAGAGAAAAACCCCCGTCGCTCCATGGAATCATCTACCACATCATCGTGGACAAGAGTGGCTGTATGCAATATTTCTGTAAGTGAAGCAGCATTATATGTACTGGGATTGATTTCTCCGCACATCTTCGCCATCAAAAATACGAACATAGGTCGCATCTGCTTGCCTTTACGTTGCACTATATAGTAGGTGATCTTATCCAAAAGAGCGACATTACTCTTCATGGATTCTTTGAAATGCTTTTCGAATTGCTTCAGCTCATTGCTGATTGGTGCTTTTATTTTATTAAGCGTAGTAGACATAGTGTGTCTTAGTAAAGACAAAGATTTTTGATTTAATGCGCCAATATACGACTATACCATAAATACAAATGGTATGCTAGATTGTTTTGAAAATTTTTATTGAATATTGATGTTATTAGAACATTTTTTTGTTCTTGAAATCCTCGAGAAATGATCTTAAAATTTCAAGAGTCTAGCTCCAAGGTATTTGACGTAAATCTGCTTTCAACAATTTCATTTTATTTGTATAATATCATAATTCTATTTCTTAAAGTGATCTAAGGATTAATATTGACATCCTCTTCGACCAATGATATTTAGTCATATCATGCCTAATGGAGTATATCATTTACAATAGAAATTGACCACTTGTATTCAATCATCTACCATTCATCATTAATGTTACGATTGTCTATAATAGATTCACAAACCAATGTAATTTTCACTAAACAACAGACAGAGTTTAAGCATCTGTAACCATCACATTCAACTTACATTTAGCTAACCTTTAATCCCCTTTTTTTAGTTAAAACACTTATGTCATGAAAAAAATATCATACTTTATTTTAATAATTATTTGTTGCATCCAATATCAAGGTTTAGCTCAACAGTTTGGCTACACTACATGGGACAATTCACGTTTTTTTCAATCACCATATCTTTTTTGGTGGAAAATCGAAACAGGACCTTCAGACAGTGGTGAATTTACACATCTTGGATTTTACCAAAGTACTGAACTTCAGGGTGCCGATTTATTTAAGATGGGAATCTATGAAGATAATGGGTCCAATAATCCTGGCAACAAAATAGTAGAGACATCTGAATTTACGGCAATATTAGATAGTTACAACCAGATAGAGCTTGACACCCCTGTAGCCTTAGATGCAAGCACAGTACATTGGGTAGCATTTAATTGTAATGTACAAACTGGGTTTGGTGAATTAGTCTCTGGTAGTGTGGCTCTTAGATATAAGTCCCTATCATATGGATCAGCCTGGCCAAATCCTGCTGGATCAGTAAGTGGTTACACTGAGAAAGGAGGTAATATATTCGCAATAGGCAATGGACAAATTGTTCTTCCAGTAGAATTAATACAATTTAAAGTGGAGCGAAAAGATGAAATACCAAACCTAAAGTGGAGCACTGCAACTGAGATCAATAATGAAGGATGGAATATTCAAAAGTCACAGAATGGATTCACGTAGTCCACTATAGATTGGATTGCTGGATCTGGAGATAGTTACTCAGTTCTTGATTATAGCTATTTAGACACAAAACCAACGAATGGAATTAACTTCTATCGACTAGAGCAGTTAGATTATGATGGTGAAAAATCTTACACTGATGTACGATCTTTTGTGCATAAAACAAAAGATAGAAGCATCTACCCTAACCCTGCTACAGACAAAATAAATTTATATGGATATGGCTCATCAATAGTTACAATAAAAAATATGAGCGGAGAAACTGTCCTATCTACTACCCTACAAGAAGGGGAATCATTAAATATAAATGATCTTGTTCCTGGTTATTACATAATGATTGTAGAAGAAAACGAAACCGTGTTCACTCATCAATTCATAAAAAAATAAGGCAACGATATACTTGTGTAACCCACCGGAGAAGCCATGCCAGCTACAGCTAGTTGTTTGATTATAAATAGGGTCTTGACTTAAGCGTAATTTTTGTTCTTTTGTTACCGTGAGATTCTTCATCTTGATTCTCCGCTGCATTTTGCTTTGAGGTTGTGGAATAGGATATTAGATATTTTAATTAAATATAAAAAGGGATAAAGTATTTATGTACTTTCTCCCTTTTGTGTTAGCACTATATTTCATTCTATCTGCTCTAAAGTTGAGTATCAATACTATACTTTGGTTAATATTCCTTCACAAGAATAACCATGTAAATAACAATTAGTCGTTGTATTGTCTAAAGGATTAGTTCCAATATACTTTACGTCTAACTCTAGACCTAAGTTACTTGACTTAAGAGTGATTATTGTTCTTCTGTTACAATGAGATTCTTCATCAAAGGACTCAAACTTGACCTCCCCATCTTCAAAAGTTCCTGACGCTTCAATTTCTTCATGGTGATAAAGATTTGTCATTATTACCCCATTTTCAACATTTGGGTCTTCTTTGATGATAATGTTTTGTGGCTTTTCTAGACTATTACATCTATCACTATCATACGAGTATGAACCTATTAATTCTGAAACAAGGTTTTCCACATCGTAAGTGCAACAGCAATCTTCAATTGCGCTTTCATCGTAATTGTTAGCAAAGTTACTTGTGCATCCTTCATCAGAACTACATGAAACAATTAAAAAAGGTAAACAAAGGGCGAGTAAAAATAATTGTAGTGTCGTTTTCATTGGTCAACATTTTAGTTTTGTAATTAATATCACAATAAAACTAAGGGGATTTAAATTAAAAAAAGTTGCTGAAATATTACTATTCGGTTAAAGTTCTGTTATCTCATTTTGTACTATATTTTAAAATATAAGAATAGACGTAAATAGCTAGTGTTCCAAAATATGTTTCAATTAAAAACACAGCACTATGAAAAGAGACCGTAACCTAATCCACCCAAAACGACCTTTTACACGAAAAAAAACGTTACTTCTACAATCAAAAGTTTGATTTTTCTATTTTGTAGATTGATTCATGTTATTGAAGTGATTTAAAAACTCATTTCATCAATTAATATATATGATATTACGTTCGATACTATTTTTGACTTTCCTTTCTCTCACGGCTTCAGTGATCGGACAGAGTATCAATACCGAGTTTGGTAAAAATCGAGTGCAGCACCATGATGACTTCAATAATTGGAATCGATATGAGACAGATAATTTTATCACGTATTGGTATGGGAAAGGACGAAACATAGCCGAACCCGTCATCCAAACAGCGGAGCTGAATCACGACGAAATTCAAAATATACTAGAACACCGAATTAATGATAAGATTGAAATCATCGTCTATACAGATATCACAGATTTAAAACAAAGTAACATAGGTGCAGAAGATATATTCACGTCAAAAGCAGGAACGACGACCATCGTTGGTAGTAAGATGTTTGTTTATTTTGATGGTAATCATAATAATCTCAAGCTGCAAATCAGAGAAGGGATCGCATCTGTCTATCTCAGTGCCATGCTTTTTGGTGACAACTTTCAAGAAATTGTACAGAATGCCGTACTTCTCGATTTACCTGAATGGTATAAAGAAGGTATCATTTCTTACTGTGGGAGCTACTGGGACCACTTGCGAGATGACGAATTGAGAGACATTCTCTATCAAAATGAAAAATACAAAGACTTCAAAAAACTAGCTGAAGATTATCCGAGAATTGCAGGTCATTCTATGTGGTTTTACCTTGATCAGAATTATGGTAAGTCGAGCATTTCAAATCTTCTCTATCTGACAAGAATAACCAGAAACTTAAATAATGCATTGCTCTATGTCTTTAACAATGATATAGATGCCATATCCGAAGAATGGGCCAACTACTATGAACAACACTTCAATAAAGAGATTGATAGGTTCACAGAAAGTGATGAAACTTACAAACTAGATCTCAAAAACAGAGATTATGTTCCTGTAAGTAATTTTAAATTGTCAAATGATGGGAAAACGCTGGCTTATGCTTACAATGAAATAGGAAAATACAGAATAAGAATCAAGGACTTAAAATCGGGAGAAGAAAAAACAATCTTTAAATATGGCCATAAAAATGCCATACAAGCTACAGATTATGACTACCCGCTTATAGCTTGGCATCCGAATGGACGAGAGCTTTCTATAATATACGAACATAAGGATGTGCTCAAACTGAGAAAGTACAATCTTGATGTAGATGAATACATTGAGCAATTGCTCCCTCCTGATTTCCAACGGGTATTTTCTATAAGTTATCTCGACGATCTGAAATATGTCTTCTCTGCCAATACAAATGGATATTCTGATCTATACCGATACAATTCAAAAAATAGACAATACCAAGCCATAACAAACGACTTTTATGACGATCTGGATGCTGAGGTAGTAGAACTAGACGGCAAAGAAGGTATACTGTTTAGCTCCAATAGAAAAAGAGACCACATCTTCCCACTAGCGTATGATACGATACTTCCAACAGGGCAATATGATCTTTATTTCTATGACTTAGAAGCAGACGACCAGAGTCTAAAAAGGCTTACTAAAACAGATAATATTGACGAAAGATATCCGTATCAAATAAGTAGAAATAAAATTGCTTATCTCAGTTCTGAAAATGGCCTCACAAATAGGTATGTAGTATCTACGGTAGATCCATCAAGCTACTATTCGGTATCCAACAAGGATAGAAATATAATCCGTCACCATGCGATTCCAGATAGCGAAATGCATGCTTACACTTACTATAAAGACGGTTCTTATGATGTGTATATCGAGAATGTTGACTGGAACGAACCCGTTATCACATTTAACACTAGATATAACAATCGAGAATTTACAGAAGATATAAACACAAAGAAAACAGATGAAGTTTTTATTCCATATGCTCCTGAAAATCTTGAAGAAGAAATGCAAGAGGGATATAAGTTCCAGTCAAAATTTGAAGACCCAGAAAAACTTGAGTCCATCACAAAAAGAGGAGAAATACGTAAAAGTAATGAATCAATCTTCAGTTCTATTATTGTAGATGAACAAGAAAGTGATGATGATGAACTTGCCGAGTTCGTGTATTCTAGGGTGACCGCGTCTCAACTAAAATTTAGATTGGACAACTTCACCACAAAACTCGATAATGAAGTGCTTTTCGAAGGCCTGGAGAGCTTCACTGGGAATAGTGAGGAGTTATTAACAAATCCAATGGGCTTTTTGCTGAAAGGTACAATGAAAGATATCTTTGAAGATTATATTTTGGAGGCCGGTGCTAGATATCCACTTTCTTTTAACGGGTCAGAGTATTTCTTGACATTTGATAATAGAAAAAAACTGATTGATAAGAGATTTGCACTTTACAGAAAATCACAAACAGAAACGATCGACGATACTTCATTCCCAATATTGAAAGCCAAGAAAGTCTCAACTTTGGGTATGTATCAGTTGAAATATCCATTCACAATTTACCGAAGCGTCAGAGCTACCTCTTCTTTGAGGTTTGATAATTTCTATTCTCAAAGTGTAACCGAAGAATCTTTTGGAAATCCTGTTGCAAGTGAAAAAAGATTAAGTCTCAAACTAGAATACATTTACGATAACACAATCGATTTTGCACTGAACATCAAGCATGGTACTCGATACAAAGTCTATGCTGAAGCTATAAACGAGTTCAACATTGATGTGGTGGATGGATTCGAATTTGACCTTTCAAAAGGATTTACCAATATCCTAGGATTTGATGCGAGGCATTATATACCATTGTTTAGATATTCTGTTCTTGCTTTTAGAGCTGCTGGAGCTACATCCTTAGGCAGTAAAAGAAATCTATACTACCTAGGTGGTATTAATAACTCATTCTCCAATGGCTTCGAACAAAACATTGGAATCCCAGCAGGTGAATTTGCATATAAAACCAATGTTTTCCACTTGCGTGGTTTTAATTCTAACATTAGAAATGGTACGAGCTATGCACTTGTGAATGCTGAAGCACGAATGCCCTTATTTAGGTACTTCATGGGTAATTATGGCGGTAGCAATTTCCTCAGAAATCTACAATTTGTCTTTTTCTATGATATTGGTACAGCATGGCATGGTTCATCTCCTTATTCGGATGCTAATCCTCTTAATACTGTAACCGTATCTAGTCCACCTGTGCTTGATCTTACTGTTAGGTATTTCCGTGATCCACTTGTGATGGGCTACGGAGCTGGTTTAAGAATGACACTGTTCGGTTATTTCTTACGCTTCGATTATGCTACTGGTGTAGAAACACGACGTACTCAGACACCTAAACTTCACTTTAGTATTGGTATGGATTTTTAAGATTGTGTAGTTCTATCTGAAAAATGTTTTCAAAGTTCTAATTTCCTTGATAGATAAATCATCTAAAGATATGTCTATCAGTAGAATATGCCTCAAAAGGTGTTTACTCCGAATATTAGTTGGCAGAAAATGAAGTCATCTTCCTTAAAAAATCTATTTTTGGTCTGATTTAAAAACAAAATTATGAGTAGCAATATTAGTAAAGGCTTAAGTAATAGCCAAACTATAGAAGAGATGGGAAAGGTTCTTGACCACCCATCTGGACTCTTTGTCCTATTTTTCACTGAGATGTGGGAGCGTTTTTCATATTATGGAATGAGAGCTCTCTTGGTAATCTTTTTGATTGCAAGCCTCGATGAAGGCGGGTACGGATGGGACAATAAAGACGCTTTACAAATGTATGCTTTGTATACAGGTTTGGTTTATTTCACACCGTTGATTGGTGGAGTCATTGCTGATAAACTATTAGGGTATCGGAACTCTGTGATCATTGGTGCCTTTATCATGGCCGCAGGTCACTTGTTTATGGCACTTGAGATTCCTATATTCTTTTATATGGGTCTAGGTGCGCTTATTATTGGAAATGGATTATTCAAACCGAATATTTCTTCTATTGTGGGTAAACTATATGATGATCCTGACAAAAAAGATGGTGCTTACACTATCTTTTATATGGGTATAAATGCTGGTGCTTTCTTAGGTATAATGCTTTGTGGATATTTGGGAGAAAAAATAGGTTGGTCCTATGGTTTCGGTTTAGCAATGATCTTTATGATTGCTGGAGCAGTCCAATTTTGGTTATCTGGTGATCTATTCGGTAATATCGGAACAATGGCAGATGATGATGGTATCGCTGATACCGGCATTCCTGATACATTAGATGCGATCATTCCAACAGCCGCAGAAGGTAACCGAAGATTGTTTACCTGGATAGGAATTGCATCGTTTATCGCTGCTATCATTTATTTCATAAATCCATTAATCGATACTGAATCAATATTAAGCACTATAAATACAGCAGTAATGCCTTCGGTAATTGTAGCGGCTTTCGTAGGTATTATAGGATTTATTGTCACTAATCCCACCTTGACTAAAGTGGAGAAAGACAGAGTATGGGTGATCACTATATTTACGCTATTTACCGTATTCTTTTGGTGGGCGTTCGAGCAAGCAGGTGGTAGTATGACAGTTTTTGCTGCAGAATATACAGAGCGAACGCTTACAGGTTCTGGAGCGATGACATTCAAGGTATTGGATACAATATTGACTATAGTTCCTGTCGCGGTGATTACTTGGGTATTGATCAAATTATCTAAAGTTACATTCAAGAAGATTCCAGCTTCTAATATTGTTTTAGGGGTCGCATTCGCAGCTATCTGGGGAATAGTTATATGGAAAATTAACAGAGAATTTTCAACTGATACAACAGAAGTAGGTGCATCTTGGTTTGGTATTTTGAATTCATTCTTCATTATTACTTTCGCTCCAATATTCTCTAAGTTTTGGAATACGGGTATCATCAAGTCTGGCCCTATCAAGTTTGCATTGGGTTTATTTTTGTTAGCAGTAGGTTTCGCTATTTTAGCTTTCGGATGTATGAGTATTCCAATCGGAGCAAAGACTGCCTCTGTAAGTATGGTGTGGTTGATAGTCGCTTACTTATTCCATACATTGGGTGAGTTGTGTCTATCTCCAGTAGGATTATCATATGTGAGTAAGTTGGCTCCCGTAAGATTGATAGGTATCATGTTTGGTGTATTCTTCTTGTCTAATTTCTTGGCCAATTGGGCAGGTGGTATGACCGGTAGTTATATTGATCCTATTGTGGAAGAGAAAGGAATGGCATTCTTCTTTATGATATTCGCAGTAGTACCAGCAAGTGCTGCAGTAGTGCTTTTTTTACTAAAAGGAAAATTAAAGAAAATGATGCACGGAATAGACTAATTCTGTGGTCAAATAAACATTTCATACTTCTCAAAACAGTATGAAAAACCGAGCCCTTCGATGAAAATCGAAGGGTTTTGTTTTTGCTACTAATAATTATTCCTCTATTATTTAGATTATTCTGTAGATATAGCCACTCTACATACGTTTGCATTTCTAACTTTAGTTTAATTATCAGATCATAATAAATGAAGTTCAAGCAATATATAATTCCAGCAATTTGCATTTTTAATGTACTTCTTCATTTGTCTTCATTCAGGTACTTAGAATTCCATAGAGATGAATTGCTTTATTTTTCTTTTGCAAATCATTTAGATTTAGGCTATGCATCCGTACCACCATTAATCAGCCTATTTGCTTTTACTATGAAGAGCCTTTTTGGATTTTCAATGTTCTCCGTTAAGATCCTACCCGCTCTTCTTAGCGGAGCATTAATATACTTATGTACAAAAATCGCGAAAGAGCTAGGAGGTGGTTTATATGCGCAAATTCTAACTGCTATTGCACTCACTTGCACTCCTCTTGTACTGCGGGCATATATTTTATTTCAGCCAGTACCTTTTGATATATTTTTCTGGACATTGATTTATTACTTGATCTTGAGATTTATCAACACAAAAAATCTTAAGCTATTTTATATCATTGGTATAGTCGTAGGTTTAGCTCTTTTGAATAAGTATCTCATTATTTTACAATTGGTTTCTATAATTTCTATCCTCCCTTTTACTAAGTATCGATATATTTTTACAAAAAAAGAATTCTATTTCTGCTTGGGGATTACCTTAATAATAACAAGCCCTAATATCTATTGGCAATTTGCAAATGATACACCTTTATTTACTCATATGGATCAATTGAAGGAGACCCAGCTTCAATATATTAGTAAAGTCACCTTTATATCTGAGCAGTTTTTGATGTTCCTATTTTCAACATTCATCGCTATTATCGGTGGGTATTATTTAATAAAGAACTCTAAAAAAGAAGACTATTGGTTATTTGCCCTTTCCGCTACTATTGTACTTTGTTCTCTGTTGATGATGAATGGAAAACCATATTATGCGGCGGGAATTTTTCCTTTTCTGATAGCTAGTGGAGCCGTTTTTATTTCTAAAAAAATCACTACAATTTGGATTCGTTGGACGATTCCTTTAATTATTTTTGTCACTATTATTCCCCTCGTCCCGATTGGAATACCCTTTTTATCTCCATCTAATCTTGAGATCTATTTTGATAAATTGGAAAATGCCGGACTTGATGTAGGAAGGATACATGAAGATGGACAAAAACATTCATTACCGCAGGATTTTGCAGATATGATTGGATGGTCTGAGATTGCAGAATTAGCTAAAATAGCCTACGATAAAGTAGAGGATAAAAAAGCATGTGCGATCTATGGTGAAAATTATGGCCTAGCTGGTGCCATCAGTTTAATAAACGAAAAGCACGATATGCCAGAAGTCCTTTCTTTTTCTGATGCATATAGATATTGGGCCCCTAAGCGTTTTGATCCAGATATCACATCATTCATATACGTAAATGATGAAATGGGTCTTGATGTAAAACAGCTTTTTGATAAAATTGAGATTATTGGTAAAATTGACGATCCCCTTTCTAGGCAATACAATACTAAAGTGTATCTCTGTCAATCTCCAAACCGAAGTTTCAATCAATTTTGGGCAGAAACGCTAGACAGGTTAGATTAAAATCTAAACTTAGAAATGATGTATTAATAAAGTACGTTTTTATGTGCTGATATTTATTCCTGTCTCTTATACACATCTCCGAGCCCACGAGACAGGCAGAAATCT
>CAJXUU010000032.1 GCA_913061325.1 uncultured Saprospirales bacterium | reverse complement strand
TCTACACTATCCTCTTCGTCGGCAGCGTCAGATGTGTATAAGAGACAGTTCTATAGGTGATCTTTTCAAATCAGGAAAACCTCAAGAAGCAAATGAGATGAAAACTAAGGTTGCAGATCTTAAGACAAGTTCTGAACCATTAGAAAATGACCTTAAATCAGCTATCGAGGGAATAAGAGAGATCTTATTCAAACTACCTAACACGCCTAACAGTAAGGTGCCGGAAGGATTATCAGAAGACGACAATGTGGTCATAAAAGATTGGACTGCACCACTTCCGACTATGATAGACAACGCACTTCCTCATTGGGATTTGGCAACAAAACATAACATCATTGACTTCAAATTAGGAGTAAAAATTACTGGTGCCGGATTCCCTTTATTCAGAGGAAAAGGGGCTAGGTTGCAGAGAGCATTGATCAACTTTTTCTTAGATGAAGCTAGAGATGCTGGCTATGAAGAAATCCTGCCTCCTCACTTAGTGAATGAAGCAAGTGGAATAGGCACGGGATCACTGCCAGACAAAGAGGGGCAGATGTATCATATGGAAAAAGATAACTTATATCTTATTCCTACTGGTGAAATACCAGTGACCAATATAGTAAGAGACGTCATATTAAAGGAATCTGAATTTCCGATTAAGTTTTGCGCTTATACACCATGCTTCAGAAGAGAAGCAGGATCATATGGTTCTGATGTAAAAGGCTTGAACCGAGTTCACCAATTTGATAAAGTAGAGATAGTACAGGTACAACATCCTGATAAATCTCATGAAACTTTAGACCAAATGGTTAATTATGTAGAGGGAATCCTAAATAAACTTGAACTCCCATATAGGATTCTTCGTTTATGTGCTGGAGACTTGACATTCGCATCTGCACTTACATATGATTTTGAAGTATATTCTGCAGCTCAGGATAAATGGTTGGAAGTAAGTTCTGTATCGAACTTCGAAACGTTCCAAACCAATAGAATGAAATGTAGATATAAAGATGAAAATGGAAAAACGCAGCTAGCTCACACACTTAATGGAAGTGCATTGGCATTAGCTAGAATAGTAGCTGCCTTGCTTGAAAACAATCAAGTAGTAGATGGCATTAAGGTTCCAGAAGTATTGAGATCATATACAGGATTTGACATGATCGATTAATATTGATTTGATCTTTTCCAGATCTCAAATTGTTTAACATAAAAATTAATAGAAATGATAGGATATTATGTAATTCTTGGGCTATTTACTGCTGTAGGATGGTATGTTAGTAATAAATTAAAATCAAAATTTAAGCATTATTCAACATTGCCAAATACAAGTGGCCTCACAGGGTACGAAGTAGGAATGGCTATGATGGAGCATTATAATATATCAGGAGTAAAGATCGTACAGGGTCAAGGATCACTTACTGATCATTATAACCCTAGAACAAAAACAGTAGCACTTTCGCCTGCAGTATATCAAGGAAGATCAATTGCTTCAGCAGCTGTAGCGGCTCACGAAGTAGGACACGTCGTACAACATGCAACTGCTTACAAGTTTTTAGAGATGAGGTCGAGTTTGGTTCCTGTAGTCCAGTTTAGTTCTAAGATGCAGCAATACTTATTTATGGCTTTTATCTTCGGCATAGGAAGTGGGATAGGAGGCAGTTGGATGATTATGATCTTAACAGCTACATTTGGTGCAACCGCATTATTTAGTCTTATTACGCTACCTGTAGAATTTGATGCAAGTAAAAGAGCTCTCGTCTGGTTAGACGAAACAGGTATTACACAAGGCCAAGAATATGAAGGAGCAAAAGATGCTCTTTGGTGGGCAGCTATGACATACGCAGCTCAAGCATTGAGTGCCTTAGTTATGTTTTTATATTTCCTAATGATGGCAACTGGCCGAGACTAAAAGAATAAAATTCTCATTTTGATAAAACACCATTTTTGTTACATTTGCAAAGAAGTTGACGTATTATTATTGGGAGATTACATCAAACTATATTATAAAGTAGAAAAAATTTAGCAAAATGGCTGACACTATAGAAAGCACATTGGCGAATGGAAAAGCCGAAATGGACAAAGCAATTGATCACTTAAAATCAGATTTAGCAAAGATAAGAGCGGGTAAAGCTTCTCCATCAATGCTGAATGGTATTATGGTCGATTATTATGGAAATCCAACTCCATTAACTCAAGTGGCAAGTTTAGGTACTCCTGATTCTAGAACAATCAGCATCCAACCATGGGAGAAAAATATGTTAGGGCCAATTGAGAAATCAATTTTCGAAGCCAATCTTGGATTAACTCCAATGAATGATGGAGAATTTGTAAGAATTATTATCCCGCCATTAACGCAAGATAGAAGAAAACAAATGGCTAAACAGTCAAAAGGATACGGGGAGGATGCAAAAGTAAGTTTCCGTAACTCTAGACATAAGATGATAGACTTCATCAAGAAAGAAGTAAAAGATGGCTTCCCTGAAGATGCTGGCAAAAGAAAAGAAGACGAAGTTCAATCCATGTTAACGTCATTCACAAAGCTTGTAGATGGTATTTTAGAAACAAAAGAGAAAGATATTATGACTGTATAAGTCTATTCTTTTATAAAGATCTTAAACCTCCTATGACTGTTAAGTTTTAGGAGGTTTTTTTATGTTTAAAATAAATTAACAATAAGTCAACCTATAGCTCTGAGATTTCCAAGCCCTTAGGATTGGTAAACTCCCTGTCAAATTCAAAACATTATTTATATATCAAAACAAAGATTCGTCAAGAAATCGGATTCAGCCCTCAGAAACCTAAGCCCCTCTGTGCTTCACTGTAAAATAGAATGTAGCTCCATATCCGAGTGTCAATAAAATATGAAGCAACAAAAAAGTATAGTTACCAATCGTGAAACCATAGTATATTCCAGCCATAAAATAAAGAGAAAGTACTCCTTCTAAAATTGTAACAGAGGATATTTTCTTCGCTTGATATTTTTCCTTGTTGAAAGAATCGGATAAACTTTTGATGTCGAATTTAGGTGTTCTGATGAATGCAGATTTCCTACCTAAGTATCCTTGGATAACAGCTACAGAATTATGAAGAGATAGACCCATAGATAGGGCTAAAAAAACTGGAAAAATAAATATAAACTTTACGATCAACCATAGCTTGCTACCCTCCTTCCATTCTTGATCCACATTAGCTACATAATACACTAATATGATAGAAACCAATGACAGTAAAAACACTCCGAAATAATCGCTATCTATACCAAGAGGGTTCAAAAAATATAGGATCGGCACACTGAATACACCCATTACAAATACACACAAGAAAACTGTACTAGAAAGTAAATGAGTGCTAGCATGTATTTTCTTTAAAAGTGAAATATCAGAATTCCATACTGTTGGTAGCATTTTCTTTGCTGTCTCAGCACCACCTTTCATCCATCGAAATTGTTGAGATTTCAATCCATTCATTTCAGCTGGCAATTCAGCTGGAGAACCAATATCTTCTCGGAAAGCGATTTTCCATCCTTTGAGTTGTGCTCTATAACTAAGATCAAGGTCTTCAGTCAGTGTATCAGCTTCCCATCCACCAGCACTGTCTATTGTCTCCCTTCTCCATACGCCTGCAGTGCCATTAAACTGAAGAAGAAAATCACCAGAATCTCGACCCTTTTGTTCTACAGTGAAGTGCACATTAAGCTGGAAAGCCTGAAGTCTAGTGATTAGGCTATAATTTTCATTTATATGTTCCCATCGTGTCTGTACAACACCAACTTTATCATCTTTGAAGTAAGGTAGAGTCTTTCTTAAGAAATCAGGATTAGGTAAAAAGTCTGCATCAAAGATGGCTATGAATTCTCCCTTTACATATTGCATTCCACATTTAAGAGCGCCCGCTTTATAACCTACTCTATCATTTCTTCTTATAAGTTCAATATTAAAACCTTTGGCTTTATACTCTTCTACTTTTCTTTTACTAATCGCTAAAGTTTCGTCAGTGGAGTCATCTAAAACATGAATCTCATATTTATCTTTTGGGTAGTTAAATTTTGTGATATTATCGATCAATCTTTCTGTAACATATAATTCATTATATATAGGAAGTTGAATTGTTACAAAAGGTATGTTAGAATCAAGATCAAGCAATTTCTCTTGATCATCTACTTTTCTTTTCTTCTGGTAATGATAGAGAAGGTGAAATTGCATCAAACAATAAAAGGTGATGTAGGTCAGGGCCAAAACATAGACACCAAGAAGTATATAACCTAATATTGATATTGCCATCGTGACTTTTCTTTCGTTATTCTTTATTTATTCTTTCCTATACGCTATTGAAGATAAAGTAGAAGTTCTTAGATGAGTTTAAATATTGTCCATAATATCTTATGCCCAGCTAATATTGTTCCTCTAATTGTCCCCGACACTTTTGAGATTCCTATCCTTACTCTATATTTTGCAGGTATTTCAGTGCACTTAAGCTTAAGCTTTGCAGCTTTGACTTGCATTTCTACTGTCCATCCAAAGGTTTTATCTTGCATGTCGATTTCCAACAAACGATCATATCTAATAGCACGAAATGGTCCAAGATCAGTAAATTCGTACTTATAAATCAACTTGATTAGACTAGTAGCCAACCAATTTCCAAATATTTGTTGTGGCATCATAGCTCCTTTCTCCATATTACCAAGAGCTCTTGATGCTATGACCATATCATACCCATCTTTTATAATTGGTTTTGTCAATTCTACCATCTGCTCAGGGTAATCTGAGTAATCACCATCTAAATAGACAATAATTTCAGGTTTTTCATCAAGCCCAGCTACATAATCCATGCCTTTGAGGCAGGCATTCCCATAACCAGCCAATGGCTGATGAACTACTATTGCTCCTGCATCCTCGGCTACTACTGCAGTCATATCCGAGCTATTATTATTTGCTACTATGATATTTCTTACTAAGTCTTTTGGAATATCACGAACCACATTACCTATGGATTGCTCTTCATTGTAAGCAGGTATGATGACATCTATGATAGGTTTATGCACTAAATATTTTTAGTTTATAATAAGGAATGAATCAATAATAAAGTTACATTCTTCTCCTTGATCTTTTTCCTTTCTTCTGCGTCAAAAAACCTCGCCTATGCGATGCATAGCCTACGTTTTTTGCCTTGTAGAATGAATAAATATCAGAACATAAAAACGCACCTTTATTAATGTATCATTCCTAAGCAGCAAATGTAACATAAATACAGTTGATTTTACTGTAACTTTTAGGACATTCAATAACGATGACAGTATGAATAATACAACGATACATTAGATGAAAATCCAAGAATTGCCATACAGTAGGTAAAATTCATAAATATCATTACTTTTACATATAATACAAATTCGTAATATGTCTAAGAAGTCCACAAAAGCAGTCCAAAATAAAAAAGCAAAAAAGCTTAAGAAAAAGACCGCACAAAAAAGTGAAGTGACATTACCAAGTTTCTGGAAAGAATCAAAAAATCTAATCCCAGCCTTAGCAGCCATTTTAATAACCTTAGCTTGTTTCTATAATACTACTAACAATGAATTTGTCAATTGGGATGATGATCGCAATTTCTATGAAAACGAACATGTCATAACAGCTAGTTCAGATAATTTCTGGAGTAACACCAAAGACATATTTTCTTCGACATCAATAGGAAATTATAACCCTCTAACTATCTGGACTTTTGCAATAGAAAATCGAGTATATGGGATAAATAATCCTGGACCTTGGCACGGCACTAATGTCTTTTTACATCTCCTATGTGTCTTTTTCGTATATAGAATTTCCCTTTTATTAGGTCTCCGATGGCAAGGCTCTCTGCTTGTTGCCCTCCTCTTTGGTATACACCCAATGAGAGTAGAATCAGTAGCTTGGGTTACAGAAAGAAAAGATGTTCTGTTTGGAGTTTTTTACTTAGCCGCTCTTTATCTTTATATCAAAGGAAAAATAATAGGTAAGGTGCGTCACTTAGTAATCGCTATTTTATTTTTACTGTCATTATTTTCTAAAATACAAGCGGTTATTTTACCATTATCAATGCTTGCAGTGGACTATTATCTTAGTGGTAAAATCACAAAAAAAGACATATTCCAGAAGGGCCCTTACTTCATTTTATCATTGTTATTTGGATTACTTGGTGTGTTCATTCTTGACGACCAAGGTTCTCTAGAAAGTGCAGCTACCTATCCTGCTTGGCAAAGAATATTTGTTGGATCGTATAGTTATCTAATTTATTTAGTTAAAGCTATTGTGCCTTACAAGATGTCACCACTTTATCCTTATGCCTCGTCATTGCCTTTGTATTATTACCCAACTATATTTCTCGGACCTAGCGTACTCTATGGACTATATTATACCTATAAAAACGATCTCCGAATCTGGTTTTTCGGACTGGCCTTTTTTACGGTCAATATTATGTTTCTTCTCCAGATCCTAGGAGCAGGTCAAGGTTTTTTAGCGGATCGTTTTACATATATAGCATATTTTGGCTTATTTTTTATAGCAGGATATTTCTTCGACAAATACATTCATGAAACTCCAAAATATAAGTCACTATTGATGGGTGCTGCTGTTTTAATATTTATTGCTTTTGGATTTATGACAATAAAGCAAAATCAAGTTTGGAAGAATAGTGAAACTTTGTGGTCTCATGTTTTGAAATACTACCAAAACTCAACTTTACCATATGGAAATAGAGCAAACTACCTTAGAAGTCAAGGCAGAACTCAAGAAGCTCTTTCTGATTATTCCAAAACTATTGCGCTCAAACCTGAGGGTCAACAAGCGTACAATAGTAGAGCTAGGCTATATTTCGATATCGCAAAATCCGCAGACACTTTAAGATTAGCCCTTAATGATTATAATAAAGCCATATCTCTAGACCCTCAGAATGGAGAATTCTATGTGAATCGTGGCGCGACTTATGCCAGATTAGGAGATGCTGATACTGCAATAAAAGACATGACCTTGGGTATTCAATACAAACCAAGTCATGCTGTAGGATATCTCAATAGATCTGTAATCTACAGTCAATTAGGAAATGTTCAAGCCGCTTTAGATGATATAAATTCCTATATTAAATTAAAGCCTTACAATTCAGATATTTGGTATGAAAAAGGTCGATCCCTAAGAACACTAAATCGTGTAGAACAAGCCATCCCAGCTTTCACTAGAGCAATAAAACTTAATAATAGCAATGAAGTCTATCATTATGAAAGAGGAAGAACATATTCTTTCTTAGGAAAACTAGCAGAGGCCAAGGTTGATATTCTAAATGCTATCAATTTGGGATACAAAAATGTAGATCCTGCATTAAAGAATAAACTAGGGATATAGTTCTTCATATCGAATGCTAACTATTATCTCTTTTTATTTCAACGATGGGTATAAACACTTGATTGATAAAAACTTAGATGAAGATGTATTGAATTATGCTGCACGCAGTTTACCAAGCTTACTTCTGTTCAATTGCTCTAACACATAAAATTCATCCACATCAAAAGTAGTAACATCTGATTGCGAAGGCAGTTCAAACATTGCATCAGTCAATATAGCCTCACAAATAGACCTTAAACCTCTAGCACCTAGCTTATACTCTAATGCTTTCTCAGCTATTGTGTCTAATGCTTTTTGAGTAAAACTCAGCTTGATACCTTCTAGTTCGAATAACTTCTGATATTGCTTGATGATAGCATTTTTAGGTTGAGTCAGAATTGCGATAAGTGTCTCTCTATCTAATGGGTCAAGGTAGGTAAGCACAGGCAATCTTCCTATCAATTCTGGAATAAGACCAAAAGCTTTAAGATCTTGATGAGTGACATATTGAAGTAGATTTTCTCTATCAATAATATCTTTGTCCTCTTTATTAAACCCTATTACTTGGGTATTTAATCTCTGTGCAATCTTTTTCGTGATGCCACTGAATGCACCACCACAGATAAATAATATATTACTTGTATCAAGTTTGATCATTTTTTGTTCCGGATGCTTTCTTCCTCCTTGAGGTGGTACATTTACTTCGGTACCTTCTAACATTTTCAGCATTGCTTGTTGTACTCCTTCTCCAGATACATCTCTTGTTATACTTGGATTGTCGTTTTTACGAGCAACTTTATCCATCTCATCGATATAGACGATTCCTTTTTGAGCAGCTTCTACATCATAATCACATGCTTGAAGTAATCTACTTAACATACTTTCCACATCTTCTCCTACATAACCTGCTTCTGTAAAAACTGTAGCATCAACAATAGCGAAAGGTACATCTAGAAAATTGGCGATACTCTTAGCTAAAAGTGTCTTCCCTGTTCCTGTTTCTCCTACAAATAGGATATTAGACTTTTCGATTTCTACCTCGTCTCCTTTTTTATGCTTTAGTCTTTTGTAGTGATTGTATACTGCAACAGAAAGATATCTTTTTGCTTCTTTTTGACCGATTACATATTGATCAAGATAAGTTTTGATATGCTGAGGTGTAACATTAGCTGGCAATGAAAAATCAGATTTTGCACCAATCGGTTCTTTCTGCTCTATCTCATCTTTGATTATATCATGTGCTTGCTCTACACAAACTTCACAAATATGTCCATCAATCCCTGCGATAAGCACCAATGCTTCTCCTTTATCTCGTCCACAAAACGAACACTTTATATTTTCTTTCTGTCTAGCCACAAGTATTATTTTATTTAGGATACTTCATTTAACCAAGAAAGGTTTGGCATTGAAGATCCCTAATTACAATCCGAAGCAAAGTTATGACTTTTCAACTGACCAAAATCAAAAAGAGCCCAATAATCTGATAAATCAATCTTATTTGATACATTTTCAGTTTATTGAGCTCTCAATTTCATCGAAATCTTACGACTTCTTTCTTGGATTATCTCTTGACAATACTTCGTCAATCAATCCATATTCTTTTGCTTCAGATGCAGTCATCCACTTATCCCGTTCTGAATCTTTTTCGATATCCTCGAATGTTTTACCAGAGTGGTGAGCTAGGATATCATATAACTCTTTTCTCAATTGCTTGATTAAATTGTATGAAATCTCCATATCAGTGAATTGTCCTTGCATTCCACCTGATGGTTGGTGAATCATCACTCTACTATGCTCAAGACAAGTTCTCTTTCCTTTAGTACCCGCTGTTAATAACACTGCACCCATAGATGCTGCAAGTCCCGTACATATAGTACCTACATCAGGAGATACATACTGCATTGTGTCATAGATTCCCATTCCAGCAATAACAGAACCTCCAGGGCTATTGATAAACATCTGAATATCTCTCTTAGGATCAACACCTTCGAGGAACAACATTTGCGCTTGAATTACATTTGCAACGTAGTCGTTTACTGGTACACCCATGAATATAATTCTATCCATCATCAATCTAGAGAATACATCCATACTGGCGATATTCATCTGTCTCTCCTCTATAATCTGTGGCGTAAACCCATTGATATTCGGAACTGATGCTTGCATATATTTTTCTAAGTGCATAGAACTCATGCCTAAATGCTGAGTTGCGTACTTCTTAAATTCATCTTGTGGAAACATAATGTTTGTTTTTAGTCAATAATTAAATAACAAGAAACGGAATTTTTCAAATAGAAATGATTTTTAACCACCTATTGGCACTAAACGTAATTATTGTGCTTGTTGTTTTTCATTTACCGTTTTCACTTTAGTATTGAAGTCATCTAATGAGATTATTACTTCATTTTGCTTAATCGTTTCACCGATTTTTTTGAAAACTCTACCCGCTTGAAGTTCTTCGTAAGTCTTATTTACTTCTTCTTGGTTTTGGAACATTTTACCCATCACTTC
Organism: uncultured Saprospirales bacterium; assembly: GCA_913061325.1. Classification (GTDB taxonomy): domain Bacteria; phylum Bacteroidota; class Bacteroidia; order Chitinophagales; family Saprospiraceae; genus CAJXUU01. Next base: position 19,616 of record CAJXUU010000032.1, on the reverse strand, counting down.
ATTCAACATTGTATCATCCATTTGCTGACCATACTGACCAAAGTAGTTTCTCACTTTAGCCGTCATCGCTTCTCTGATGTCTTCTGGAGACACTTCGATTTCGAATTTTTTAGCTAACTCTGATTTGATCAATGTCCACTTCATATTGTCCAAGAAACCAGGAAAGTCCTTGTCTATTTCTTCAGCCGATAGTTTCTCATTTGTCAACTGAAGCCATTTTTTCAAGAAAGTCTCAGGCAATTGCACTTTTGTATCAGCAACCAACTTGTCCATGATATCTCTATACATCAACTGTAGCGCTTGGTTTTCGTAGTGTAACCCTATATTTTCTTCTACTTTGTCTCTTGCTTCTTTGTCAGAATTAACTGCGCCTTCCCCAAAGTACTTATCATAAAAATCTTGGTTCAATTCAGCTTTTACCAATCTTGATATATCTACAATTTTACCTGTGAACATATTTCCAATCACTGGTTCTTCTGCTCCTTCTTCAGTCTTTGGTACATTAAGAAGATACTTTCTGACATAGTCCTCTCCTTTATCGTTTTCAAGTTCATTTACATCAAAAGAGAAAGAATCATCCTTGCTCAATTTTAATACTTCCTTGTTATATTTTTCTGTCAAAGAATCTACTAAAACAGAAAATTCCGAAGCCCACCCATTTTCTTTTGGCTTCTTGCCATCCAGCTCGTCTGCTTGAATTTTGATAATATCTCCAGCTAAGACTGCTCCATCAGGATGAGATTGCTCTCCTAATCTTTTTTGTGCATTCTCTAGCTCTTCATCTATTGTTTTATCATCGATTTTGATCTTATCTATATCATAAGAATCTGAATCGCTTACACCTAATACATCCACTTTAGGAGACATGCCTATATCAAACTTGAATTCATAATCAAGAAGGTTATTCACATCAAAATCTAAATCTCCATCTTGATCATCTGATGGGATTGGTTGTCCCAAAATATCTAACTCTTCTGATTTCAAATACTCAGACAAAGCAGTTTGCAGTGTATTGTTTACTGCATCAGCAAGAATACCTTTTCCGTACATTTTCTTAACTACTGACAAAGGTGTTTTTCCTTTTCTAAAACCCTTCATCTGAGCTTTAGCAGCTGTTTTGCTTAGTTCAGATTTGAATTGAGATTGATAGTCATCTTTAAGGATGTTTATTGTAATCGTTGCGTTGAGATTATCAACAGAATGTTTTTCAATGTTCATTTAATTGAAATTGAGAATATGATAAAATGTATAAAATTGTTTATTGCGCAAATCTCTTATTGTTATAAATAATACCTCTGAATCTTCTATTCATAGAAGACAGTCAAAGCTATTGGATAGCCTAGAGATTTACAAAAAAGTGGAATTTATTAAAAAAGCGAAGAGAGCTTTTGTGCGGGTAAAGGGAGTCGAACCCCCACGCCGTTAAGCACTAGATCCTAAGTCTAGCATGTCTACCAATTCCATCATACCCGCATTAAAAGAGCTATCTCTTTCTTAAAGCGTCGCAAAGATAGTATTATAATTTATTCTTGGTAACGTTTATAATTATTTTTATTCGATTTTTTTTGAGTTCGATCTCATGGAATTCGTAGTAAGCATTTTAAAATATTACCCCAAAGGTCTTGAAGCTTTCATACACAATGTCTCAATACTATAAACCGCTATAAAGTTATACTATATCAGTTTACGAATCACTTTATCAAAAACATCCAAATATTCAGTGACCATCTTATCCCATCCATAATTTTTCAGCGTAGAATCTATCGCAGATTGAGACAGTTTTTCCAACTTATCTTTATCTTTTAATAATGTATTCAATGTATCTATCCATTTTTGAGCATCTCCGCTTGGCAATTGGATACCGTTCTCTCCATCTCTTACTGCATCTGTGATTCCTTCTATACCAGCTGCTACTACTGGGGTACCCCGAAGACTCGCTTCTAATGCAACTAGACCAAAACCCTCTGAATCCCCAGCCACCTTAATATTTGGCATTACAAACACATCAGCGATTGCTAAATATTGCATAAGATCGGAAAAACTAACTTTCCCCATATGACGCACTTTGTCCTTAGTAATCGGATTGTCAAGAGCTTCTGTTATTGCATCTACATCTGTTGCCATCCCAAACATCAGTTGGAATTTAGATCGAATGCCAATAGGGAGTTTATTGATTACCTTTTCACCAAATCCTGGTTTTGTGTTCAATGGACCAACCATTAAGAAAACAACTCCATTGTCTAATCCTGGCACTACATTTTTCAGAAACCAAGAGAACCCCTTCCGCTTTACCGCGCGGCCCATCGTCATAATTACTTTCTTATCCGCTAGATTGACTCCCGTTTCATTCCTAACTCTCGCTAAAAAATTGATTTCTTTTTCTATCTCAGTCAATTCATGGTCTACTCCGTTTAAAACAGTATAAACTTTTGTCTTATCGAATCCTCGTTGCAAACAAGATTCAGTTGTTGCTCGGCTCACACATATAGCTCCATCGAGCTTATGCATCTTCTTTACTATTCGATTTTGAAAGATCGCAGATGGATAAGTAATATCCAACCCATGAAAAGTAGCCACAATTGGAATGCGCGTATATTTTTTGAGCCAAAGTGTAGCAGCCGACATTAGTCCATCATTCAAATGAATCAACTGGATATCCTGATGCTTCACGAGTATTTTTCTTATCTCCCTTTTTAGATTCAAGAACCACTTTAGTTTTGATCCTTCTCCTTTGTAAGCAAGAACTATCACGTCATTTGATTTTGCAGCACGAGTAATAAGCTCATAGCTTTGCTTTTCCATCCCTCCTATCGTTGGAGGATACTTATGGGTGATGAATAGGATTTTCATTTTGCGCTTGTTGATAGATCGAAGATATTTAATAAAGAATTAAATCAATCATTGAGTAATAATATAATGCCTATTTTTATTATTCAAAAGAAAATGTACTTTTGCGTTCGATTATTTCAGCATTGGTGCTGAAATTGGTAGACCAGCGTTTTTTGAAGAAAAAACGCGAGCTGAGCAAGTATAGCGAATTCGTAGAAATCGTGGACTTGCGATAAAGTCAATTCTTTGACTAAAAATATTGTATCCGAAGCCCGGGTGCTGAAATTGGTAGACAGGCATGTTTGAGGGACATGTGTACTACGTACGTGGGGGTTCGAGTCCCCCTCCGGGCACAAAGCATCATAAACAACAAATTTATGGTGCTTTTTTATTTTCTATAAGATGATAGTGGGACATGTATACTACGTACGTGGGAGGCACAGCGTTTCGTGAAACGCCAGTTTTTCAATTGTAGCATATTTGAAAATTTGCGGAATTGAAAAATCGAGTCCCTCTCCGGGCACCAAACTAAATATCAATGAGTTATGAACTTATGTTTCATAACTCATTTTTTGTTTAAATTGTAAGGTGCAACTATTTTCATTCTAAGTTTATTTTTTTTTGAATAGATAGTGATTAACGTTGTCTTCTAATCGTGCAAATAATCAACTTCATGTCAATTATTTATAATTTTATTTCTGGATTTAATCATGGAACTTTACTAATGAGAATAGGAAATTCTCCTTGGATAGTTGTTGGCAATAGGAAAAGCATAATTTCAGAATATTCTGGATATATAACTTTTGTTGTAAATGATAAGCAAACTAAAGACAATCAACATCCTTTTAGAATTCAAGTTAATCTTTTCAAGCCTAAAATTTAGTACTTATGCACGTTTTATAAATGTAAAAATCATAATATCGTAGTATGATAATGTTTAATGCTTTGGAGGGTAAAGTGAAATAAGATTATAAAAAAGAAGGATCACAGTTTTAATCTAGTATTGAGTTTCTTGATTAAAAATTGTACTGGAAGTGAACAATATGGCGTAGAATTACCAAAAGGATCATCAAGCAACAAAATGAGCGACTGATTACAAGTTGCTAAACCCTACAATCAGTCGCTATTTGAAATTATTCTGTCATACTTCTAAGCGAGCTCATGCCCGGAAAGAAGCAATACGCATCACCTCTGATTGTAATAAACCAAGGAAAACCTTTAACTTCTGTGGTTCCTTTATGATTACCTTTTACAACATCAAAGACACTTGAATCTGTACAATTTGCTCCAAGCAGTGGGTCTTTACTTCTTATGTCTGTTATCATTTATGAAACTCAATGTTACCTTGAGTAAAATCCGCAATAAAACTGGGAGCGACACCTCCGAAATTTATTATCATATTAGTTTTAATTTTTTTAAATGTGAAAAGCAGTGCATAATTTCGTAAAATTGTTTTTAATAAAATTAAAAATGAGCAGTTTTACATAATATGCAGGCATTTACGCTAATTGCATTTAGCCACTTTATGTTTTGAGAAGGTTGCTTGACGGAATTTTTCTATAGTATTAAATAATCCATCAAGTGCTCAATTATTAATAGCTTTAAAGAAAATAAATGTCAGACATTAAGAAGGAGGAGTGGTTAAATGATTGGGCTGAATCTGCATTAAGCCATTCAAGAATTCCTGTTCTAATGCTTTCTCATGACGCCCATATCATCAGATTTAATCAGGCACTATTAGATATATTAGTTTATAAAGAGATAGAATTAAAGAAGCTGACTTTATTTGATCTCAATGAAGAATTAACAAAAAAGGAATGGAAAGAACAGTGGTCACTATTATTGAAACAAAAAACGCTGTTTGTTGAAGTACAATTTATTACCAAAGAAGGGAAACCTATTCAAGTAGAGCTGAATTTTACACTTGTTGAAGTTGGGACACTTAAGCGCTGTTTTGTGATAGTCCGTGATCAGTCTGATAAAATGGAAGCCGCAGCAAAATTAGTAGAAGCCAATTACCTTTTGGAAAAGATTAAAACGGAGCCTTCCGGCTCATCGAAAGTAACATCGGAGGCTCAAAAGTCAGATCAATTTACTATTGAAAAATTACAGGAATCAGAACAAAAAAATCAATTGATTTTAGACTCTGCAGGAGAGGGAATATACGGATTAGATACTCAGGGACACACCACTTTTGTAAACAATGCCGCTGCCAGAATGATCGGTTGGGAGTTAAAGGATTTGGCAGGTAAATCTCAACATGCAATCCTTCACCATAGTAAATCAGATGGCTCTCCATATGAAGTAATAGAGTGCCCAATATATTCTGCTTTTAAAGATGGCAAAACCTACACAGTTGATGATGAAGTCTTTTGGAGGAAAGATGGCACTTCATTCCCTGTAGAATACACCAGTACACCTATTAAAGACAAGAATGATCAACTCTTGGGAGCTGTGGTTGTCTTCAAAGATATCACCCAAAGAAAGGAAGCAGAACGTGCTTTGAAAAAAAGTAATGCTGATTTGCAACAAGCACTTGTTGAGGTTGAAAAATTAAAGGTCCGTTTTGAAAAAGAAAATACTTACTTACAAGAAGAGATAAAATTGTCCAATAATTTTGAGGAGATTATTAGTCAAAGTAAAAAGTTTAAGAAGGTCTTGTCACAGGTAGAACAAGTGGCCTCTACTGATGCTACTGTATTGATCATGGGAGAGTCAGGTACAGGTAAAGAGTTAATCGCACGAGCAGTTCACAATTTGAGTAATAGAAAAAATCGCCCTTTAGTAAAAGTCAATTGTGCTGCACTTCCTGCTAATCTTATTGAGAGTGAATTATTTGGTCATGAAAGAGGAGCATTTACTGGAGCACTAACCAAAAGAGTTGGTCGTTTTGAACTCGCAGATGGTGGTACAATCTTCCTTGACGAAATTGGAGAAATTCCTATTGAACTACAATCTAAATTGCTTAGGGTGCTTCAAGAGGGAGAATTTGAAAGATTGGGAAGTTCACAGACTTTTAGCGTTAACGTCCGAGTGGTCGCTGCAACTAATCGAAGCCTTACAGATGAAATTGAAAAAGGAACCTTTAGGGAAGATCTTTATTATCGCCTGAATGTATTTCCAATAAATATCCCACCACTTCGGGAGAGGAGGGAAGACATTCCATTATTAGCCAATCATTTTTTATTAAAATTCGAAAGCAGATTTGGAAAAAAAGGAACAATCATTACTAAAAAAGTAATGGAGGAATTGATGAATTATCAATGGACCGGAAATGTTCGAGAATTAGAAAATGTAATTGAAAGAGCTGTTATTATCAGTAAGGGCACAAAGTTGGATTTGGCAGACTCTTTACCCAAAACATTTAATGCTTCCAAAAAGCAAAAAATAATCACTCTTGAAGAAAACGAAAGAGCACATATTCTAAAAACTCTAGAATTTACCACTTGGAGAGTCAGCGGAGAAAAAGGCGCGGCTAAATTATTGGGCATGAATCGGACGACCTTGGAAGCAAGGATGAAGAAATTGGGGATTGAGCGACCTTGAGGACTGAGGTGATTAAAGTGGTGGTAAATTCATTGTTGTTTCAATAATTTCAAATGTATTTCACATTGTCGCTTTGCATTGCCATCCCGTCCGAAGTGGATGGTTATTGTAACCCTGAGCGAAGCCGAAAGTGACAATAAGTTGTATCACTGTTATTTCGACCTTGTGGAGAAATCTACTGTACCTTGATTAGAAACTGTCTTGCCAATTAAAAAACGAAATTTTAAAATACAGCTATATTTTGTGCGTAAACCATAATGCACAAAATTGTTTAATAAAGCCATTGAGCAAATAAATTCATTGTAGTAGATTGAAATTAGTGGTATCCCTTCAGGATACAAAAACATTTTTTAACGTGCATGGGGCTCCACCCCATACTAAAATATTATTGCCCTACAGGCAATTCAAATATCAATTCACTCTCTATTTCATTACTTTAATTATAATGCAACTAGGCGCTTTTTTGGTCCCGGAATGACAATACTAAAAGTGCAATATGGTTTACACACGTGGATACTTCAGAAGTATCTAAATATCATTTTTATTTTAATCTTACATGTAAGAAAATAATTGTGTTATAATTTTCTGAGAATCACCTTATACATTGTGCGTTTACAAAACTTTGCAAGCATTCTAATCTTTTTAGCAAGTTTAGTAAATGTAGGCTAAAACTCTTCTCAGCCTACCGTCGTTACTTTTATCTTCTCCTGTTCCCTTCCATTTTTGCTATATTTCTTTATCCCATTTTTCACAGCCTGCTTTTTGTGCTTATATAAAACCTCCACTCTAATGGCTTTCAACCCGGAAACACCCTGTAAATCTTCTAAATCCAACATTTCGATTTCGCCAATCAGACCCTCTGATTGTAAGTATTCGAGGTAGCTGCGGTATTCAAAGGCATCATTGTTTTGAGAATAAACAATCGCGATTTTACCAGGTTGGGTCAAGCGCTCATCGGTCCCTTTAATATGGGATTTATCAATTCTTTTTTTAATTATTTCATATCGGGCATTATAGGCACCGTCCACATCGAATTCTTTTTGTTCCATACTGAATCGTATAGCCAATGAATTGCTATGTATTAGAATAAGCGAAGCTACTCGCAAAGGGTAAGGCAATTCTTCCATTAAATCGAAGGCAACTTGTTCCAGTTCGCACATCGTTATCAACTGCCACAAGCGCAGATTATGCAGATGCATTAAGTTGAAGGTTTTGTCATTGACTAGCGTTGCGCCGATATACATATTAAATTCTACACCATCCGTTTTGTAACGCTCAAAATAATGGGGGAACATTTTTTGTGCTTCGTCTTGTTTGTTGTCTAAATGGGCCGCTAATTTATCATTGAGCATGGTAACACTATCTTCGTATGATTTCCGCTGTTGATAAACCACATGCAGTTGCGAGTCAATTTTAGACATATAGGCTTCCACGGCCTGTTCAAAAACAGGGTTCACCGTTTTTAAATAATTAAAAACGGGGTAGATTTCCCGTTTCAAAAATTCGAGAATACTGACTTCATCACCAGCACTTAAACCCTGCTCTACATTATCCAGATAGCCCTGTACCCGATAAACCAAATTTTGATAGATTGGAAAGGACTCAACCTTCAGGACCTTTCTGAATGTCTCAATGACTAAAGATAATTGCAATCCCAAATCTGCCTGAATAGCAGTGTTACGGGCTGTTGAAGACCCTTTGATATCGCTTTGTCCGTATAAGGGATAAACTTCATTAAAAACGATATCTTCTAACACCGGATTTTCTTTGCCTTCCGCTTTTTGACTATTAAAATCGGAAGCTGCCTGGTTAAAACGCCATTTGACAGTAGGATGGATAGAGGTGTAATTTTCCTGAATTGTACTTTCCAAAATATTTTGACTTTCTTCGAAATAGCGTTCGGAAGCAATTTTTACAAAAGGAATAACATCCTCCAATTTTGAAGCATTCAATGAGTTGAGTTCATTTTTGCGGAGGGAAGCCATTTCAATCAGTTGTATATTTCCATTATCCAGCATTATGGGTATGAGAATAAGACTTTTAATGCCCTTTTTCTTTAATTTCTGAAAAAAGAGATTTTCACCTGACATTTGCCCGTACAGGTCAACATCCGAAATAGCAATTATTTCGGATTTTTGCAGAACAGAAGAACATAAATGGTCGCAAAACATATTTTGATAACCAATCTTTTCATTTGTTTCTAAAAAAATACTGCTTGAACCACGATTGAAAAACCCACCTAAAGCTTGTTCCGATTTGATATCATACAAAGAATAGCCCACTTCCAAATCTTTAATGCCCATAAAATCAGTCAAGTGTTCTTTAAAATCAGTAATGACATTTTCATCATTTCGGAGAAAGACTGATCGTATTTTTGAAAGAATCACATCATTGGTTGCATCATATAGGGTCATTAAACCAAAGCCTTTGAGGATATAACTATCAACAGGAAATTTGGATTTCCAAAATTCCAGGTCTTCCCCACGGAGCAATAATTCGTCAATATCTGCGGGGGTCAACTCTGGTGCTTTTTCCGTTTTGGCAACATCCATAGCGTCAGCATTAAACATAGTACGGTAATGCTTAGTTATGCCTGTTCTTTGATCGGGAATATCAATATACATTGGCCGGCTTACATTAATTTGCCGTTTGTAATATTTCATTAAAATAAAAGTACAAGCAAAAAAGTAGATTTTAGAATCATCAAATTCAGTAATATCTAACTGATAACCCTGTACTGCATTATCTAAAATATTTTCAAAGCGTTTTGTCAGTTGAAAAGCGGTGTATTTGAAAGGAATCATCACTGATTTGATTTCATTCAATTGTAACGGTTCGGGAAATAGTGGGTCAAGTAGAATATTTATCTCTTTTTCATATTTGTGCAATTGCTCAAAGTCTTCAATACCTTCTCTTAGTTCCGGAAATTTTTTGACGGACTCCAAAACCACTTTGCTCGACTTATTGTAAGGGTGTTGCTCATCATTGGCATATTTTTCAAAAATATCAATTTGGCTTTCGAGACTAAAAAACACGCGTAAAGGAGATTCTGTGGGTTGGGTCTTAAATCGAATAAGTTTCATATGCTGTTTTTTAATGGGAACCTTTGTGCAACTTAATACAATAACAATTCCAAAACTCAAAAGTTGTGAAAGAAATAACGCGATTAAAAGGTGGTATGGCTTTACTGGACCTCATTTGTTAAGGCAACAGAAAGATAACGTAGTCCAAGATTTAATCCGATACGAAACTTTAGCAAGTTCTGAATCTCTTAATCTGGTTTCAACTTGCTAAGGGAATCATCAGATTTATCAAAACCAATTTGGTGGCTTTTAACCCTGCCGTTCTTGCTATTTCTCCACAAATCAATTCTGCAATAAATGCTTTTGCCTTGACCTGATTCCCGGAATTTCATGATGTAATGAAAACCACCATCCGCTTTTTCAATAACTGATAATAATTCTCCTACTCTCAGCGGAATCACATAAAGGAGTACATTATCTGTTCTTATTTCGATTTACTGCATAGATTCAAGATTGACTAGTGATGTGTCAAGTGATAAATAATGTCTTATCTAACTGGCTTACAATAATGCATAAATACACCCCAACGGGGTATCATTTCCATAAGGATAAGTCTATCCCATCAATATGTGACCTCCAATTTTAAGAAACCCTGAAAGGGTGTAACTTATGCCTTGATATAGGACATGCGAGTGCTGTTCTTTTAGTTACGCCCTTTCAGGCTGGGTTTGTGATTGTTCTTAAAGATGGGCTTCACCCATCCTTAAGAAATCTAATCCCTTTGGGATTGGGTAGAATCATTATATTTTATGATGCACCATTACTTTGTCAAGCATAAAAGTCTTGTGGAACACATAAGGATTGAAACAATAATAAAGTTACATTCTTCTGCTTGATCTTTTTTCCTTCTTCTGCATTAAAAAGCCTCGCCTATGCGATGCATTGCCTACGTCTTTTGCCTTGTAGAATGAATAAATAGCAGCACATAAAAACGTACTTTATTAATGCATCATTCCTAAGGAATTCACTGACCATAAAATAAGATGGTAAGAACAATAGTCAGTAGAAAAGCTAAAGGAATGACCATTACTATAAAAGCCATAGAAGTCATCAGTAATTTAAGGAATGACTTGAACCAGGATTGTTGATAAAAAACTTTAAGGCTAATCAAAAAATAAATTGGTGAAAGGATAAAAAACAATAACCAGAAATCATCTATCCCGGTTATCCATTCTACCAGAAGTAGAATGTTCAACAGCAAAAAAATAAAACCAAAAAGATAAAGGGTCAAGATCAAATGCTCAGAAAAACCCTTTCTACGGCGAAAATGCGAAAGCCAAAGTAGCAAGGTATAAAAAGGGAGAGACAAAAATATTGCTAGAGGTATTTGTGAGAGGACGGTTGAAAGGACCCCGTTTCCATTGGCTCGGTACATATCCAAAAACCTATTAAAAGCAAAAAAACTTATGAGGTCTAATTCTTTTTTATAGTGAAAAATAATCGCCTCATTCGTCCTACCCAAATCAATCAAGGAATCTATGGTGTACATCAGCTTTCTCCCCATAAATAATTCATCCTTTTTTATGGAATCTAAAGGCAGTTGTTCAGCCAAATCATTTTGAGATAGAACCAAAGTATCCGTATTGTTTATTGCAACAGAATCGAGGGCTTGTGTTAATTCTAATTTAGCATTTTCAAAGTTCAAAGCCTCCCAACTTTTGGATTGCAAAGAGAAGACAAAAAAGAAAAGGACAGAGAAAAATATGTATAATTGACCTGGATGGAGATATGAAATCCGCTTGCCTTCGCAAAATTCCCGGGCAATTTTTCCGGGCCGAAAGACAAATACTGGTAAAGTTTTTAATAATTTGGAATCAATGGACAAGTAGTTGCCTATGCTGTTTTTAAAAATGGAAGCTATGGTCACCTTCCCTTCCACTTTTTGCCCACAAGCGGCACAGTACTTTTGGCCTTCTTCAAGTGAATCTCCGCAATTTTTACATTTGATATTATTGCTCATATTTCCCTTGTAATTATAGTTTAAAGAAATCCAAAAAAGAAATTGAAGTTAGCAATAATTGTGGCAATAGACTTATAAGTGAATTCTTAAGTGAGTAGAACAAATTGCACTAATAATGTTTAATAAAGCCATTGAGCAAACAAATTGACGGTAGTAGATTTCTCCACTTCGGTCTAAATTAAAGGTTTGATGGCATTCTCGATTCCTCGACTTTACTCGGAATGACAATGCTAAAAGTGCAATATTGGTTACACACCTATTCTTAAATGAGGAGAAGGGCTTTCACAAATTATTTAATAGGCCTTGATTTCACTTTAATTTTTGTCATGTGTCAATGTGGAGCTAAAAATCCAACCAATTCACCATCCTTAATTTTATGGCAAGGCACAAATTTTATAGACATACTTGCCACACCGATTTACGTGTTGCCAACATGTTGTCATAATGCTAATATATTGGCATTTTAATTGTTTTATATTAATTTATATATATCTATATCGTACTGTTTATTAAATAGTTATGAAGCTTTTTAAAAGTTGGCACGGGCATTGCCTAAGTATTAGCAATAGAAATAATTTAATTACCAAAATTTATAAATAAGATGAAAGTATTAAAAGCAATATCAAGTGAACATGCAAGTGTTCAAACAAATGAAATGTTTACAGCTATCAAGCAAAATGTTGGACGCGTTCCAAATCTTTATGCCGCCATTGGCAACTCTTCAAACCTCCTATCTGGATTTCTTCAGTTTGGTGAAATATTAAGTAAAGGAGTCTTCTCTAAGTGTGAACAAGAAGCAATTGCATTGGCTGTTTCACAATCTAACGGATGTTCTTATTGTATATCAGCACATACTGCATTGGCAAAAATGGCAGGCTTTACGGAAGAACAGACTTTAGAATTACGAGAAGGGACTAGCAAGAATATCAAATTAAATGCAATTACTAATCTTGCATTAGAAATTACTGAAAATAAAGGGAAGGCATCTGCTACAGCAATTGAGAACTTTTTTAACGCTGGATATTCTGAAGCTGCATTTGCAGAATTAATTGGACTAGTATCTCTTCGAATCCTGACCAATTATATTTATACCAACGGCGATTTTGAAATTGATTTTCCAAAAGCAAAATTCATTGAAGAAGAAGAAGAAGAAGTGCTTAGTCAAGCCTAAACTAAGGCCAAACTAATACCAATATTATTTCATAAAACAAAAATACATTCTGGATTGTGGGCGTCAGCTTTTACAGTTGCCCAGGCATGGCTTTGTCTTATAACGAGCTCCAGACACTTATAACCATTTCAATAACATTTAAAACATACATAAAAATGAACATTACAAAATATTTCACAATTCTGATTATCGCCCTTCTTATTTCTTATACTGTATCGGCACAACCAACTGATTTGGCATCTAATATTGACAATCAAAATATCAATATTCAAGAAGCTAATAATAGTGGAAATCACATATCAGAAAAAAATAAGCGAACAATCAATTATCCGACATTGCATCAAACTGTAAAGGTTAACGGAGTAGATATTTTCTATCGAGAAGCTGGACCAAAAGACGCCCCGACTCTTTTATTATTGCATGGCTACCCTACCTCTTCTCATATGTTTAGAAACCTAATTGAAGAGTTGTCTGACAGCTATCACTTAATAGCACCTGACTACCCAGGATACGGAAATAGCGAACAACCACTGATAGAAAATTTTGACTACACATTCGATAATATGGCACTGCTCGTAGAAGGCCTATTAGAAGAACTAGAAGTGAATACATATAGCATTTACTTAATGGATTATGGTGCGCCGATAGGATTCAGAATTGCAGCGAAATATCCAGAAAGAGTAGAATCATTGATCGTGCAAAATGGTAACGCATATGATGAAGGCTTACGTGATTTTTGGATTCCTATTAAGAAATACTGGAATGACTACAATGTAGAAAATGGTAAAGCATTGGAAGGTTTTCATGCTCCCGAAGGTTTGAAATGGCAATATACACATGGTGTTCAAAACGCTGCCGCAATTAGTCCTGACAACTGGAGAATAGATTTACAACATTTAACCAAAGCTGAGAATCCAGAAATTCAATTGGCTATGTTTTATGACTACCGTACAAATGTTCCTTTGTATCCAAGCTGGCAAGCGTATTTTAGAAAGCACCAACCACCAACATTAATTGTATGGGGTAAAAATGATTACATTTTTCCTGCGGAAGGAGCGCATCCTTATAAAAGGGATTTAAAGAATCTAGAATTTCACCTTTTAGATACCGGCCATTTTGCTTTGGAGGAAAAAGGACAAGAAATAGCCGATTATATCCGTCAATTTTTGAAAAAACAAGACATCAAATAAGTAAGGTATCCTTGCATTAATTCCAAACCAAATACTCAAATAAATAACCGAAGTGATTTAAAAACGTAGGTTAAAATGATTTGTATATGCTTGGCTATCAAGTTGAAGCGATTTTTAAGAAGCATAGCCATAGCTACGCGACGAAAAAATTGGGAAAAATTAATAATCAATTATATGCACGCCGTTACAGACGGGACAGGAAGGAATTAACATTATGTTTTTAAATCACTTCATTATACAAAAGACAACTATAACGATTTATTACAAATGACAATAATTTCATATTTTCGCGCTTCGATTAAAATACAATGAAAGTAAAAACATCAGAAATAGTAGCTGGACTAACAACAACAATTATTTTTGTTGCTATTTTTTCCATAGTTTTTGATGTACCTCATATACTGCCTGACTTTTCTGATTTCACTTCTCTATTTGAATCTGATAAGAAAAGCAAAAGAAAGAAAAAATCCAAACCAACTATTAGGTCTACTGGAAATGAAGGAAAAGTAATCGATACTTTCAATGGTGTCAATATCTACTATAATGGACAAGTGGCCAACATCCAAGGTAGGAATGTAACCTCTGATGGCTATAACCTTGGTTTAAAGTATCAATGTGTCGAATTTGTGAAACGATATTATTATGAATACTATGACCACAAAATGCCCAATAGCTATGGTAATGCAAAGGATTTTTTTAAGCGTTCCATAGCAGATGGTGAATACAATTCTGATCGCGGTTTATCACAATTCCGCAATCCTAGTTTAAGTAAGCCAAAAGTGGGCGACCTCTTAATTTTTGGTGCTACACAATGGAATGAATTTGGGCACGTAGCTATCATCTCTAAAGTCAATAATTCGACAATAGAAATTGCTCAACAGAATCCAGGAAGTAATAATCCGAGTAGAAAATCTTATGCATTTAATTTAAAAAATAACACCTATAGCATCGGGAGCCCTTATGTATTAGGTTGGTTAGGTAAAAGATGATCCATTTAAGACATCTAATTCTAGATATTGAGATTATTTCCCTAACCACTGTAGTACATTAGCATTCCAAATATCAGCTCGGTCACCTTTACTTAAAATTCCATTCTCCACACCTTCATCTATAACCTTACCAGGATAACTTCCAGGTACAGATTCCATTTCACCTAGTGGATACGGATCATCTAAACCTGCAACTACCTGACTGACTCCATGTCGTTTAACCAATAACTCTAGGCTATCCACATCATGTACCAAAGTATCAAAAAACACATTCTTAGCTCCAACACTTTTACGGGGATCTACTGCCTTTTCAAATAAATCAGGCCTACCATCATATCCTTGACGTCGACGACCAAGATTTACTTGACCGTATTGATTACCATGTGCATAACATGTCCTTACATTGGGAAACCTATCAGGAAAATCAAGGGAAGTAAACATGTGATAATGATCCGCTGTCTGAGCACACATCCAAATCAAATGAAACCTCCAAAACTGATCTTCTAGTGCTATCATTTTAGGCGCATCATACGGATGAATTTCCACTGCTAGCCCTAACTCGTTTGCTAATTCCCATATTGAATCTGCAGCCTCATTAGCAGAAGACCTCCATTGTCCAGATTTATCTTGATAATGTGTAGGAAGACAAAGCAGTTTCAAGTCTAATTCTGAAACACACCTATCGATTTCAGATAGCGCAACATCAATATGTGCTGGCTGGACAACAAATCCACATGTAAATTTTTCAGCATTCTCAGATTGAACTTTTGCATGAAAGTCATTTTGAAAACGGATAATATCCCTGGTCGTTTGTCTATCTAGTCCATTGCAATACAACTGTGACAAAGTCATAAGTACCTCATGATCAATATCATTAGATTCCATCCATTCAAGCTTTTCTTTCAAGAAAAAGCTTGGATCAGTCACTGGCCGTTTCCAATCCCCTTGTCGCATAAACTTACGATCCTCATCGATCCAAAAGTATTTTTTATCCTTCATAAATTGAGGAATATCTTCTGGATTAGGTAGTAAATGACCGTGAGCGTTGATTCGTTTTTTAGTAGACATATATTTGATTGGGTAGTCAGATGCAAGATAGATTATTTGCTGGAATTCTTAAATTATAAGATCATAGACCACTTGCATGCTACATTATTCGTACGAAGTCTGTAGAAATAAAAAAGGCAGCATGAAATTAATCCTACTGCCAACACTAATTTATCTTTTCCTATTTTATAGGTGTATCACTTCATCATATGCAGCCGCTGTAGCTTCCATTACTGCTTCACTCATAGTTGGGTGAGGATGAATTGCTTTTAAGATCTCATGGCCTGTTGTTTCTAATTTCTTAGCAACAATCATTTCCGCAATCATTTCTGTCACATTAGCACCTACCATGTGAGCACCAAGGAGCTCTCCGTACTTTGCATCATAGATCACTTTTACAAATCCACTTTTTGCACCTGCAGCACTTGCTTTTCCAGATGCAGAGAATGGAAACTTACCTACTTTTAAATCGTAACCAGCTTCTTTTGCTTCCGCTTCAGTCATACCTACACTAGCTACCTCTGGGTCACAATAAGTACATGAAGGGATATTACCATAATCGATTGCTTCAGGATGGTGTCCAGCTATTTTCTCAACACAAGTAATTCCTTCCGCACTTGCGACGTGAGCCAGTGCTTGAGTAGGAATAACATCTCCGATGGCATATATTCCTTTTACGTTTGTCTGGTAATAATCATCAACTAAGATAAGACCTCTATCTGTCTTGATGCCAAGCATTTCAAGTCCGATATCTTCAGTATTGGGTGTCACTCCCGCTGCGGATAGAACCACATCACATTCGATAACTATATCTTCGTCGTTCTTTCTGTTTTTGATAGCAACTTTACATTGTTTTCCTTTAATATCAACAGTTTGTACAGCATGACCGCTTAATACTTTTACACCAGCTTTCTTGAATACTTTTGTGATTTCTTTTGACACATCTTTGTCCTCTCTTGGAAGCAATCCGCCCTCCATGAATTCAACAACGGTTACTTCGGTTCCAATGCTGTTGTAGAAGTGAGCAAACTCTACTCCTATTGCTCCAGCTCCTACTACAACCATCTTCTTTGGTTGTTTTGGAAGACTCATAGCTTTTCTGTAACCAATTATTTTCGTACCATCAATTGGTAGATTTGGAAGTTCTTTAGCTCTACCACCAGTAGCTACGATGATGTTCTCAGCTGTATATTCTTTTTTCTTTCCTTCAGCATCCGTTACGACTACCTTTTTACCTCTAGCTAGTTTTCCAGATCCTTCAATAACGGTAATTTTATTTTTCTTCATCAAGAAGTTAACACCTTTACTCATTCCATCAGCTACACCTCTACTTCTACTTATCATAGCATCAAAGTCAGCTTTTGGTTTTGCTACTTTTATTCCATAGTCTTCAGCATGATTTACATAGTTGAATACTTGTGCAGATTTCAAAAGAGCTTTTGTTGGAATACATCCCCAGTTAAGACAGATACCACCTAAATGTTCTCTTTCAATGACAGCTACATTGAGCCCCAATTGTGATGCTCTAATTGCCGCTACATATCCTCCAGGACCAGTCCCTATTATTATCAAGTCAAAGTTCATATTTCTGATTTTTCTTTATTTAGTCTTCGAAGTAATGAACCACAATTATAGATTAGGGTTCAAAAAGTTGTGCGAAGATAATAAGAATGTTTGTGATGTGTTAATCCTTTTAAATACAGTTTGTATGATTTATTGAATAGTTAACAATTCTACATAAATTTTGAGATCTTTTATCAAAAGGTCATTTCAAAACTTTTACAATTCTAAATCCTAAAGTCGGCAATGGTTTAGTGTATTTTTTAATAGATAACACCTCAGAAGGTAAAGAGTCCCAATTACCGCCAGTATAATTAGCATTATCCAGCATTTCACTAACATTGCCAATAATATGCATGATACCCGCTTTATTCTGTTTATATTTTTCCATATTTGCTCGGCGGCCAAGGTAGGCATGTACTTCCTCATTTGCGAGTACAGTAAACATACCACCATCAATAGTATAATTACCTTCAAATTTCAAATTAAAATTAAAATCACATTGATCATAATCCATTATATTGTCTGAATCATATTTTATGTTCACAGTTTTTACTAAAAAAAGAAATTCAGATTGGGTAGGTAGCCTATAATAATATTTTTCTGTTTCATCAATTATATTCAGCCAATCACAATATTTCAAAGCAGCATCAAAAGATATATTAACTACAGGATAATTATCAAACGCAATATGAGCATGATAATTTCGTGCCATTGGTTTATTGAATGAAAACCTATATTCCTCGATCCAGCCCAAATTATTAATTTTCAATTCCGAATAATTCGAACTATCACCATCCATAACAGATTTCAAAAAACTTTTGTACTGGATGTTCGTTACTTCATATTTTGAGTAGAAAATCGAATCACTCTTTTTAATTTTATGAAAATCAAATTGTCCAATTGATTGATTCTTTTGCTTATACGATGCACAGCCCTGAAGAAATATAATTACTGTTATTGTTAAGATTATTAATCTTGCCATATTTAAATGTGTTGTAATTGAAGGAGCAAATTTATTAATTCTAAATTAAGCCAAATTCTAACTGATTTTTTTCAGCTTCGCTTTTTTAAATCTATAACATTCATTAATTTAAACAAGCTAGTAATATTCTGTGTTTCTAGGTTTTCATATAAATAGTTGAAGCACACTAAATTCTGCTATTAAAAAACAATATTTAAAACATTATCTGCAAATTTTCTAGGTAGGCATGTACCTCCTTATCAGATTTCAATACCACAACATTTGCATTTTCTCTACAATTATTTAGTCGTGCCAATATAGACTTCCCTCTAACCATATTGAAAGTAGCAACATAATGAAAGAACCCAAAGTGAAACCTTTCTCTACAACCATCGGGCATATCAAGCCTAACTTTTCCATGATACTTTATCACTCGCATAGTCACGCGTGATAGGCATTTCAATGTACTATACTTCAAATATATAATAGTATCCGCTCTATCCATTCTGGGTTGAAAAGTCCCTCCATAATTCCCATCAATAATCCATTCTTCTTTTTTAGCAAGGTTTATAACAATCGGTCCCCACTCTTCTTTAGGCGTTTCAGTCCAGTTCTCTTTCCAATAGTATTGATCCAAATGGTATAATGGTAAATTGGTTATCGCATTCAATCGGCGAGCTAAGGTAGATTTACCAGCACCACAACAGCCTATGATCATTATCCTTTTCATAGGTCAAATATATGGCAAGCATTTGTGAAAGCAATTTTGGAAATGCTCAAAGTTATTCCACTTCACTAAATTGGATTAAAAATGAAAGCAAGACAATGAAATTATATTACATTTTAATATCGATTATTCTAATTCTCTCTCATGCACAGAGTATAAAGAGACAGAAAATACTAATAATGAATTTGAAGGAATTCCTGTAATACGACTAGATAGAGAAGCCATCTCCGGAATAGGATTAAAGTCTGTTAAGAATAATGATCAACCTGATAGACGTTTGTTTCAGAAAAGGCTTGTGGGAGGAAAAGACCTTAGTGTATATGCAGTATCAAGTGAAACTGCGACCACACAACAAGATAATTACGAAATGGAAGAATTCATAAAATTAATAAATGGACGATCAAGAATGAATCCAATAAACGGTGATAAAGAAATATTTGAGACTGGTGATTCATGCATCGCTCCAAAGGGAATCACAGGAAGATGGGAAACTATTGGTGGAGACGAATTCCTGTCTCTTATACACATCTCCGAGCCCACGAGACAGGCA
>CAJXUU010000031.1 GCA_913061325.1 uncultured Saprospirales bacterium | reverse complement strand
CACTATCCTCTTCGTCGGCAGCGTCAGATGTGTATAAGAGACAGGTATTTAATTCATTTAGATCAATTGAGACAGTGTTTAATCCATTTCTGAGATTTATGCTTTCACTCATTACGATCTTTCCTGTCATCTCATAAACAGTAACAGTTCCTGTCTCATCTGTCGTAGATACCATTTGCAAAGCTATACTTGAACTTGTTGGATTAGGTGATAATGACATCCTTCCTAATCTGTCTTCTCGCTTCACATTAATAGAATGTGAAAGTTCTGCTTTTCCATCTTTATCAACAGCGTTCAGTCTATAGTAAGTAACTTCATATGGATTATTATCAAATAATTCATAATTAAGCTTAGAGAGACTTTCACCTTTAGTTTGAACATTTCCTATTGGCTCCCATTTCGTAGATCCGTTTGGTGAGCTTTGTACTTCTATATAGTCACTGTTGATCTCAGATAAGGTTGTCCACTCTACTCTATTTCCTCTGCTTTCAGCTTTCGCTTCAAAACTTCCAAGAACGATAGGTAGTGCAGCTCCTTGAGCTCCAATTTCAAATGGTTCACCTGATGCTACTTTTTCGTAAATTCTTACGAAATAATCAGCATCTCTTGTTGAACTTTCATTGCCTTTTTTATCCTTGAAAAGAGCTAAAAAGTTAATCGTTTCAGGACTTCCATTACCACCTAAATCTACACAAGCCTCAGGAAATGGTGATCCACATGCATCATAAATTGCAACAACAACATCACTATTCGGACCTGGCTCCACTATTACAATTAGATTACCTCCATCGGCATCTGTATTGATAGAATACCATATATCGCCTGGAGTTGGAGTAACTGAAACATCACAAGCTTCTGGTCCCAAACCTGAAGCCGTAGCTGCAGCAAAATATTGATTAATTAGAGATCCAGTTGTATTATTAGCTAATACAGCTGCCGTTGCACATCCATCATTTGCAGGTGCGAGCTCATTTATTTGTATTTCAAAATTTCCTACTCCTCCAGCATATCCGTCAACCTGAACATAATAAGTATTACCTCCAGTCAAAGGAGCACCAGAAGTTTCAAAATACGAGTTCCATCCATTACCAGTGTCTCCTCCATCTTCATCGCAAGCAACTTCAGTTGCAGTTAATAGATCTGCACAATCTGTTGTGGTATATAGAGCAATTTGAGTATCATTTAGAGGTGTATCAAAATCAGTTGTAACTTCAACAAGGCCTGAACCTGGTGCAACAAATGAATACCAAACAGAATTAGGTACTGAAGTTGAAATCCAGCATGATCCCGAAACTTCATTGGCCTCAAAAGTAGAATACGCATTGTTACCTGGTATTTGCGCAGCATCAACTGTAATAGCTTCTGCATCACACATATTATCATTTAGTGGTGGACAATTCAATAAGAAAGGTCCTAATGTTACATCACATGTAGCATTTGACTCATGTGCAATAATTATGCTCCATGAAGTCTGTGGTACAGGAATACCTGTAATTATAAAAATGCCAGTAGCACTTGTAGTACCGCCTGTTCCTGCAGGATTACCCATATCATCTTCAGCTGAAATTGTCAATGTGCCAGAATCTCCTAAAGCATCGATAGATATCGAAAGATCTACAGTCGTTGGACAATTCGTATTGTCTATAGGATCAGCAGGTATAGTCACTGTAGGTGCAGTACAAGAAAGCTCATATGCACAGAAATTAAATTCTCCAGGACCATTATTATTACTAGAATCCCAAGTTCTTATCCAAAGGCTTGAACCAGGCGTTTGTCCAGTAATAGATGTTTCAAATGTAGATGGATCATTATTGTCTGATCCAGAATTTGTATTAGAACATACCAATGTAGCCAGAGTAGAACAATCTGCCCCTGTATATACTTCATACCATAAGAAAGAACAACATCCATCTGAATTAGCTCCAGAAATTACAACATTCCCACTCGCTGGTATTGTCAATGTAAACCAGATGTCTCCTCCTCCATAAGCTGGACAAGATGCAGCTGGAGGTGCAGGTACATCACCATTAGAGTCAGTAGCACCTGAATTATCTCCTGTAGTTATTCCAGTACACATATCTGCTGTTACAGGTATAGTTATAGCGCCCATACAATTATCTTCTGGTGGAGGCGGTGGATTAGTACCAACACAAACATCAAAAGTAGTTGACTGTCCAGATGTAGAGGTCCAAGAATATACTCTTATATGATAAGTATTCCCAATCGTCATACCTACAGGAGAACTTGAGTTAGGATCACTACATGAACCTGCAAGTAATGTTAAACTTCCACAAGTACCTTCCCAAACAGAATGATAAAGATCAGTCGTTCCGTTCGCTGTATTAATTAAACTTATTTCATGCTCAGCAGCTAACGCTACAAATGAAAACCATACATCATCGTCTTCAGTACCTGAACATGCGCCAGGATCTTCTGGTGATGCAGTAGAAAAGGCTATAGTTCCAGAAGTAGTACTAGTACAAGTCAAATCTGGATTTACGGTTACTGGGAATGCACCACCGCAATCATCATTTGCAGGAGGAGCAGGAGGAGTTCCAATACAAACATCAAATGTTGTAGTTTGGCCCCCTGTACTTGTCCAAGAATAAACTCTTAAATGATACGTATTTCCCATCGTCAGACCAGAAACTATGCTGTTATTTGGATCACTACATGAACCAGCTACTAACGTTAAGCCACCACATGATCCTTGCCATACAGAATGATAAAGATCTGAAGTACCATTAGCTACATTAAGTAAGTCGATTGTATGAGATGTTCCTGTTGCCATAAATGAAAACCATACATCATCATCCTCAGTTCCTCCACACGCAGAAGGATCTTCTGGAGAACCAGTTGAATTTTCTATAGAACCTGGAGTAGAAGAAGTACAAGCTAAATCACCATTTACCGTTACTGGTAATGCACCAGCACATTCATCATTTGCTGGAGGGCAATCAGAAGGTAAAGATAAAGCTGAAAGAGCCACATTACATGTAGGATCTGTTGAATGTTCTAATGTTATAATTACAGTTGCACTAAATGCAAAAGGACCAACAGCCACAACACCTGTAGACGTAACAGTTGTAGAAGGAACTCCTCCATCATTTGTGATAACTACTGTTCCATCTCCTAGAGAAGTTACATCAACATCAATCATTATACCTACACCTGGTGTACAAGCACCAATTGCTGCTGTTCCAGCAGCTGGTGTACAACTAAGACATACTACATCCCAGTCCCATGCTGTAGTACAGCATCCACTTGCATCAGCACAACATTCAGATCCATCAGCATCAATTTCAAAGAAAATATTTGGCACTGATGCTGAAATCTCTAATCCGGCAAGATTTCCTCCATTATTCCCATTATAAAGTTCTGTTGCCGTATTATCTGTCCCATCATATATAATGATATTATCGCAGCAGGATTCAATTCCACCTGAATTAAATGTCATCTTCAGTGCACTGGTCCCATCAGAGGCAGTGTAGAGCCAAGTGGTTGCATCTCCATTGTCATAACAGTGAGTAGTATTCGTAGTAACGCCACAGGTGACGGTTTGAGAAAAAGCAGTTGCGGTTAAAAATATGCTAAAAAATAGTAGTAAAAATCTTTTCATACTCAGTCAGTTTTGTTAATTAATTGTCATTTAAATATGTAATACATGAAATGTAAATACATTATGACATTGTAAGAATAGACAATAAAACATATCTTCTGAAGGAAAATCAGCTAGTAGATTATTATATAATTGAACAAATATGACTCAAAGACCTAAACGCCTTATAACCAAACAGTTGCAATAATGATATATATATATACAATGTTTGTGTGTGTGGTAAATGGGAAAGCTTCTAATAAAAAATGTTTGATTTACAACTATTCCGCACACTAATACCCAATCCCGAGATACTAATTGCAAAATATATAGTCAGAAATTTGCACCCTCGCATTAACGGCAGATCGCGAAGTCTCATTCAAAAATTAGCCTTTCGTTTTTCAATAAATGCACTAACCCCTTCTTTACATTCTTCGCTTATTAATAATTCTCCGAAAGTTGAATATTCTGTTTTATACCCATCCACTTCAATATTATAATAAGCATTAATAGCAGATATTGCTTTTGAGATAGCTAGAGGACCTTTACTCATTGTCTTTTTGAATATTGCCATACATCTACTGATTAATTCTTCTTTCTCCACACAGTAATTAACTAAACCAATCTTTTGAGCCTCTTCGGCATTCACCATTCCTCCTGTGAGTGTCAGTTCCATTGCTTTGGCTTTACCTACTAGCTGCGGGAGTCTTTGGGTGCCCCCATAACCAGGTATTAGGCCTAAAGACACTTCTGGCAATCCAAATTTAGCCTCAGTAGAAGCTATCCTCATATGACATGCCATCGCTAACTCACATCCACCTCCTAAGGCAAAACCATTAACCGCAGCAATAACTGGGACATGAAAGTTTTCAATTAAGAAATAAGTATTCTGCCCAAACTTAGAAACTTGACCTCCTGACTCTGCCGTAAGATTAGTAAAGCCTTTAATGTCGGCTCCGGCAACAAATGCTTTTTCACCACTTCCAGTAATAATTACACCTCTCAGTCCATCTACAGACTGATATCCTTTAGCAAACCAATCATTCAATGCTTGCATCACATCAGCATTGATCGCATTAAGTGCTTTCGGTCTATTGATAGTAACCGTTGCGATTCCTTCATTTGAGGCTATTAATACTGTATCATTCATATTATTATTGTTTAACCGGTTTAGTTTACAAGATTAGGTTCTAACTCCTTATTCTCATTCAAGAAGTAAAAATTTAGAGACAGCGAAATAATCAAATAAATAACAAAAAGTATAGTTCCAAAGGGAATTATTTCGTCTAGCCCAAACCAATCACCAAGTTGACTTATTAATCCTAGACCTAAGATTATTTTAATTATTTCAAATGGTATAGATAATTTGGAATTATCCATAAGGCTGGTATAACCAAAAACGCTTATTCCTAAAAAAGCCCCATATAAGGCAATAAATAAAAAAGAAAAGTCCGAAATAGATTGGAACATATATATCATCAAAGTTAAGGTGACAATAAGCTGAGTCCATATCCATATATGCATAGATACTGATCCCTCCGTTTGATATTTCACTTGTTCACTAGCAATTTCTGTATATGGTATAGGATCAGAAATTTCACGGTCTGTAGGTCTCCATCCTGTAGGTTTAATAAAAACTTTTAGTTTATCAGACCAAGATTTAGTATTCCAAGAATCTTTCAGCAATATCCAAAGGTGTTGAAAATTTATTAAAAATGGATTCCAAGTATTTGCTTGTCTTTTTACTCCATAAACCGGCACTTCTTCTACTAATTCTTCTTGAAAAGTACCAAACCATTTATCCCACAAGATAAAAACTTGACCAAAGTTCCTGTCCATATATTGGTCATTGATGGCATGGTGTACTCTATGATGAGAAGGGGTCACTATTATAAGTTCTAAGACACTCATCTTTCCTATCAATCTTGTATGATACCAGAACTGAGCAAATAAGTGTAAAGGTGCTACTAAAGCAATGACTTCCCCAGGAACACCAACTATAGCTAAAGGAATAAGAAGAAAGAAAAATACACCAAATACAGCTGACACATTTTGTCTTAATGCACATGCAAGATTAAACTCCTCACTACTATGATGTATTATGTGTCTGTTCCATAGGATATTAATCTCATGCTCGAACCTGTGAGCCCAGTATCCAGCAAAATCCAATCCTATAAAAGTTACTATATAAAGCCATAACTTGGATTCGATTTGAAATAAACTTAATTGCTCAACCATCCATCCATAACTGATAATAACAACCGCTAATCCTAGGACCTCCTTCAAAGAATTAGTAAGTCCAGAGCTCAAACTAGATATGGTATCAAAACTGTTTGCAACAGAAACTCCCTTAATTCGTGAAATACCAAACTCAATAAAAATAAGCACCATAAATAAAGGAATAGCATATGTAAGTACCTCTGCGTATGTCTGCATTATTAAATTTTATGATATATAATGGTAAATATAAGATATTGTACCAATAGAACATGCTTATAAAAAAATATTCAATTATACTTTTAGAGATTAAAAAAACAACTAATCCATTGTAATTGTTAAAATATCATTCAAAAATAAAATTTCGAGTTACCAAAATATTATTGGCATTGCAATTTTGAATAGAGTTATATTTCTATTGTATTTTGGTTATGAATCAAATACTAATAATAAATGTCTATCAAGCTACCAATGATTATTTTGCTCTATATCTTAAGTTCTAATATGAACCCCGCAGCCGCACAGCTTTTAGTAGATCATGTCAATCTTAATAAAAGAGAAGATATAGTTTACATACAACTACAATATAAAGTTAATAGATTTAAAAACGAGACGAGGGTTTCTGTTGATTTTGGTCAAAGTATTGAACTCACTAAGAAATGTAAGAATAATATCTATTCCAAAGACAGCACCATTATTGAATTTAAATCAGTTATTGGTGGATTAAATCACTTATAAAATAATGGATGGTCATTGTTTACAATAGATAATAAAATATCTGGTGGTGGAGACTCCTCTATTTCAACAAATGCAAAATACTTATTTCGAAGAAAAGAAAAAAAATAGACGGAGCGGTCAATCGAAATCAACTACTCCATCTAAAACGCTAATACTACATCTTTAACAAACCATATTTCTCTTATGATTTATCTTTTTTTTGTTTTATTGTACTCGAATGACAGCAGAATTTTAAATTAGTTGCTCTATTAGATACAAATAACTAATATATGAGCTACTTGCTTACGTTTGAAATAGCTACTTTTACAGTAACAATTTGAGAAATAATGGGAAGGACTTTTTTGACTTTGTGCTTGTGCACTCTTATCACGTTTTATGGAACATCTCAATGTCCTGATCTACCAAACAATGTAGAAGTAAACGGAACGAATGATTCTGACTTCGCATTATGTGGTGCCCAATCTGTATCATTTACTGTAGATGATGTAAACTTACCAACAGGAACAATAGATTGGTACTCTAGTACTACATCAGGATTTGATCCATTGACAGGTGGCACATTAATAGGTTCTTCTTCCATAAATAGTGCTGATCCATGTCAAGGTTGCCCTGCAATAGAAGTAATCTATATTGATGCTTGTGGTTCTGAAGCTACAAATGAGTTTGTTATTGCTAGTTCTGGATCAGGTTTTGCAGTCGATGATTTAACATTTATGTTTGACATTAATAATGTATTCGGATCCTTAGGAAATGGGCATATTAATCTAGGAGGGATATGTGGTTGGTCTTTAGGAGACTTGGGTTTAGCTGTAGGATGTCCAACAATGATTAGTGTAGGTCCCGGAGATTATGTACCACCAAACAGCACAGTTATCATTCAAACAAGTTCGTTTGGAACCACATCTTATAATTTCTCTGGGCTCTGTGGTACATCAGAGTGTATATACGTGGTAAAAAATTCTTGTGATAGGACCGCGGGTGGATTTTCCAATTGCTCAAATAGCGCTAATTCTCTAAGAACAAGCACACTGGGTCTCACATGTGGATGTAGTGATGCTCTGACTTATGATAAATTAGACCCTGCGTTTGTTGCTATATGTGATGTAGATGGCAATGGCATGCATGTATTTAAAGATTTAACATATGCAAATAATGGGTGTGCGATTGGTCCAAATTTAGGATCAATTCCTCAATTTGCATATTCAGCTGTAACAGATCCATTTAATTACGCATTTACTGATGCAGATTGTAATATGGAACAATTTATAGTTGGAGTTTTAAATTCTAATCAATATAACGAAAATTGTTGTGATGAACAACTCACTGAAGAATACTCATTTACTATTTCATGTCCTGAAGCCCAGATAAGTGGAGGTGGAGTTCTTTGTCCAGGAGATTGCGTAGAGATTGATGTTTTATTTACTGGAGGAGCTGCTCCTTATGAACTCAACATGCAAGTAACAGGATCCATTCTGCCAATTCCATTCACAATTCCTGGTTTTGCAGTAGATGATAAAATTACTATCTGTTATGATACTGGCGGACCACCTTTTGATCCTGCCACTAATACAGCCAATATACCAGCCTTATTCGGTGGATTCTCTGGAACATTAGCGCTACTAAGTTTTACGGATGCTGATGGCTGCGCTGGAATGGTAACAGGCGGTTCCGTTTCTATAGAATTCAATGATGCGCCTGACGTTGTCACTCCCCCTCCATTCACAGAATGCGATATGGGTGATGGAACTGCATTTTTCATACTTTCCAATTTTGACAATATTATAAATGATGGATCTGGTCTACCAGTTAATTATTTCTCAGATGCTACTGGAACGATGCCAATATCGACCCCATATCAAACAGGATCTACTACCATATATGCACAAGTAGATGGTGATCCATGTGATAGTGAATTAGTACCTGTTATATTAGAAGTTATATCAAATGGCGATGCAGGAGTTGTAAATATGTTCTGTAACACTGGAGGTGGAAACAGCACAGAATGTACAATATGTGACAGTGATGGTATCCCTGGAGAGCAAGTAACACTTACGATTGCATTTCAAGATGGATCAGTAGTATATAATTATGAAGTCAATGTAACACCAGCCAGTGGTGGATCATATACAATCAATGGTACCTCAAATGGTGGCACAGGGACTGTCATTGAAGATATATTCCAAACAACTACTTTCCAAGTAACCATAGTTGATCCAGATAATGATTGTGCTGATATGACTGATCTAGGTGATCCAGTAACTATAATTTATGGAATTATACCGGACATGATAGATCCAGGTGATCTGTCTAATTGTGGAGACATAATCTTACCCGCTATTATGGGCAATGAAATCCCACCAAATGCAGGATACTATACAATGCCAGGAGGCATGGGCACACAATACATGGAAGGTGATATTATTTCTACCAGCACAACATTATATCTCTACGGTGGATTTGAAGATTGCGAACAAGAATTCGAAATAGAACTTACAATTGAGACCGCTTCTATTATTGATGATCCGGGTACAATAAATACTTGTGGATCCTATATCTTGCCAGCTATCTCAGGTACTAATGTTGATAATGCCAATTACTATACTGAGACAAATGGCGGCGGTTCTATTCTGCCTATTGGACAAAACATAACAGCCAGTACTACAATTTACATTTTTGATCCAGTATGCCCAGGATTAGAAGTATCATTTATGATCAATATTACTCCTGGAAGTGTCATTACAACTGGTCCAGATACAATAGTTTGTGACACCTTCTTCCTTGGAATTATTGAAGGAATTGACTTAACTGGCAATGAAACATATTATGAATTGAATGGTGGAGCAGGACAAGAGTTAAGTATAGGAGATACAATCACTCAAGATTCTACTATATATATTTATGATAATACCCCTGGCTGTATTATCGAAATTCCATTTGTAATAGCAGTTGTGAAACCACAATTTCCAGGATTGGATTCAACAATTACTATTTGCGAAGGTGACCCAACATTGTATAATATTAATGAATTATTAGCTGGAGACATCCCAGATACAATGGGTGTATGGGTAGAAAATGGAACATCAATAATTAGTGACGATACTATGGTTGACTTTTCATCATTGATAGTAGGTTCATATACATTTGATTATATGATAAGTGATACCATTTGCTTTGATGCCTCTTCAACATTAAACGTAAATATTATTGGTATTGTAAATGCTGGTATTGACACACTATTGGCAGTTTGTGAAAATATATCTGGCGTCAATGTTTATGAACTTTTGGGAAATCCTGATCAAGGAGGAATATTTGTTGACAACACAGGAACGCCTGCAGCATTTGACCCAGCGAATGCTACATTCACGACTGATGTTCCAGGACTTATAGTTTATAATTATATAGTGGGTGATCCATTATCTTCATGTGGAGCTGACACTTCAATTTTCTCTGTAATAACAGGCATTGAGATAGAAGCGGGGCAAGAAGTAAATGAGACAATATGTGCTGGTACTGAGATATCTCTTTCGTCACTTTTAACTAACAATAGTACTATAGGCATATTCTCTGAAACTACTCCAAGTGGTGGAATTGTGAATACAAGTGACTTTAATAGTGATCTTGTTGCTGATGGTGAATATATCATATATCATATCTTGGCTGGCAGTGGTCAATGTCCTGATGACACAGCAGTAATTACAATAACAGTAGTAGATGGCCCAAGCGCTGGAGATGAACAATCAGAAGAAGTTTGTGGGAATGAAATTATTGATTTAGAAACACTTATTGATCCATCTGCCGATCAAAATGGTACTTTTTATGATGGAGGTGTTGAAATTACGAATACTATTATTGACTTCTCAACAATAACGGGAGATCAAGAATATTTATACATAGTCGGTGACGGAATATCGTGTCCTTTTGACACTGCTGAGATTCTCATTACAGTACCGATAGCTCCTATCGTCAGTTTGGTAGTCGACAATTCTACTATATGTACTGGTGATTGTGCTACTTTCATTTTAAATGCTGATGCAATAGGTGCTCAAGAAATAACAGCATTCTACAGTATAACTGGCGACGATGGATTCTCAGAAAATAGAATGGCTACCTTCATGGATGCAACTGCACCGCTGAGTGTAGAGTTATGTGAAGGCAATGGAAACCAAACAAATAACTTCTTGATGATTGGCAATTCGTATACTATAACTTTTGATAGTTTACATCTTAATGATTCCGATTGTGTCTATTTTCCTACTCTGAATACAACTATTGAAGTTCTATCAAATTCAGATTCATTATTTCAAAGTATACACTGTTTTGATGAAGAAGTAACGATCGGAGGTAATGTGTATACTGAAGGTAACTCATTTGACTCATTTAGTATTCCGGCAGCCAACGGTTGTGATAGTCTTATTACTGTGGCATTGACATTTCAGTCATCAATTGAGGGAGAAGTTATAGAAACTAGATGTGTGGGTGAATCAATAGACGTACTTGGAATCACATATACTTCTGACTATACTGGCGATACAACTCTTGTGGGAGCAAGTGTAGCTGGGTGTGATAGTTTAGTTACTATAGCACTCTCATTTTTAGCCTCTGTTCCTGGTCAATATTCTGCTACAGCTTGCGAAGGCGAAAGTGTAGATGTCCTAGATGTCATCTATACCGCTAGTTACTCAGGAGATACTACTCTTGTGGGTGCAAGTGCCGGAGGATGCGATAGTGTAATAACATTGGATATTACTATTCTGCCAAATGAAATGGCTGACTATTCCAGGACAAAATGTGAAGGCGAAACAGAAGAAGTGGGTGGTATTCTATTTACTGAAAGCATGAATTTCGGTGATGCTACTATTCCAGGTGGAGCTGCTAATGGTTGTGACCTTATTTTAGATGTATTATTTACTTATATACAAACCGTTGAGATAGTGTTGGATACAACAGTGTGTGACAACTTCAGCATTGATATAGGCGGAGAAACATTTGACATTTCAAATCCTGTAGATATGATAATTCTACCCTCAGGTAATATAGACGAATGTGATACTATATTTATGATTGATCTAGATTTTTCACTCGCAAGTGTTGATTCATCAATTGTATTCTCCACATGTGACGATGATGTCTTCTATGTAATTGGCGGTAAAACATTCAACAGAACGAACCCAATAGGTTCTGCGATAGAATTTGGTTTAAATGGTGAGTGTGACACAACATTCAATGTTGATATAACTTATGGTGAAATGCAAGTTGATATTCTACCAGTAGATGCAGGATGTGAGGTAATCGACTCTGGGTCAGTAATCATCAACAATATTAATGGTGTTCCTCCTTATAACATCATTTATAATGGAAACAATACAATAGCATTTGTATTGCCTGTTGAGATTCCTTTGCCTATCGGAATGAGTGAACTATTAATCACGGATGATGGCGGATGTCAAACTACTGTACCTTATGAAATTCTCGAAGGAGAAGAAGGTGATTTTAGTATAGTAGCAAATGGGAATCAACTTACAATCATTGGTGGAATTGCAGATTCAGTTTTATGGTCTCCTCTTGATTCTATTAGTTGTATAGATTGCATAGATCCAATAGTAAATCCTTCTTCAACTACTAACTACAGTGTAACCGTCTTCTTTGGTGGAGATTGTATGCTAGCTCTAGAATACTTATTTGCAGTAGATGACAATGTAGAAGATTATGTATTACCTAGTGGATTTAGCCCTAATGGTGATGGTACTAACGATAATTTCTTCCTTACGATTACAGATGGTGCTATCGGCATACCTCAAAGCATGGAGGTCTACGATAGATGGGGTAATAGAGTACATACCACTATTGGTGATCAAGTTGTGCTATCAGGCTGGGACGGAACTAAAGCGGGAACACAAGTGTCTCCTGGAGTATACGTTTATAAAGTCCTTGTCCTAGAAGGAGAAAGAGTAATTACACTCTTTGGAGATGTAACTTTGGTAAGATAGAATGGTAAAAATAGCATATTCTCCGATCTACAAATATGAATTACCTGAAGGTCATAGATTTCCTATGATCAAATATGAGCTAATTCCAGAACAATTGCTTTACGAAGGTTCGGTAACTGATGCTCACTTTTTTCATCCAGATAAATTGACGGATGCGCAGATTTTGTTGACCCATACTTCTGAATATCTGGACAAATTAAATAATCTTACACTTGATAGAAAAGAGGTAAGAAATATCGGTTTTCCAGTTGCTAAAACTTTGATCGATCGAGGTAAGTATATAGCCAATGGCACTTTGCAATGTGCAAGATATGCGATGGAGCATGGCTGTGCTATGAATATTGCAGGTGGCACGCACCATAGTTTTGCAGATCGAGGCGAAGGATTCTGCATTTATAATGATATCGCAATCAGTTCAAATATTCTCCTAAATGAAGGCCTATCAAAACAAATACTAGTTGTAGATCTCGATGTTCATCAAGGCAATGGAACTGCCAAGATTTTCGAAAACGATGAACGGGTATACACTTTTAGTATGCACGGTGAACGCAACTACCCTACTCGCAAAGAAACTTCTAATCTTGATATTGGCCTACCTGATAAAACGGAGGATGGTTTATTTCTTTCTCAATTAAAAGACACTTTACCTAGATTAATTGAAAAAGTAGAACCAGACATGATATTTTATCTGTCTGGTGTAGACATCATAGAAAGTGATAAGTTAGGTAGGCTTTCGGTGACCAAAGAAGGATGCAAAGAAAGAGATAAATTTGTCTTTCAGATTTGTAAATCCAACAATATTCCTGTTGCGGTAAGTATGGGAGGTGGTTATAGTCCGAAGATATCAGATATCGTTGATGCCCATGCTAATACATTCAGAATGGCTTTAGATATATATGAATAATTAATACCATTCAAAGGTATAATTACGCTTTCTCTAGTGTGAAACCAAAAGTTGAACCTTCACCCAAAGTACTTCTTACATTGATTGTTTGATCATGTGCTTCTACCAAATGTTTCACTATCGAAAGTCCAAGACCTGAACCCCCTTTGAGTCGACTACGACTTCTATCAACTCTATAGAATCTATCAAAAAGGTGCTCTAAATGTTTCTCCTCAATACCAATACCATCATCTGAGATTTCGATAAGTATATTTTTGTGGAGGTCAAAAGTAGAAACTACAGTTGTCCCTTCTTGATTACCATACTTTAAGGTATTCGTTATCAAATTATTTAAGACTTGGCGAATAGCTTCAATATCTCCTTTTACCATCAAAGGAAAATCTCCGTTAGTGCCTAATTTGAGTTTAATTTTTTGTTTCTCAGCCATTCTTTTGTGATCTTGAAAAACGTCTCTTATCAATTCATAGATATCAAATTTTTCAATATCAAGTTCCATTATACCGGATTCAATTTCCCCTATCGATTCTAGATCTTCTACAATATGTTGCAATCTATCAGCATTCTCAGCAGCTCTATTTATATACTTTAGATTTATTGATTCATCATAAATTCCACCATCTAGCAAGGTGTGTAAATAACCTTGAAGAGAAAAAATTGGTGTTTTCAATTCATGAGAAACATTTCCAACAAAATTCTTTCTGTATTCGGCCAAGGTTTGCAAAGATTCAATTCTTTTTTCTGTTTCTGACGCCCAATTAAGTACATCTTTATTTACATCGTCTATACTTACTACATCTTCTAATATGGTCTTTTTTGAACTCTTCGTTTTAGAATTATGGATAAACTTATAGATCACTCTCAATTTATTATAGACGTATTTTTCTAATAATTGTAGTATGAAAAAATACAATACAGCCATAGAGACAACTATACCCGCTAAAAATGGTAATAGATCAATAGTACTATCATATATAAAGTAAAATAGACTAAATAGAGCAAGAATAACTAAGGCACAAATAAATGTGATAGCTGCCGAAAGATTCTTTATTGATAAATTATCAAACACAAATAAGAAATTGAAGTAAGATTAGTGTGATTGTTCAAATTTATAACCCACACCTTTTAACGTGTGAATATAATGACTTCCAAGCTTCTCTCTAAGTTTACGAATATGAACATCAATAGTTCTATCACCGACAATAACTTCGCTTCCCCATACTTTACTCATTATTTCAGCTCTCTTGAATACTTTACCAGGTTTAGAAGCTAACAACGCTAATAGATCAAATTCCTTTTTAGCCAAATTGATAGTCACTCCATCTTTGGTCAATTTATAATGTTCGAAATTAATCTCTAATGGACCGAAAACTTTAGTAGAGTTATCAGCAGATTTCACAAGATCTGGATGTCTTCTCAACAATGCCTTTATTCTTGATTTGAATACACTTGGTTTAATCGGTTTATTGATAAAGTCATCTCCTCCAGTTTCTAAAGCTGTTACTTGAGTAAATGATTCATTTCTAGCAGTTAGAAAAGCTATAATTGTATTGTTAAATTGTTCTTCAGATCGCAACATATCACACACTTCAATACCATCATATTCTGGCATCATGATGTCTAATACTATAAGATGAGGATCGAATGTCTTTGCAATTTTTATAGCTTCCATTCCATTACAGGCTGTCTCCACATTATATCCTTCTTTCTTAAGGTTATAACTTAGGAATTCAATAATGTCTTCTTCGTCATCAACGATAAGCACTCTAATATCTGTATTCATGATTATAGATTAGTATTCTGTAAATGTAGTGAGCCAGATCAACAATGATTGATTGCCAAAGTTATTTTTACGTTACTATTAGATTAATACAATTAATCTTTTTTGAGTTCCTTGATTTTGAGATGAATTTTTTGCTCAATAGAATAATAAGTCTCTAAGTTGCTCTCAAGAAAAATCATCAATTCTGCAAATTGAACACTATCTATTTCCCGTATTTCAAATACTTGTTTTGTATATACACTCAACAAACTATCATGATTGATACCTCTTGTGATCCTTGATGCTTCACCCGCATAGTGCATGTCTATCAACACATCTATTACTTTCTCCTCTGGCATTGGTAGTTTGTTTACCGCTTTTTCTTTTGAAGAACAGCCAATGTTAATTAGCATTAAAATACAAAATAAAAATATTAAAATCCGCATTAAAACATTTTAGGATATATGAAATTCAGCAACTGAGAATTCATAGGATCAAGTTCGCTCCATGTTTTCGCAGTACTCTTGATAGCTAGAACGCCACAAGTCGGCACATTGTCTATATATTTATTGCTGACGCTATTAGCTAAATATGTGATTCCTGGATTATGACCAAACATCATGACTGAACTTATTGAATCATCAATTAATTGGGCCTCTTCAAAATAAGTATCCTCTGGTGCATGGTACAACTTTGGATTCACTTGAATTTGAGCATCATTTAGACTAAATCTTTCAATAAAATATTTACAGGTTTCTTGTGCTCGTGTAGCATTACTAGTAATAATTAATTCTGGAATATATTTCAACTCCTTACACTTTGAACTCATAAAGGGTGCATCTCTTCTTCCTCTTCCATTCAAAGGCCGATCTATATCCTTCATTGACATATCTGCCCAAGAGGATTTTGCATGGCGTACTATATAAACAGTTTTCATTCTTAATTACTTTTGAAATTAGATTTATTCAAAGATCAATTAATTAATCAAAAGTCATAGAAAAACATAAAATTTAGTTTAAATATTGACTTTAAACGTATTACATATTGCATAATTGAATAATATATACTATATTAGCACTGTGTAAGTTTTGGTTATTTTAAAATAGTTCGTTTTTGCTCCGAAATATTTCGGAGCTTTTTTATTTCTCTCGCTTTTAAAAATCACCACCTTAATAAGCCACTTCCCCATGTAAAACCACTTCCAAATGCTGCTACACATACTAAATCTCCATCTTTAATCTTTCCCTCTTCCCATGCTTCACACATCGCTATTGGAATAGATGCGGAGGTAGTATTTCCGTATTTTTGAATATTATTAAACACTTTTTCATCAGGCAATCCTAATCTTTTTTGAACAAATTGACTAATTCTCAAATTCGCTTGGTGTGGGATAAACATATCAATATCACTTGTTGAAAATCCAGCGGAATCCAACGCCTCTTTTATCACTGCTGGAAACTTCGTTACTGCATGTTTAAAAACCAATTTACCATTCATAAATGGGGAAAACATGTATTCATCAATCATCTTTTGTGTTACGAATACGCCTCCGAACTTATCTGTATCAGGATAACCAAATTGTTCTGTTCCCACGTGGTACCCTCCGTGTGATCCTGGATTGAGCAAAGAAAGCTCTTCTGCATATGTTCCATCACTGTGAAGATGAGTGGTTAATATTCCACAATTTTCGTCTTCAGTAGGTTGCAATATGAGTGCTGCTGCCCCATCTCCAAAAATAACAGATACACCTCTTCCTTCTGTCCTAAAATCCAATCCCATCGAATGCATTTCCGAACATACAAATAAAATATTCTTATACTTTCCTGCTTTGATAAATTGATCTACCACTTCTAAACCATAAACAAATCCAGAACATTGATTTCTAATATCTAGGGCTCCAATTTCTCCTTTAGTAATGCCTAATTCTCTCTGCAACAGAACTCCACAACCAGGAAAATAATAATCTGAACTTATAGTTGCAAATACTATAAAATCTATATCTTCTTTAGTTATCCCTGCACGTGCAATAGCTTCTTTGGCAGCGGCAGCTCCCATAGTTGTTGTAGTCTCATGGTGTTTTCTAGCATACCTTCTCTCCTTTATTCCTGTTCTTTCTTGGATCCATTCATCAGAAGTATCCATATATTGAGCAAGATCCTGATTTGTTACTACTTGTTCAGGAAGATATTTTCCTATACCTGCAATTTTTGTTCTAATCATGTCTTTAAAGATTTGAGAAGATTTTTAGAAATGGGTTTAATTATAAGGTATAGATACAGTAGGATCTAAGTACCATGCTTTCGATGATAAACGCTTCCTAATATCATTAAGATAAACATCTATATCGACATCAGAGCAATCAAATTTGAATCCTACTCTAGTCATACCTTTATACTGACTTGTAAATGCTTTCTTACCGTCCCGTTCGATCAAACTGATCATACGAGTAATATTGCTTGCCCTTTTTAATGAACCAAGAATAATGATACATTTTCCTGATTCTGGAATTATGTCTGCGAATTTATTTTCTGATCCAGCTGTATTTTCAACTTCTGGAGTTTTTACAACTGGTTCTTTTTCAACTGCTGCTTCAGCAATAACAACTGCTTTTGAGGTCTCATTTTTATTTACCTTCGAGTTATCAATTAATTGTTTTAACTCTTCATTCAATTTAGCATCAGTTTTATCTAGAATAGATGTTCCTTCAAGCATCTTATCTACTTCTTGGTACTTTTTATCTAAATCAACGTTAGATTGAGTTTCTGTTCTTTTGGTAAAAATATCGGTTGTGCCATCTAAAGTCGATTCGTCTAGTGTGCCTATTTCTTCATTGGGATCATTGAACATCGTAGTGTCCTCATTCGAACACTTTTTAAACATAATAACAAACAATATAACCAAAGCGGCTATCATTATTCCAGCAATGATAGGTTGCAGCCATCCAAACTTACTTTCAGATCTGATTGATTGGTTCTGAGTATCTATAACATAGTCAACTGCGCTATTCTCCTTGATTCTTTCTATAGGCTTAATAGATAATGATGATAGATTTCTAAATTCTTTTGTAAATAAATCTAATACTGGCTCAAAAGTAATTTTATCAAGCTCTTCATTCCTAATTAAAGTACCTAAGCCATTAATTTTATTAGAATTTATATTGATTAGTTTATTAAAAGCAGACTGGCTATAATCTGAAATTGCTTTATCGATCTTAGAATTTGTAAACCTATCGGTTTCCTGAATATATTTTTTGAGAGAGTGATCTGTCGAAGGATCATCATTAAACAAAATATTTAGAGAAGGGGGATGTATTAAAGATTTATCATCTGAAATTTGTGCAGGAGACTGCGATAATATAAACGTACCTATCTCGGGTAGATATACTTTTCGTTGTTCTCTCAGGACTTGTCTTATAAAGTATGGAATGTCTATTTTCATATATGGCATTCGACCAATTGCAAAGATAACAGGAATTATTTACTTAAAATTAAATTTTGAATATTTATCAACTCTACTTCTTAAAGCAACAACAATGCCCAAGGTGATAAATTGAACACGAAAATATAAAGATTTCCTTTTTACAGATTGGTGACCACATTATTAATCCCAGTATGTAAATTTGCATACAAATAAAAGAATATTCTTTGTTAGTTGTCGGTAAGAGAGTCTGAATAACTTTGTCTCAGAATAATGTAACCAATATTAATAGCATCAGATCTGTTTGTAAAAAAATGAAAAATGAAAAGAGATAAGTCCCAAGAGTTATTTGACGAAGCAAAAACATTATTTCCAGGAGGGGTAAATTCTCCTGTTAGAGCATTTAAATCTGTTTCTGGTCCTCCACTATTTATAAAAGAAGGTAAAGGAAGTCGATTTACGGATGAAGATGATAACACTTATCTAGATTTTTGTTGCTCATGGGGTCCACTTATCATGGGCCACAATAATGATAAAATAAGAGAAGCAATAACTGAAACAGTAGCCAAAGGCACTTCATTTGGTACTCCTACTAAATTGGGTAATGAAATTGGTAAACTTATAATCGAAAACCATCGCTATTTAGAAAAAATCAGATTTGTAAGTTCTGGAACAGAGGCTGTAATGTCAGCTATTAGACTAGCAAGAGGATATACAGGTAAGAACAAAATTGTAAAATTCGAAGGTTGTTATCATGGACATGTTGATTCTCTACTCGTTAAAGCGGGTTCCGGATTAGCAACATTTGGAGAAAGTACTTCCGCTGGTATTCCAAAGAGTTTTATAGAAGAGACCCTAGTTCTATCTTTGAATGATTTGCAAGGATTTCAAGATTTGTTAGAAGCACAATCAGATGACATCGCAGCTGTAATAATAGAACCAATACCAGCTAACAATGGATTACTGCTTCAAGATCAAAATTATCTAGTTTGGTTAAAGACCCTTTGTGATAAATATGGAGTTTTATTAATATTCGATGAAGTGATATCAGGATTCAGAGTTGGATTTGAAGGAGCATCGGGATATTATACAATAGAGCCTGATATTATTACTTTTGGCAAAATAATAGGTGGTGGTATGCCTGTAGGTGCTTATGGTGGACGAACAGAGATTATGAGTCATGTTGCACCAGATGGTCCTGTTTATCAAGCGGGTACACTATCTGCAAACCCTGTAGCTATGGCAGCAGGTATAGCTGTTCTTAAGCAATTGTTAGAACCTGGATTCTATGAAAAATTAGAAGCTAAAACAAAGAGATTTTGCGATAAGATTCAATCTCACATTGAAATTAAAGGTCATAAAATGCACATGGTTCAGATTGGGAGTATGTTCTGGTTTGCAATTTCTGACAAAAGAATAATGAGTGCGGACCAAATTGATCCAAAAAGCATGGAGGTATTCAAAAAAATGCACCATTATTTGTTAGAAAACAATGTTTATCTTGGACCAAGTGGATATGAAGTAGGTTTTGTTTCTGCAGCTCATACGGAAACTGATCTTGATGAAGCCTCAGTAAAAATATGTAAGGCGATAGATTATGCTTTTGCATAAAAAAGAACAAATGAAAAAAAACAAAAGCCTTAGGGTTCTATCTTTTATTGTAATTGGTTATATGCTACTTGCACTATTATGGTGGGCAATCTTATTGCACAGAAAGAATACCGAGGTCTTTGTTTTGAAATCAGATTTGCTAAAAGAACAGTTCATGAATAAAGCTGGAGTTGCTAATATGGATGTGACTTCAATGCCAGAATTTCAAGAAATCAAGTCTGATTATAAGCGGCAGATGTATATGATTTTTGGAGAGGCTATTGTATTTGGCTGTACACTTGTTATGGGAATGTACTTTATAAATAGAGCATATAATAGAGAACTTTCCGCTGCAGAAAAACAGAAGAATTTCTTACTGTCTATTACGCATGAGCTAAAATCTCCCCTAGCCTCTATCAATCTGATACTTAGCACATTTATTAAACGAAACCTACCTAACGAAAAAATTAAAGAATTAAGTGCTGATGGGCTTAAAGAAAGTACTAGGTTAGAAGAACTTTTTAATAAAATATTGATTAGTACAAGACTGGGCCAGGCATATCAATTCAATTTTGAAAATGCTAATATCTCAGATCTTATTTCGAAAAGTGTTGATAGATTTCAAAATCTGCATCCTGAAGCAAAGTTGATAAAAAACATTCAACCTGGAATATTACATAATATTGATCAAGAAAGTATTGTATCAGTAATCAAGAACCTATTAGAAAATGCCTTAAAGTATAGCCCAAACGAAAAACACATTAGTGTAGATCTACGTAAGGAAGGTAATGAAACTATAATTGAAATTTCTGACCACGGAGTTGGAATACCAAAAGAAGAAAGAGAAAAAATATTCGATCAGTTCTACAGAATAGGTAGCGAAGATACAAGAGCCTCAAAAGGTACTGGATTGGGTTTATACATTGTAAAACAGATAGTACAAGCGCACAAAGGTAAAATCAAAGTCATGAATAATGATGGTTTAGGAACAAAATTCATCACGACATTGTAGTATATTGAGCAAACTATTATGCTTAAGCAAAATGAAAAATAGATTATGAGAATATTATTGGTTGAAGACGAAATCCAAATACGGAAGCTAATTAAAATGAACCTCGAACTTGAAGGTTATGAAGTGGTCTCCGTTGATAATGGAAGAAAAGCCATTGACATTATTGAGGGACAACATTTTGACCTTATGATATTGGATGTAATGCTTCCTGAGGTAGATGGTTTTCAAATCTGTCAAAAAGTAAGACTGAACAATACTAAAGTGGGAATCATCATAGTCTCAGCCAAAGATACTAGCCAAGATAGAATCAGCGGTTTGAAATATGGTGCTGATGATTATATGACGAAACCGTTCAACCTAGAAGAGTTATTGCTTAGAGTAAGTAATCTTCTTAAACGTAGTAGCGAAGAGACGGTAAGTGATCTTGAATATTATGAATTTGGAGCCAATAAAGTGAACTTCATAACTTATGAAGCAGATGGAGCTAAAGGAACTTTCAGACTAACTCAAAAAGAAGTTCTCCTTTTAAAAATGCTAATTGAAAGAAAGAATGAAGTTGTATCTCGAAAGGAAATCCTACAGAATGTATGGGGTTATGATGTATATCCTTCTACAAGAACTATTGACAACTTCATTTTGAATTTCAGAAAGTACTTTGAAGTTGATCCGAGACACCCAGAGTTTTTTCATTCTGTGAGAGGTGTTGGGTATAAGTTTGTGATTTTAAGTTGATTTAATTCAAATTCAATAGATATTTAATGTTCAGGAAGACCATTTACACACTAACGATTCTTATATTTTTAACATGCATAGGTTTTACTCAATAAGTGTTCAATCCTATAAATTATGCTTTCGATTGTTACTGCAAAGTGAAACTTCCTGAATTGACTAAGACGCTACATATTTATGATGGAATAGACTCTAGCATTGAGACAGAAGAATTCACAATCATACTCAAAACAGGTAAAACGAAATGGGTCAAGAGAAAAGCGGATAGGAATTGTCTTTCTGCTAACCCTGAAGATTGTTTGGTTTGGTGTTTAGAAGAAGAAACTATACCTATGATATATGATATTGTCAAGGATACATCTACTACAACAGAATGGTATCCATATAAATATACGATTCGAGCAAAAGACCAAACTAAAAAAGTACAAGTACTTTGTAAAAATGAACTAACTCAAGAGCTTCTAGATGCGCTGAAGACTCAATTGCATTCATTGAGCTAAGATCTAAAACCAAATAAAAAGAACAAAAAACTGAAAGGCAAGTTCATGAGAGAGTTCAAACTGTTTCAAGAAGATTACAACCTACCGATTGGCAAATGGACCATAGAAACTATGGAGTTTTTATGTGAAACCAAGTTAAATTAGGTGAGTAGCTCAATAGCCATATTGAGTTAATGAATTAAGCTATGCAGTGGATTGAACAATTCCGTTCCTATTCTATTTATTATAGTACTTTTTTGCTCAGAATGAATTACATTTAATTCTTCAAAATTGATCAATGAAAGAACTAAACAATTTTCCCGTACAATTAGATATTCCAGTACGATGGGCTGA
Source organism: uncultured Saprospirales bacterium (assembly GCA_913061325.1). Taxonomy (GTDB): domain Bacteria; phylum Bacteroidota; class Bacteroidia; order Chitinophagales; family Saprospiraceae; genus CAJXUU01. The sequence continues at coordinate 6,956 of CAJXUU010000031.1, read as the reverse complement.
CATGGATGCCTTCAAACATGTGAACAATGTTGTTTATCTGCAATGGGCAGAAATGGCAAGAATACAATATTTGACATCCAACATTACAGGGGATCTTAATAACATCAGATTGGGACCTATTTTGTCACGTCAAGATTGTAGATACATATTTCCAATCACATTTCCAGATACTGTTTCTCTTGGTTGTCGAGTATCTAAAATCCAAGAAGATAGGCTTACTTTCGAAATCAAGATTTTTAGCCAAAAATATGAAAAGCTGTGCGCTATAATTTATAATACTGTTATGGCATACGATTTTGTCAATCTCAGAAAATCTGATATTCCTGTGGATTGGGTAATGAAAATCCAGGATATAGAAGAGTAAGGTTTGCTTATTTATATCTGTTTCATTTTTTATTTATAGTTATAGTATCTACATGTTGACCTCCTCTCCCTGTTTTGATTGTCTCTTTGCAGTTAAAACATTTCTATGATGCGTTCTTTTAGAACGCTGTTCCTCTCGAAAGAGGGACATATATTACTTGGCTCAGGTAGGTCATTTCAATCCTAAATACAGCCAGAGCCATACTGCTCATATTCTCCTTATCCTAACTTACCAGCAATATACCCAGTCGTCCATGCGGATTGAAAATTATACCCACCAGTAATACCATCCACATCAGTCAGTTCACCTGCGAAATATAGATTCGGGTATTCTTGACTTGCCATTGTTTTGAAATTAATAGAATCCAAACTAACACCCCCACAAGTAACAAATTCCTCTTTGAAAGTTGTCTTTCCACTAACTTGATAAATATCATTTGTCAAAATATTAATCAGACGGTTGATACCTTTTTTTCCTATCTCACTCCATTTGGCTCGTTGAGAAAGACCACATCTATCAATTAAAAAATGCCAGAGTCTTTCGGGTAATAGATAAGGTCTGAAATTTGCTAGTATTTTATTCGATTCGTTCCTTATTATTTCTTCAAGAACCTGAGCTACTTTTTCATTATTGACTTCGTTCACCCAATTTACTTGCACTTTAAACTTATAGTTACACTCACTCAAAATCCTTGCACCAAACGCTGACAATTTCAATATTGCTGGTCCACTCATTCCCCAATGCGTAATCAACAGCGGTCCATCTCCTTTTAGTTTAGTGCCTTGAATATTGGTTAGAGCTTCTTTTACAACTATGCCCATAAGTTCAGTAATATTTTCATCAGGCATATTGAAAGTAAACAAAGAAGGAACAGGGTCTTTAATCTGTAAATTGAGATCTTCTAGCCATTTAAATCCTTTTCTCATAGGAGTTCCACCTGTTGCTACGATCACCTTATCAAATGTCTTTTGCCATTCTCCAAAGTCAAGTTCTATTCCTTCTTCATTTGGATTAATAGCTTTGACACCACAGCTCAATTTGATAGAAATTCCTAACCGCTCACTCTCGGATAAAAAACAATCGATAATGGTCTGTGAGTCTTGCGAAACTGGAAATACGCATCCATCTTCCTGGGTAATAAGAGCAACTCCCCTACTCTCAAACCAATCCATCGTATGTTGAGTGTTGAATTCATAAAAAGCTTTACGGAGTTTCTTTTCTCCCCTAGGATATGCCTTTGCAAGTAGCTTAATATCAGTTTCTGCATTGGTAACATTACATCTTCCACCCCCAGATATTTTTACTTTTGAAAGAAGATTCTTTGACTTCTCATATATAGTAACTACTGCCTCGGGATGGTGTTCTTTAACAGATAAAGCAGAAAAAAAACCTGCTGCTCCACCACCTATTATGGCTACGTCCATTTTTGAATTTTTGAATGGTTAAATGGTTGAATGATTAAATGGGTACGATCCACGATCATTGAAGGTCCCAATATAATTCCTAACAATAATGCCCCCTGTGAAGAACTAACAACTACCAACAAAGATAAACACTCCTAAAAGAACTAATTAACTCTTTTTGCCAAAAGCCATTTTAAATAATACATACGCAAGTCCAGCTGAAATTACCAAAGTAATGCTACCAATCACAGGACTACCTAACAATAACCAACCAGATCCAAATAATGCGGTATAGACAACAGCACAACCCAATAACATCATCAATATTTGACTTGTCAATCCAGGATCTCCATTGAGCCTAACTTCATCTTTTTGTTCAGCGGAGAGACTATTTACAACTGGATTCCATCCATAACCTTTTGGTTGAATCTTAGTATAAAATTTTTGTAATGTACCCTGTTCAGTTGCAGGAGTCAAATAGGTTGCTACTATCCATGCAGTCGAAGTTATAACTACTCCAATGCACATTTTCTCATAGTTTAGTAAATCACCATCATACATTCTTTCGAAATAGAAAGCAATAATAAACGATACTACCATAGCAACAATTTCACTGTATGCATTGATCCGCCACCAAAACCATCTGAGTATAAATAATAGACCTGTCCCTGCTCCAATCTGTAATAATATATCAAAGGCTTGCTTTGCATTTTGTAAATACAAAGCAACAAAAGCAGCTAGAACCATCAATACTACTGTACTCACTCTCCCTATCATGACTTTAGAGCTTTCCGATGCTTTTTGATTCAAAAACCTCGCATAAAAATCATTTACGATGTAAGAGGATCCCCAATTTAAGTGTGTACTAATAGTAGACATAAGAGCTGCTATAAGTGCAGCCAATAAAAGTCCAACCAGCCCTGATGGTAATTTAGTCAACATCGCAGGAAAGGCTAAATCATTACCGATCTTATCTGCTTCAATATTAGGAAATGCTTCGGCGATCGAATTTAAATCAGGATAGACAATCAATGATGCTAATGCAATCAATATCCATGGCCAAGGCCTGATTGCATAATGAGTAATATTAAATAATAATGTTGCTTTCACAGCATCTTTTTCTTCTTTAGCTGAAAGCATACGTTGTGCGATGTATCCTCCTCCACCTGGCTCAGCACCAGGATACCAAGTACTCCACCATTGCACAGCAAGAGGTATCAAGAACAATGGAACTAATAAATCCATGTCATTAAAATCAGGGACAAAATTCAATTTGCCCACAACATTCGGGTGAGTGATTAAGTTATCTAATCCATCAACTCCTGGTAGATTAATAATAAAAACTGTCGCTACAATCATCCCAATCATACTCAACACAAATTGAAATACATCAGTAAGTATTACTCCTCTGAGTCCTCCTACCGCCGAGTAAAAAACTGTAACCACAGATACTAAACCGACCGTTTGTAATGCAGATAATCCTAGCATAACACCACCTATTTTGATCCCAGCTAATAACACACTTGCCATAATCATCACATTGAAGAAAACACCAAGATATATCGCCCTGAACCCTCTTAAAAAGGAAGCTGATTTGCCACTATATCGTAATTCATAAAATTCAAGATCGGTAACAATGCCTGCTCTACGCCAAAGTCTGGCATAAACAAATACAGTCAACATTCCCGTAAGCAAAAAAGCCCACCAAACCCAATTACCAGCAATACCGCCGTCACCTCTTACGATATCTGTTACAAGGTTGGGTGTATCCGCTGAAAAAGTAGTAGCGACCATAGACACACCAAGCATCCACCATGGCATGTTATTACCTGAGAGGAAATATTCTTTGGCACTTTTACCGGATTGTCTTGCAGACCATAGAGCAATGGCTAGCGTCACTACCATAAATAATATGATAATGATCCAGTCGAGCGTTGATATTTTCATAGAGTTCGTTGTTTGAAAAATGAATATATGAAAATATATGGCTATATGAGAAAATTATACTCTCTACAATGTTTACAATTTCACAAATTGAGTATTTACTGTTTCATCAAACAAATTTATGCCCGATAAAAAGTAAGATCCTTGTGAGAGTTCATTAATATTAATAGTAATTATACCGCCTGCATTATTCTCCATTACTACATTTCCATTACTTTCAAAAATGATATATGACTTTAATGTTTCATTTAACGCTATGAAATCACGAGTGGGTTGGGGTATGTAATTAGCTTATTTTCAACTGGTGTATTGGCTATCATTATGGTATCCCCGAGTACATTATATTTAAATAATTGGGTAGAATAATTTTCCGAATGTGCCAAGAAGAATACGTCATCATTTATTCGTTCTACAAAAACAGGATCACTGCCTATTGGCCCTTCATAAAGATCATTTACTAAAGTTAACTTTAAAGAAAATAGATTTAGTTTATATAACTCATTTCCGTATTATGTATCATTTATAACTAACAACTCTGTACTATCTGACAATGAAGTAAAAGCAGCCCCTATAGTTGCCCTTGAAATATCAGAGTTTAGAGCTATAGAATTATTAAGCTCTTTAGTGGACTCTTCATATTGTTTGACAAAATAGATCCTGATTCACCGTCTTCGATTAGGTTAATAATATATTCATCAGTGGTGTATGATCTTTTTAGTGTCTGTAACAGTTCAATCTCTCCGAAATATTCTGGCTCTGTATCCCATGATAAATGAACAAATTTGAATTCCCCTTCTTTCGATACATGCATAATCAAATCATCGTTTGCTCGGAATAATATAATATATTGTATTTTCATTCGATACCGTATCTATTTTACTCTCCTCGTCTTTTTAAAGATAAAAAATTGTAACATATTCTCCAGGATATGCATAGGTAAGTAAGTTATCTTTGAAGCTTAGATAATTTTTATAATATGGTCCTTTATGATATAGTGTTTCGTGGTGACTTGTATTCCCTAATGAATCCAAAAGAAATACTTCTCTGGGTTGAAAAACATCTTCTGCCTTTCGAACAATTAGGAATTTTGAATCATTTGCATTTTAAATTTTCTCACTTTGAGAATAGGATAAACCAAGGGGAGTCACCATTTCAGTATTAGTATTGACAAGGAAATATTGGGCTTGTGAGTTTAACCATTGATAATATATAACACTATTACCACTCGAGTTTAGAACTTTAAATATGAAACTGTTTTCATCAACTGGAATACTATCAATTGCTTTCAAATCTGCATTATAGTGAATATTATCTCGTAGAAAAATAGTGTTTTTTGTTACGTTTCTATATAGTGGCCCGCTTACAGAACTAGTTGTAAGTAAGATACTTTCTGTAACGAGGTTTTCGTCTACAATTACAGCAAATAATGAATCCGCTTTCTTTGTCAAAACATGGACTTCATTACTAACCTCTAAAATTTCATTTAAAAATAGATTATCAACTATCTCAATTGTTTGATCATTTTTCGTCACACATAAATGTCCATTGGATGCAAAAAACAAATTGTCACATGAAGCATGAGCTCCAAAATAGTTTCGATATAAACCAGAATTGGATCTTAGTTCATCAACACTAATTTGCGTAAAAACATCATTAGATGAATCCTAATTCCATAGTTTATAAATATTATCTGTTGTTATCGCGAAAAAGTAAATATGATCATTTCCATTATAAGCTAAATCAATCCGTTTATACTCCTTTCCATTTCCTAGGCTCAACTCTATTGTTGTGTTATTAGTAAAATCATATACATAACAACTCGAAATTTCACCAATTGAACTTGAATAATTGCCGACTTTATAGAATTTGTTACCTATTACAACTTCACGAGTAAATGGACTGCTAGATAATACATCGAGATCATTAAGATCAAAATTATCAGTAGACAACCACTTAAACCTGGAAGCACTTTCAAACCCACCAAATGTGGCCAACAGAATAAATCCCTCAGGATAATTCTCAGATTGCTGAATATAAAAATTGTCTGTTTCTAACATCAACTCACAATTAGTCATAATATAGCAAGTCAAATTCAATGATCCAGTACTCTCCCCAACTCTTGCAAATATATAGTCTTCGATAATAGTAACTCCGAAGATTATATCATATGAACTAAAACAATCAATAGAATGAATAATACCTTCTTGATCATTAATATGGATTATTTTATTTTTATCAATTATATATAGATTATCATCAACAAAACCAAATGAGAAGATGCTATCTTCAGTAATTTCTATTAAATCTCTTTCATTTAATATGAGGTTATAATTACAGATTTGTGTAGCACTATCAATAAAAAAAATAGTCTCATCAGACAAGGTATATCTCGACAATTCAAAATCAATGATATGACTTTCTTTTTCCAACATATCATACACATATAAAAATGACTTCGCATTATGATCCCAAATATTTGTAACCAAAAAGCGATCTTTTATCAATTTTCTGTAAGAATTATATTTATATTCATTTGAGAAATAGACAGTGTCTAATACTGTACCTTCTGTAAAATCCATGACCATATATCCCGACAAATGAAATTCAACAATAATATTATCGAATGACAATAGTCCGGACTGTCTATCTACAAATGGTTGTTCATCATAAGTATGGTAAAACGAGACACCATCATTTTTAAGTTTATATATTATTGTCTCATTTGGAAACCTATGTACAAGGTAAGAAGTATCATTGTACTCCATTAAATTAGGAGTATCATGATAAGAATATTCTAAATACTCTATATCTGACACTTGTAATTGACCATGCAGATTATTTCCAAATAATAGCAGAATTAACGCAAGAAGACTATTTTTCATAATAATTGACGTAATTGTTACCTGAAAGTAGCTTCTTTTGAAAATTGAAGAGGGAATATATATTTAGAATGTCTTGATGAACATGTTCTATTTCCTATAACGTTACATTTCGTAGTGAAGGATAATGTTGATTCTATTATTAATGGATTATTACTAGTGCGCAAGACAGTAACTTCTTTGTCTCTATCCTAAACAAGTTTATATGAACAAAAAATAATCCATGAAAAACATAGTCAAAGAAGTAAGACTATGAGGCAAGACTTAAGAAAGTGATTAATTGAAATGATTTATCAGCCGGGGTTTATTTTATCAATATGCTGTCTCTTATACACATCTGACGCTGCCGACGAAGAGGATAGTGTA